>JAWOGF010000060.1:0-43546 GCA_046497075.1 Candidatus Saliniplasma sp.
CGCGCTAGTCCTCTACCTGGTCCTTTAGTAAATCCTGGCGTCGAATGTCCTGTACAATATCCTAGTCCTCTACCTGTCATAGGGCCCATTCCTTCTGGTCCTGTTCCATCTCCTCTTGGCATATTATCACATTTATTACTATTATGTGTAGTAGTATTTATAATTATTGCACATATGAGTATTGGCTGTGCCATTTAGAGACTGATAGGTCATTTTCAGACAGGTTTTCTAAATATCTCGTCGAAAACCTCTTCGTGTATACGATAGTCTTCTGGGCTGTAAAGTACCATCCTTACCAGTTTCGGTATATCGTTCTCTTCCAAAAATTCTTTTATTTCTCCCAATGCGATGTAAGCGGCTTCTTTGGTGGGATATCCAAAAGCCCCAGTGCTGATGGCTGGAAATGAAACACTTTGTATATCCTCAACAGAAGCTACTTCGAGACTGTTCCTATAGCTCCTTTGTAGATCCAGTTCATCTTGTTCAGTACCTGAGAATACAGGTCCTACTGTATGTATCACATGATCCGCTTTTAGATTGTGTCCCTTAGTGACCTTAGCTTTCCCTGTTTCACATCCACCTAATCCCTTACATTCCTCGTAAAGTTCTGGACCTGCCGCTCTATGTATTGCACCTGCAACGCCACCTCCAGGGGCTAATCGTTTATTTGCAGCGTTTACAATCGCTTCTGTATCCTGTTGAGTGATGTCGCCTTCAACCAATTCAAACCTTGAACATTCTATCTCTATCGACTTCATACAAAAACAAAATAAAAAAAGTGAAACAAATAGTTTTTGAAAGCGTTTTAGGATATCTGTGGTGCTTCGTCTTCTCTTTTTCCTTTGAACTCAAGTTCGATCTCAAGTTCTCTTTCTCCGTATCCCTCAAAGTCGATCTCTAGTTCTATAGGTTCCCTAAACTTGAATGGAATCTCCCACTCAGCGGTTTTAACAGTGACCTCGTCTCCTTTCTTCATCTGCTCGCCCAGTGCGATCAAAAAATCCGCCATCTGTTCTCTGTTCAGATAAACTTCATGTTCTAGATCTCCTTCAGTTATCACTCTTTTTTGAGTTTCTTCTTTTGTTGGTATCTCAGCCATTCTTACCACCAAAACATAAAAATATAAGCTTACATATAAGCTTTCTTAGGAATTTTATCTATGGAACGGTGAGAGAATGAATGGGTTGGAAATATTAGGGTCTAAAACTCGTTTAAAAATACTTCATCTACTCAGTGAACGGGATATGTATGTCTCAGAATTGATGGAAAAGGCTGGTATGGACGGTAAAACAGCAAAACACCATTTAGATATGTTAGAACGTTCAGGGATAGTCTCCTCTGAAGAAAGGGGTAGAAGAAAGTATTACATCCTAAAAAAGGAGATCATATTAAGGATATCTCCTTCTCCTAACCGAAGATACTTAGTTCAATTTCAAGATATATGAGTTCAATCGTCTATAAAATCTTCTCTTTTATTAACCTCGATCTGACCATTTTCAAAAGATTTATCTTCCTGGTCAATAGATCCGATTTCATTAATTTTTTTAGGTCTAACTTTTACAACTTCTTCATCCTTAATTTCTTCGTCCTGTTGTTCACCGGAATCCCATTCATGTCTCTTACCTATATATCTCCTTTTGATTTTATCCTTATGCACAAACAAAAAGGCGATCACAACGATCAATCCAATTATCAGACCATATATCCCGTAGGTTGATAAATCGACTGGATCATCATCCTCAACCTTCTCCTCTAGAGGAGTTGCTTCAACTATCTCCGAAGATTGACTGATCCTCCCTTCATCATCTACAACTTTGACTGAATAATAATAGGTTGTATTCGCTTCTACTTCTGTATCATCGAAGTTTTCTATTGCACCTACCATCTTGTAAAAGGATAATTCTTCTGGTTCACTTCCTTTAAAGATAAGATATCTAGAGATATCTTCATCTGTATTCCAGTTTAATTCCACTGAGCCTTCTTTTGAATCAGCGGATATATCCAACAGTTTTTGTGGATTATTTCCCAAAACGAGGGATTTCTCTACCTCCTCAGAATAATCACTTTCTCCCTCTCCGTTCACCGCCGTAATAACATATTGATATGAAACATCCAGCTCTACTTCATTATCGATATAATAGTCTTGTTTTGTAGAATTTAGATAAACAAACTCCTCCTCTTCTTTTCTATATATCCTATATTCTATTAAGGATGAATTCCCTTTGTCTTGAGGTGGGGACCAGTAAAGTTCCATATGTTCTTCTCCTGAGAATAAATAGATATCAAACGGTGAGGAGGGTTCTGTGATATTATATAAGGGTTTAGCAGAAACTATCCTTGACCATTCACTCTCTCCTTCGTCATTGACAGCTGTCACTACATAATTATATTCGAGCCCATTTGTCACATTCTTGTCTTCAAAAATATGTTTATTATGGGTTTCATGTACCTTTTCAAAATCATCTACATTCTCACCTCTATATATATTATATCTAGTGATCTCTTCCCCTCCGTTATCAACAGGTTCATCCCAATCTAAAAATACCTGAGAATCGCCTGGATACGCAGATAAATTCGGTGTTTCAGTAGGTACATTGGACCCTAATGCTGTTTTTTGAATTCTATCAGATGGGGCTGTTTCATTTTCCCCTCCATAAAAGGCTGTAACATAATACGTGTAAGTTCTACCTGATTCGATTTCATGATCAGTGAAACTAGTTCTATTCACTCTGCCAATTCTCTCTGGAGGGAGTGAGCCCAAACCTCGGTATATATAATACCCTTCTATATCGATCGTTTCCTGTCCAGGAGCATCCCACTCTAAAGAGATATGAGTCCTATGTATAATCCCACTTAAATTCCTTGGCGATGAAACTGCACGTATCTCTTCTCCTTGAGTATTGATCACAGCAACTGATAAGGATGCAAGGATAGATAAAATCAATAGTAATGAGATAAAACTTTTCAGAGATAATTTCATATCATCTAAGATATGTTACGGGGCCATTATATATATTTTATGTAAATTTTCAGATGGGTTCGAATTCTGCTTTGAAATGACCGAGTAACTCTGGAGCGTAAGTTCTTTTTAGGCCCTGGATATCTTCCCGCTTATTATACAACTTTATTACAGAATCTGCAACATAATCGAGTTGTCTGAATGTATAAACTCTTCTCGGTATCGCTAATCTCATATTTTCCATCCTTGCAGGTATCACATTACCTTCTTCATCCTTTTCACCAAAAGCACTTGTCCCTAATTCAACGCCACGTATACCCGATTCGATATAAAGCTGAACTGTAAGCGATTGGGCAGGAAACTGTTCTTGAGGTATATGAGGTAGGAATTTTTTAGCATCTATGAAAACAGCATGTCCTCCAACTGGCTCGATTATAGGAATTCCCTCTTCTCTCAATCTATCTCCTAAAAATTTGACCTGTTGATGTCGATATCTTTGATATTCATAGGATGTAGCCTCCTCTAGCCCCTTACCCATAGCCGAGAGTTCCCTACATGCCATACCCCCATATGTTGGAAATCCTTCTATTATAATACCTAAATTTTCACACTTCTGTAGAAGTTCCTCATCTCTAAGGCCTATTAGACCCCCGATATTTACTAATCCCTCCTTCTTAGCGCTAAAAGTGAAACCATCTGCATATGAAAACATCTCTTTTATAATTTCTTTTATCGATTTATCACTGTAGTCCCCCTCTCTTTCCTTTATAAAAAAAGCGTTCTCAGCAAATCTACAAGCATCCAAAAAGAAGGGTATATCAAACTCTTTAGCAACATCAGAAACTTCCTTGATGTTTTCCATAGAAACGGGCTGTCCCCCTCCTGTATTATTCGTAACCGTCAACATTATCAAAGGTATCTTATCATCACCTTTCTCTTCGATAAAATCACGTAGTTTCTCTGTATCCATATTGCCCTTGAAATCTAATCTCTTACTTATTTCATAGGCCTCGTTCCTAACTAAGTTAACTGGTGTCCCTCCTTTATGTTTGACATTGGCCTTTGTGGTATCAAAATGCATATTATTGGGCACAAAATCCCCTTCCTCTACCAACACAGAGAATAAAATATTCTCTGCTGCTCTTCCTTGGTGGACGGGCACGAAATTTTTAAAACCGAATATATTCTGAACTGCTTCTTTTAAAATATAATAGGAATCACTACCAGCATAGGCCTGTTCAGTTTTGACCATTTCACTCCATTGTTCATCACTCATCGCAGAAGTTCCAGAGTCGGTGAGTAGATCTATATAGACATCATCTGATCTTAACTTGAATACATTTAACCCAGCGTCGATGATCTTTCTCTTTCGTTCTTCCTTGGTAAGTCTTTTTAATGGTTCTACCATCTTTATTTTGAAAGGTTCAGGTTCTTGCATGGTTTCACATTAAACCGATTACGGACCGATATAATTAATTTTACCTTGAGATTTGATTTAACTAAATAACTAACCTACCTAAATTATAAATCATTCTTCCTTTTTGTTAATACCGGATGAAAAGACGTACAAAAATAGACCGCCTTAGGGAGATTGCCAAAATTTTACTAAAACATGGCCTAATCGACTTTATTGAAGAATTAGGTCTTGCTAGTTTCATCTCTAAAAAGAGGTTAGAAGAATCTCTTGAAGAAAAGATGAAGGAAACCAAGGCTGAAGATATTAGGGGACTTTTTGAAGACCTTGGTCCAACATTTGTCAAGCTAGGCCAATTTCTCGCAATGAGACCGGACTTGGTTCCGCCACAATTTGCTAACGAATTGAAGGAACTGCATGAGGAAGCGACACCGTTTTCTCCAGAAGTGGCAAAAAAGATTATTGAAAAAGAATTGGGAGATAATCTATGTAATATCTTCGAGGATTTCTATAATTATCCGCTTGGCGCAGCCTCGATAGGGCAAGTTCATGAAGCTACTCTTAAAAACGGTAAAGAAGTTGTGGTAAAAGTACAAAGGCCAGATATTCGAAAAATGGTACAAGCTGACATGGAGCTGATAAAAAAATTAGCTAAGTTGATCGAGAGACACATCCCAGAAAGCCAGATGTACCATCCCGAAGAGACTATTAAGGAATTCCAAAAGATGCTGGAAAAAGAGATGGATTTTACTACTGAAGCAAGGAGTGCACAAAAATTTTATGATGCTTTCGAGGATGATGCCGACCTTAATATTCCAAAAGTTCATTGGGAATATGTTACAAAAAAAGTCATAGTTCTGGAAAACGTGAAGGGAGAAAGTATAACAAAAGCAATACATGGCGATTATCCCGTAGAGCTTAAAAAGAAATTGGCAACTGAGATGGCGAGAGCCATGTTAAAGCAATTTTTTATCCACGGGGTTTTTCATGCAGACCCGTCACCGGGTAATATCTTTTTTAGAGAAGACGGGACTTTAACATTACTTGATTTCGGTGCTATCGGAAGACTCTCTGATGAGAGGAGAAATAAATTGATCGACATGTTTATCGCTATGGCGAGGAACGATACGAAAAAAATCATGGGTGTACTCCTGGACATAGGGGATGTTCACGGTAAGATTGATAAAAACGAACTTGAATGGGATATAGAAGATGTCTTAGACCTATATAAGAAAAAGATGGATACGTCGTTCCTTGAAGGAGCTAACGAAGAGATAATGAATATCGCTACTAAACATAACATAACCCTGCCCCCTAATTTTTTATTGATGGAAAGAGCACTGATCGCCACTGAGGGGGTCTGTAGTTCTTTAGACCCAGAATTTGATTTCTTTGAAGCTTCAAAACCGGTCATAAAAGAGATAATTAAAAATAGATACGGACCAAAAGCACAAGTTGAGAAACTACTAGGTACTGCTAAGAGTTTTCATGATCTATTCTCAAAACTTCCAGATCGTTTGAATAATATCATGGAACGTATAGAGAATGAAGAACTTTCCGTAGCCATAGAACACAAAGGATTGGATGATCTAGAATACACCATAGAATTAGTTTCGAATAGATTGAGTTTTACGATTATACTCGCTTCTATAATCATCGGTTCAGCATTGCTTATATTGGGAACCGATGAAATAATCCTCGGACCTTACATATTTTTGGTATCCGTGGTCATAGGAGTCTGGTTATTAGCGATAATAATAAAAAGAGGAAAATATTAATTGGTGATGAATCAATTGGTCTTTTTGTATTTTGGACAAACTTACTGTTACTGTTACTGTTTAAGCTCGTTTATTATCTCATCTATCAGATCTATAGCTTCTTTCCGTTTCTTGCACATCATCATCACCTTCTTATCTCGCTTTGCGATATAGGGATTATATAAATAATTTTCGACGGATAGTTTCTAAATGATCATCCTAAAGATAATTCTCTAAATGTAAACCAAAATGAATAAAAAGGATTATACCCTATCTTGAACTGATATATAATGAGCCGATTCCATTCTGCAACTGAAGATGATATCATATCTGGTAAAACAACTGATATTTATTTTCAAAACACTATGGAGATATTTGAGGAGAAAGGTATAGGGGACGAGGAGGTTACTGCCGAATTCACCTCAACTTCTTTACCTGACGATTATAAATGGGGAGTTTTCGTTGGTCTTGACGAAGTATTAGCTTTATTAGAAGGTAAAGATATCGATGTCTACGCTTTACCTGAGGGGACCGTCTTTAAACCTACAGGACAGGATGGAGTATACACCCCTACTATGTTTATCGAAGGTCCTTATAATGAATTTTGCATCTATGAAACTCCTATATTAGGGTTCATCTGTCATCCCTCTGGTGTAGCAACTAAATCCTCAAGAGTAAAACTAGCAGCAGGTGAATGCCAGGTTATGTCTTTCGGCATCAGGAGGATGCATCCTAGCATTGCCCCTGTTATTGATAGAGCTGCATATATCGGAGGATGTGATTCTGTCTCCTGTGTAGCTGGTGCAGAAGAAGTAGGAGTGGAACCGTCTGGAACTATGCCACATTCACTGACTATAATCTGTGACAATCCAAAAGACGCTTTTAAGGCATTTCATGAAACACTTTCAGAAAAAATCCCAAGGATAGCTTTAGTAGACACATATCATGACGAAAAAATGGAAACAATGATGGCCTATGAAGCAATGGGTGATGAACTTTTAGGTATCCGATTGGATACACCTTCATCCCGTAGAGGAGACCTAACTAAGATTGTTCAAGAAGTTAAATGGGAAATGAAAATCAGAGGAATAAAAGCCAAGGTCATAACGTCTGGTGGCATGGATGAATATTACATACCCAAGTTAAAAGATGCAGGGGTTGATGCTTTTGGAGTTGGGACTAGTATTTCAAATGCAAAAACTATCAATTTTGCTATGGATATCGTGGAAAAAGAAGGTAAATTTGTTGCCAAAAGAGGTAAATACAGTGGGAAAAAACAGGCATTTAGATGCCCCGAATGTTTAAATTATAAAATGAAGAAGTGGGACGAAAGGTATCAACAACCAATATGTGATTGTAACGAAACGATGGTTCCGATGCTAGAAAAATTTATGGAGAACGGGGAGATCATAAAAGACTATCCGACTCCAAAAGATATAAAGGAAAGAGTCGATTTGCAGTTAAACAAATTGGAACCGGATTGGATGTAAAATCTACCCAAGAAGCCTAAAAGAAAATATTTGTACAAGGGTAAGATATTAATATGCAATCTACTTATGAGGCGAATCAGTATGATAAAACCACGTAAAATTAAGGATTATTGTCCGAATTGCGACACGCATACAGATATGGAGATATCTAAAGGAAAAAATCGACCTGGAAGCGAATTACGAAAAGGTCAAAGAAGGTTCAGAAGGGTAACTTCAGGATACGGAGGTTTCCCATGGTCAAAACCTTCTGGTGCGGGTAAACCTGTAAAGAGAGTTTACCTAAAATACACCTGTACTGAATGCGGGAAGACATGGCAAAAAAAATGTAAAAGGTCTAGAAGGTTCGAGTTCAAGGAGTAATCTGGTGATACATATGAATAATAAGGATCAAAGCTCATTTGTAAAAGTTAAATGTGAAGATTGTGGCAACGAACAGATCACCTTCCTAACTGTTTCATCTATAGTTAATTGCCAAGTATGTGGAACTATATTGGCTGAACCTACTGGGGGTTATTCAAACTTTAAAGGTGAAATTTTAGATCCAGAAGAGGAAGAATGATGGCAGATAATGATTACGAATGGCCCAGTGACGGAGAATTGGTAATTGGCCATGTTAAAACCGTGAAAGACTTTGGAGCTTTTCTTGAGCTTGAGGAATATGGCGATAAAGAAGGCTTCATACACATCTCAGAGATTTCTTCCGGCTGGGTAAAAAGGATTAAGGACTACATCAGGGAAGGAGAAAAGAGGGTTTGTAAAGTTTTAAATGTCGATCGGAGAAAAGGTCACATTGATCTTTCTTTGAAACAGGTGAACGAACATCAGAAAAGAGAAAAAATACAGGCTTGGAAAAATCAAAAGAAAGCAGAAAAACTCCTACAGATAGTAGCAGAAGGATTAGACTGGGACCTTGATAAGTGCTACGATGAATTCGCTATCGAATTGAGTGAAGAATTTGGTAGTTTATATCAAGCTTTTGAAGAAACAACAATACACCCAGAGATCCTAGAAGAGAAGGGATTTAAAGGTGATTGGGTTGATATGTTTATAGAAGTAGCTAAAGATAACATTACCCCACCCTATATCAACATCACAGGTTATTTAGAACTAACATCGCCTAATCCAGATGGGATAGAAGACATAAAATATGCACTATCCGTTTTCGAAGATACGGACGAAACGAAGATTGATGTTGACTATATCGCATCACCAAAATACAGAGTAAACATAAGATCAGATGATTATAAAAAAGCTGAAGAAACATTTAAGAATCAAGCTAAAAAATCTATCAAAAGGATTGAAGAAAAAGGCGGTCAAGGAAAATTTTATAGAGAAGATAAAGACTAAAGATCCTAGACCCCATTCGATCAGATTATCTTTTTTTCGTACCTATCCATCTCGCTAAAAATACATCCACAGTATCCCTGTTTATATAAATTCATATCATTAGCCATCTCATGGCTTTTATAAAATCCATCAGTTAGATCCCTATATATGAACTTGATTCCATTTTTTCTCGCTTCTTCCTCACCGATTTCTTTAATAAGATTATGATCCTGATATGGCGAGATAGTCAATGTAGTGGTGTATGCATCGAAATCTTTCTTCTTTGTGATTTTAGCTGTTTCAGCTAATCTATATCTATAACAGAATTCACATCTGGATTTTGTTTCTAAAGCTCCTTTTAAAAAAATTTTTAAATCGTATTTATCTTCATAAATTATATCGACTCCAGTCTTTTCCTGATAATCTATGAGTGACTTCAATCTTTTTTCATATTCCTTGAAAGGATGGATATTTGGATTGAACCACAGAACGGATAAGTTTCCACTGTGATTGTTTTTAAAATAATGATGAGTGTAAGTCAAACATGGGGCACAACAAGCGTGTATCAATAAATTCATTTTTGATCACATGTCAAATTAAATATTATATCCTAATCATATCCTAAGAGCTACTCTTTTTGATGCTTTTTTACCTTCTTTCTCTTCCTTCTTCTCCTCATCAAAAGTAAACTCTAGGCCACATTCAGGACATTCCCCCTTTCTTTCCCCACACAATTTATGATATGTAGTACCGCAATCACATACTATTACGTCTAACCCCTCTTTTATGTCACCTTTACAAACACTACATTTTTCCTCACCTGTAGCTTTTATTATCTTAAAATCACTTTCGATTACATCGACCTGGATCTCACATACCATGTCTTTGTTATCAAAGATTCTGGTTCCAACCCCCTTAAAGATAACTTTGTCCTCAACAGGTTTCATCCGAACCTTGGTATCGAAACTTTCATTTGCTTTCAACATCGAGGGTAAATCGATATCTTTAGTTTGCGCTCCTTCTATTTCCAAAGATGGAGATTTAGCAACACCTCCTCCACTGTTTTTAATTGATATATCCAAATTGTTCCATCTCTTGAGTCTTAGTTTGCCATCAATTTGGATCTCTATATTTGGGCTATATGGGGCAAGGATCTCCTCTATCTTATTTAGAGCCTGTTTAGCTTTCTTACTAGCTTTTTCAACGTCTTCGTCCCTCATCTTTCGCGCTTTTTCTATAACCTCTTGGGCCTCATGGACGTCAGTGCCGAATTTTTTTGCTTTTTTAACTAATTCTGTTGTCTCCTCCATATATTTCTCATATTCCTCAAAATACTTACCCCCATATTCTTCTTTTGCTTTATTAAGGAATTCAACTACGTCTAAAGTATTTCCCATCTTCAAATTTGCCCTAGCTTTACCGATATATTTTTCAGCCTCCCCAATGTTCTTCTCTTTAGAACTTATCTCATTTATCGTTTTTTCTAAATCAGATATATAATCTGGTAAATTCCTCTTGAGATTACTCAATTCCTCTTTAGCTCTGTTAGCCAGTGAATAAGATTTTTCATAGTTATCATTTTCAAAAGAATCCACTGCTTTAGAACATTTTTCTTCCAATTCTTTCTCTTCAATACCAAGATCCTTTATGCCTTCTACGATTTTCTCAATTTTATCCAATATGTTTTTTGATTCCTTGAAAGCTCTTATTTTATTGTTCAAAACATCTCCACAATTAACAGCTTTATCAAAAGCTTTTACATAAAAACCACCCTCATAGGACTTTTTTGCCTCTTTCAACATCTTTTCAGGCTTTTTTACATTTATCCCTTCTTTTTTTGCTTTATTTAATTTGTCCCTGGTCGTTGAGATACTACGTTTTGCTAGGTTTTGTTGTAATTCGATACGTTCCAATTCTCCTTCGCTCTGCATCGCTAAATTGATGGCTTCTTTATAGTTCTCATTTTTCTTTGCCTTTTCAGCTCTAGCTATCAGATTATCTGCTAAGGAGGTATTTACACCTTCCATCCTTATATCGTTTATTTTATCTTTGAAGGTATCCAATATATTTTCAACTCTATTCTTTTCCGCTAACCTGATACTACTCATTGCTTTTTCAGCTTTGTCGATAGCTTGACCATATTCATCATTTTTTATCGCATCCATGGCATCTTGCAATTCATTATTGGCGGTTGAAACATCTGCGTGTAAATCTCTAGCGTCTTCAAGTCGATCTTTTGCTCTTTTAACATTCCTAGCAGCTCTTTTACTTTTATCCCTTATTTCCTGGATCTGGTTCTGACATTCGATTATCTTCTCTACTGCACTCTCGAATTCGTCGTTTTCAAAATCCTCTTTTGCTTTCTCTAGTAAATCATCCTGAGATGATATATCTATTCCTATCTCTTTAGCTGATTCTATGATCTCTTTAGTGTGAGCTAACCTTGGTTCTACAGAGCTTTTGATCTCTTCGATTACCTCTTCATTTTTCTGTTTTATGTTCTGTATTGCAGAATTGTAATCCCCTTCCTCAGCCATGTTTACAACTTTATTAACCTGATCTTGAATATCCTCTGTGTCTACAGATATAGCGCCTGCTCTTTTTATCAATTCGTTGTAGATGCCATAATACTCCTCGAACTCTTTTTTCTTTCTAAGCTCCTCGATCTTGTCCGAGGTTTTATGGGCTAATTCTTTTGCTTCTGTATAGTTCCTTTCTTGGAAACCTCTTTTTGCCTCCTTCAAAAGATCATTCGCCGGTTTTATGTCCTCAGCGGGGAGGTTCCTTCGGACCCGTTTAATATCTTTATTTAATTCCGAGATGAGTTTTTGAGTCTCTACCCTTTCTTTCCTAGCCCTACTCGCCTGTCTTTCAACTTCCAATGATAGACGGATTGCTTCGGTATACCTCTCCTTTTTAATATGTTTTTTACAATCGATAAGGTTCTCTCTCATCCTATTGATATCTACCCCTGATTTCTTCGCTTTTACGACCTCGACCTTGGCCTTAGAGAAGAAATCTTCTGATCTCTCTTTCAACTTATCATTTAAATCATTTAAAATATTCTCGGTTTCTTTGATACCCTCGGTATAATTTTTATTTTCGATATACTTGTGAGCCTTCTCTAAACTATCTTTATAATCCTCAACATTGATATCCTTAAATTCCGTTTCCTCTAATAGATCCAAAATATCCGCCGCCTCTCTATATTTCTGGTCCGCCTCCCCGACCTGCCACTCTTTAACCGATTCTTCTGCCTCGCTGATCCGGTCATAAGCCGATTTATATTTCTCTTTGTCCCTTTCTTGCACAGCCTCATCTATCAAATCTTTTACATTGTCTAAATCTTCTTTGATATCTTCAGTTTCCATCACATCTTTTATATTTTTAACGATCTCAGAAACATTTTGGATCTTCTGCTCCAATTCTTCATTTACCTTATCCGTAACTTCGTCTTTTCCATCCAATGCAATATTTGCAGCCTTGATATAATCCATCGTCTTTGTATTTGCTATAGCCTCCTCAAGCATCTCTGTATATTCATCGCTCTCAATACCCATTCTCTCTAAGGTAAGTATAGCGACTTCAAATTCCTCGATGAACTCCATAATCTTTTCATAAGCTTTTTTATCGATCTCCTTTTCTACTTCCTTTATCACATCTTTAGATTTGGAATACTCTTTATTTTCCATATGTTCTTTAGCTTCCTCTATATGTTCTTCGACATCAGCTAGATCGATTCCAAAATCGATGAGGCCTTCTTTTAATTCCATAGCTTTCTCGATGGCATTCTGAGTTTGTTCATGCTTCTTGACTATATCTCGTACTTTTTTTCTGCCCTCTTTAGCATATTCCAATGCTTCCCTATGGTCCCCCTGTTTCAATGCGTTCCTAGCTTTATTGAGGATGTCCATAGGTTCACTGATATCTACACCAATCTTCTTCGCTTTGATAAAGTTCTCTCTAGACTCTGCAATGGTCTTTAAAACTCTGTGGAATTTTGCCTCCTCTAGTTTCTCAAAAAGTTCATCTAATAAATCTAAGATTTTTCCAAAATCTTCCTTTTCCTGCAAGTCATCTATTTTTTCATTAATTTCCTTAATCTTATCCTCAGGGGCACCAAGATCCCGGGCTTCCTCTATGCCATTTCTTAATTTTTTCACCATCTTAGATACTAATTCATCTTTTTTATCTCGTAATTCACGCTCAGTTTTACCAAAAAGATCGATAACTTCATTGAATTCACCATTTTTACTTTTAGCTCTTATATCACTAACAGTTTCTTCAACTCCCTCTGTCGAGATACCATTTTTTCTGATCAATTCTCCGATCTTCTCTATCTCTTGGGTTTTATCGTTAACTTTACTCCGGATATCATCGTCTATCTCTCTCTCAACTTTATCAAGAATCTCTTTAGAATCCTCAAAATTGTCTTCTTCTAGGTATTCTTCAGCTGATTTAAAGTCCTCATTAAATTTACTAGGGTCACCATCCAAATTATCAAGTATATCCTTCTTAGATTCTATAGAATATAACCTATCTTTAAAATTTTCATATACTTCGTTTTTAGCATTGTCGAGAGCTTGGTCTGCTATATTGATAGCCTCTCGATATTTATCATCCTTAAGCAGACTCTCCGCCTCATTTACTAATCCACCCGTATCGGTTTCCTCTAAATCGACCTCTAGATACTCGTAAAAAGATTCTATCTTTTCCACAATTTCTTTTACCCGGTCCTCATTTGCATCCCCTAATACATCCAATCCTTCGTTGATCAACTCTGAAGCTTTCTCAAATTCTTTATCTTCGAAATTCTCTCGAGCCTGCTCTATGATTTCGTCGACTTCGGTGACATCCACTCCTAATTCTTTAGATATATCTAGAATCTCTTCTGCCTTCTCCAAACCTTCCTTGGCATTCTGCTTTTTTTCGGCAGTTTTTTTTGCCTTCTTTTCAATCTCTTTAGCGAGTTTTCTTGCTTTTAGATACTTTCCAGCCAAGATATTTCATCTCCACTACACAAGGGCCCATTCCTCTCTAATATTTAGAGCGTATTTAAACATCGAAAACCTAATGATTTTCCGGGAGTTTTAAACCGATTCATGATGATTTATAGTTTTCGGAATCTGTATAAATGAATAGCGCCATATATTTAGAATTTTCCTTAATCAAACCTGGGAAATATATGTTATTTAAAGGTTAATAGGATCAGAACTGTCGATTCTTTAAGTTATTTATATATGGCCTTAACTACGAATATATGGCCTTAACTACGAGAAATTCATAAAATCATAGTCCTCGAATAGAATATAATTCTAATGGTAAATGATTTAAATGAGAAATGATAACCCTTCTCATGCCTTTCGAGATAGATATTGGAGATATAGACGAAGGAAGGAGGATCACTATCCGTGTAGATCCTACAGAAAAAATTGTTGAAAGTATATCAGGAATTATCTCTTATTGGGATATCGAGGGGGATATAACCATATATAAAGAAGGAAAAGAGATAAATGTGAATCAGAAATGGGCTGATTCCATTATCGAAGATGGGGATTTCGTCTCGATAAAATCTAAAATTTATGACAGAACTCTGCCTAATGATTTATGGTTATCACGGGTCGAAAATGAACTTGATCATTTACTAGAAGAAGATGTAAATGTCATACAAAAAAATAATATGGATACCTACATGGAGATAAAACTCAGATTAAATAACACGCCTGGACCAATAAATATAGGTTCTAACATAGCATTATCCTTCGACCATATCATACAATTAAAAATACCGCGAAGTTATCCATATTCTAGCCCCATAATTAAGTGGAAAGATGACATATTTCATCCTAATATTCAGTCACCTAAAAACGGGGGATTTGTCAAAATGACTTATCTAGAAAATTGGAGTTTTTCAAGTGATTTAAAATCACTAGTTAATGAGATAAAAAAACTTCTAGTAAAACCAGAGATAGATAAAAGTTGGGAAACAAGAGAATGTAATGAAGCTCTTGAGTATTATCTTTCTTCAGGATTTCCAGAACCTAAGAAATGATGAAAATAAAATTCATATTAACACAATACCTTTCTATTACTATTATTAGAAAAATACTTATCTTGCTTAGTAATTATAAAACATACAGATGGTAGAAAAGAGTATACTGAAAGTGAAAAATAGTCCTGTCAAAGTCGGCGGGAGAGCTAGGGTAAACCCAAATATTAAAATGAATCTTGATCTGGATAATGGAGGATTAGTTATCGTGAGTTCAGAAACTAAAGATGTATTAGTAAGCATATTCTTTGATGATTTGGTAGATGATGGAAAAATAGTTTTAAGGAAGGAGGATAGAAAAAAACTCAACATAAATGAAGGAGAATCGGTAAGGGTAAGAAAACATAAAAGTTTGTTGAATAAATTATTATAACATAATTTAAATACAGGAGTAGTTATAAGACTATGAGAGTATTGATCATCGGCGCTGGAGAAGTAGGTTATGAACTCTCAGAATCTATCAGAAGAAAAGGACATGATGTCATACTGGTAGATAAAAGTAAACGAGCGTGTGAAAGAGCAAAAATTCTAGATGTAAAAGTTGTCAACGGAAATGGTGCAAGGCCCGAACTACTAAATTCTCTTGACATAAAATCTACTAACTACTTTTTTGCTGTTACTGATGATAACGAAACAAACCTAGTAGCCTGTTCTATGGCAAAATCAGCTGGATGCAAAACAATCGCTAGGATCAATGGTTTGGATTATATCTCAAAACCCGTATCTAAACGTTTTTCTCAGATCGGAGTGGACTATGCTGTTTCTCCTGAATTGATCATAGCTGAAAAAATTTCAAACATAATAAATGTCCCTTCCGCCATAGACAAAAATCTGTTCATGGGTGGGAAAATAAATGTGGTAGAATTTAAAGTCCTTAGTAACTCTAAAATTGCTGGGAAAAAAATCAAAGATATCAATTTCCCCCCAAAGGTTAATCTAGGTGCGATAATTCGAGAAAATCGAGTTTTAGTCCCTCATGGCAACGACGAATTAAAAGAAGATGACACATTGATAGTGATAACTAGTGGTGGTAAAGCAGAAAAAAAGATGATAAAATTAATCGGAAGGAGAAAAAACCAAGTTAACAACGCTATGATCGTTGGGGCTACTGATATAGGCATAAATGTTTCTAAGAAGCTAGTTAATAATGGAGTCTCCGTTACCCTTATCGATAATTCAGCTAAGAAGGCTAGAAAGGCAGCGGAGATGCTTAAAGATGTACAGGTATTGAAGGGAGATGCAAGGGATAAAAAGGTATTGATAGAAGAGGGGATATTGCGGATGGACGCTTTTGCTTCCACTACAGCCTCTGAGGAATTCAATGTATTGGTATCGTTGTTAGCTAAGATATATGGTGTTGAAAAAACAATCGCAACCGTAAGAGAACTAGGTCTTAAATCATTGATCGAAACAGTGGGCATCGATTTTGCAGCTTCACCAGAGTTGGACACTGCTAAGACTATGCTCAGATTAGCAAAAGAACTGAATCCTTTACAAGCTATCCCAATCCATGGAGGAGATATACACATTCTCGAGATGAATGTAAAAAACAATTCACAAATTAAAGGACAATCATTAAATGAATCAGAGATAGCTAGTCAGGCCATAGTGGGTGCTATTATTCGAGAAGGTAAAACTATCATCCCTCATGGTAAACAGTATTTTAAAGATGGTGACAAAGTGATCATCTTTGTATTGAGGGACCGAGTTCAAGAAGTCGAGGAGCTATTCTAAATGCGATGGAAGGTAGTAATTGGAAATCTCAGTTCAATCCTTAAATTGTTTGGCCTAGCTTTTTTTATCCCTATAATACCTGCTATATCTTTCTTTGAAGAACCTATCTTATTCGGTTTCCTGCCCTTCAACGTGATCATCTTTTTATTCATGGCATCTTGGACATTTTCACTTAGTTTCCTTTTCAAATCCATAGGCAAAATTGAAGATTTTAGAAATGAAGAAGCCATAGTAATCGTAAGCTCCAGCTGGTTGATCTTAGCCTTGATATCGTCTATACCTTTTTTAATGATAGGGGTATTCCAATCACCTGTAAATGCATTCTTCGAAGCTATGTCCGGTATGACTACAACTGGTGCAACTGTGATAAAATATCCACTTGAACAATACCCTAAGAGTATCATGTTATGGCGAGGTCTATTACAGTGGATGGGGGGTATGGGAGTAATCGTACTATCCGTAGCTATACTAACAAAACTATCACGCGGCGGTCTTACACTTTTAGAATCTGAGGCACCAGGCCCTTCGATAACTAGATTAAAACCAAAAATAAAAGAGACTGCTAAAATATTGTGGTACATTTACGGCTTGTTGACTTTTAGTTTAGTAATTCTGCTGTTGGGTGCGGGAGTGACGCCCTATAACGCAGTATATCATGCTTTCACGACACTATCAACAGGAGGATTCTCTCCTCATACTGACAGTATCGGGTTTTATCCTCCTGTAGTACACTGGATTATCATATTTTTCATGATAGCCGCTGGAATGAATTTCTCACTCCATTTCCAACTTTTCAAGGGAAATATTAAAAGGGTATTCAAAAATCCTGAGTTACGCGTCTACTTGTTCCTCATCATAATAGGTACTATTTTAACAGCTATCATGTTGATCGGTACGGGTATGGGAACTTTAGATGCGATCAGAGAAGGTATGTTTCAAATCCTCGCGATAATCACCACCACGGGATATGCAACCGTAGATTTTTATAATGACTGGCCAGAGTTCGGCAGGATGCTTTTATTAGTTTTGATGTTCGTAGGTGGTTCAGCAGGTTCAACAAGTGGTGGCATAAAAATTGTAAGAATTACTCTTATTTTTAAGATGATAGGAAGAAAATTTAAAGAATTTATTAATCCAAGACGGGTCACTGTCGTCCGGATGGGGGATGAGGTCATCACTGAAAGTATGTTGAATACAGTTGCAATGTTCTTTTCAGCATATCTTATTATTTTCGTTATAGGAGCTCTTATTATGGTGGCTCTCGGTATGGATATGATCTCTGGTATCTCAGCTACTGCGACCACGATAGGTAATGTTGGTCCAGGTTTGGGATTAGTTGGACCCGCGGAGAATTTTAGAGCTGTACCTTACTACGGTCGTTTGGTCTTGGCTCTTTTGATGTGGATAGGGAGATTAGAGATTTTCACAGCTATAGTCCTGTTCAATCCTTCTTTATATAAAAAACGTGGACTCAGACGTATTTTTAGAATCAGAAGATGAAAATAAGTAAGCGCGGGAAGCGGGATTCGAACCCGCGTGGTGCATAGCACCAATAGATTAGCAGTCTATCGCCCTACCAGGCTGAGCTATTCCCGCAAGGTGAATAGCGAAGGTACTGTCCGCAGGAAATGGTTTTTTTATTTCCGAGGATGTAGGGGAGTCTACGATTCCCCGAAAGCTATTCCCGCAAGGTGAATAGCAATTTACCTATTCCGGTAGAGGTATATCCATTGATTAAAAAAAGTTTTCCCCCTTGGATTTTTGGATATATACGTTTACAGCATCTCGTCCCCGAAAAAGATAATAATGCTAACGTAATTAGCTTTGCTGAAAACCAATTGGGGGAATATCACAAATGCCATCCGTTGAAGAATCTAAAATAAAAGAATTAGAAGAAATAGCAAGAAAAGTTAGGATCCATATAGTGAAAAGTACACACAAAGCGGGATCTGGACATCCTGGAGGATCACTGTCAGCAACTGACCTCTTAACAACGCTTTATTTTCATTTCATGAACCATGATCCAAACAACCCAGAGTGGGAAGATCGAGATAGGTTTGTTTTAAGTAAAGGTCACGCAGCACCAGCTTTGTACGGGGTTTTAGCTGAATCGGGATATTTTGAAGTGGATGAATTGATGACTTTAAGAAAACTCGGATCTAGACTACAGGGACATCCAGATATGAACAAAACACCAGGTATCGATGCTTCCACCGGTTCTTTAGGCCAAGGTCTTTCAATCGGTGCCGGTATGGCACTTGCAGCCAAAATTGATAGAAAAGCTCACAGAGTCTTTGTTGTCTGTGGAGACGGTGAAATGCAGTCAGGACAAATTTGGGAGGCCGCGATGTTCGCAAGCCATAACAAACTCGATAACCTTATAGCTTTTCTAGATAGAAACAACCTCCAGATTGATGGATCAACTAATGAGGTAGTTTCAATAGAACCGATAGTTTCAAAATGGAGATCTTTTGGATGGCATGTAATAGAGATAAACGGCCATAATTTATACGAGATAATAGATGCACTCGAAGAAGCCGATGAGGTAGAAGAAGAACCCACAATGATAATAGCACATACGGTGAAAGGAAAGGGCGTTCCTTTTATGGAGGGTTCTTTAGCGTTCCATGGAAAAGCCGCAAATGATGAACAGCTAAAAATAGCTCTCGAAGCCCTTGGAGGTGATGAGTGATGTGGGAAATGGCAAAACAGAGAGATGCTTATGGCAAAGCACTGGTCGAGCTCGGTAGAAGTAGAGAAGATATAGTTGTTATAGGTGCTGACCTTTGTGGATCATGTAGAGTAGCTGAATTCGGTGACGAATTCCCAGAAAGGATGTTTAACTGTGGTATTGCAGAGCAGAATATGACAGGTATATCAGCTGGATTAGCATGCTCTGGCAAAACAGTTTTTGCTAGTACATTTGCTGTTTTTGCAACAGGCAGAGCTTATGATCAGGTTAGGCAGAGTGTAGCTTATCCTGAACTTAATGTGAAATTGGTTTCAACCCATGCAGGGATAACTGTTGGTGGAGATGGAGCTTCACACCAAATGTTGGAAGATATCGCGTTGATGCGAGTTTTACCTAACATGAAAGTGGTCGCACCTGCAGATTATCATGAAAGCTATAAGGCTACAAAAACCATAGCTGACATTGAGGGACCAATATACATGAGGATGGGGAGGTCGAGCATTCCGATAATCACTGAAGAAAATTCTGAATTTGAATTTGGAAAAGCAACTATACTTAAAGATGGCAGTGATGTGACTTTGATAGGGACGGGTATAATGGTTTCCAGATGTCTCAAAGCTGCTAAGATTTTAGAAAAGAAACACGATATCGATGCTAGAGTTATCAATATGAGCACAATCAAACCTTTAGATAACCATGCTATAATAAAAGCAGCAAAAGATACTGGAGGCGTTGTAACTGCGGAAGAGCATGTTGTAAGCCAGGGTATGGGTAGTGGAATTTCCCAAGTACTCTCAGAGAACTATCACGTACCTATGAAACGAGTCGGTGTCCCGAACGTATTTGGTGAGTCCGGAGAAAGTGATGAACTCATGGAAAAATATGGGCTCACTGAAGAGCACATAGTCGAAAGTGCTCATGATGTTATTTCAAGAAGATAATAGAAGATGAATGTAAAAAAGGTGATGTAATTATGGATATATTTGTAGATACTGCAAAGTTAGAAGAGATAAAGAAAGCTGAATCGTGGGGAATATTAGATGGAGTGACTACCAATCCATCGTTGATCAAAAAAGCAGTCGAAGAACAGGAAGACAACAAGAGTTTAGAAGACCATATAACCGAGATTCTAAAAACGGTAAACGGGCCAGTAAGTTTAGAGGTATGTGGATCTTGTTATGACGATATAGTTACCGAAGCAGAAACGTTATTCGATAAATTTAACGATGTCAATAACAACGTGGTGATCAAGGTTCCTATAAACACAGCCATGGATGAAAACGACGATAATTTTACAGGAGTAAAAGCTATCAAATATCTTACAGATAAAGGAATACCAGTTAATTGCACCTTGGTCATGAGCCCAAATCAAGCTCTCATGGCCGCCAAAGCTGGAGCGGACTATGTTAGTCCTTTTTTAGGTAGGATCGACGACTACATCCGTACGAATATGGGTTTGGTCAGAGGAGAAGACTATCCAAAGGGCACCTATTTCCCGCACGAACTTGTAGATACTGTTAGGAATCAAAAGTTGAAAAAAAATATCGATGATCTGGAGCGGGATAATACGATATACACCGAAAAAGAGGTCATGGATCTTTATGAGTGGGGGAATGATGATGGGATACTTTCTGGTGTCGATCTGGTATGGTCAATAAAGCAGATATATGCTAATTACGGATTCGACACTAAAATAATAGCTGCAAGTATAAGAACAGAAAGACAGGTCAGGCAATGTGCAGAGATCGGCGCTGAGATTGCAACTATTCCATTTAAGGTTATCAAAGAAATGATGAAACATTATAAGACAAAAGAAGGGATGGAGAGTTTTACCAAGGATGTTATCCCAGAATATGAAAACATAGTAGAAGGTAAATAATCTAGTATAGCCGGATCACGCTTTAACCCCGGATACATTTAGAAAAGCCTTAAATAGGGATATCCTCAATGGTCGTGCTAAAAGGACTGGGATAATGAAAAAAATAAAGAAGTGTGAATCTTGTGGCAGATACACTTTGTCCGATACCTGTGATGACTGTGGAGGAAAAACTATTAATCCCAGACCCCCTAAATATTCACCCGAAGACAGATACGGGGAATACAGAAGAAAGCAGAAGCAGAACAATAAAAGATAAAGGAAATAATTCAAGGTGTTAAGAAAATGGATGATATAGTTCTAAAATATAAGGAAAGACCTCAACTAGAAAACGCAATCCTAATAGAAGGGTTACCAGGTGTTGGTAACGTAGGAAAACTTGCTGCAGAACATCTGATAGACGAAATAGACGCAGAATTATTCTGTAAGATATATTCGATATATTTACCACCCCAGGTTTTAGTAAGTGGTGATGGTATCGCTAAATTAGTGAATAATGAATTGTATTACAAAAACGATGTAGGTGAAGAAAACCTAGACCTTGTGATACTGACCGGGGATTACCAGGGTATGACTCCACAGGGCCAGTACCGTCTAACAGATAAGCTTTTATCGATATCAAACGAATTTGGAATAAAAAAGATATTTTCCCTAGGTGGATATGGACAGGGTGAAATGGTTGAAACACCCGATGTATTAGGTGCTGTAACTAATGAAGATCTTATCGAAAATATGGAGGAACTCGGAGTTGTCTTTTCCGAAGAACATCCGTCATCTGGTATCGTAGGAGCTAGTGGTCTATTACTTGGTCTAGGAAAAAGCATATACGATATAGACGGTGTATGTCTTATGGGGGAAACATCTGGTTATTTCGTTGATCCGGGTGCAGCTAGAGCTGTCTTAAAGATCTTAGTTAGTTATTTGGGATTCGAAGTGAGTTATGATAAATTAGACGATAAAGCAAAAGAAGTAGAATCTTTAACTACCAAACTGAAGGAGATGGACACGGGAGCTGGTATGCAACAAGAATCCGGTAAAGAGGACCTTAGTTATATAGGATGATATGGGCATGGGATAGATATGGAGCAGGAAGAAAGGATTAAACTTTATCTGAAGGGATACGAGGAGGGTCAAAAAGAAGCCTGGTCCAAAATCAAGCATATGATTTCTCGTTACGAGGGTTGGGAACTAAAAAGCAGGATCGAGAGTAGACTTGGAACTTTGTATCAAGACGTTAAATCAAAACGGTTCGATCTGAAAGAAGATCCATCCCAACTCTTTTTTGACGAAGAAGAAAAAACTGAAACAGTGGATGATACGGGTGATACAAAAGAACAAAGAGAACTAGCTAGTGGAGAAGGTCTGCTTGTGATCGAAGAAGATTCAAAGAATAGTATCCAAAAATTCTTAGAACTGATATCAGAAGATCAAAATGGTTTGTTGATATCTCGTGATGCTCCCGATAAGTTGATGAAAAGATTTGAGTTCCGTTCCAATGTGGGTTTTATCTGGTTATCGAAAAGCAGTAGAAAAGATTTCTCAAATTTTGATTATGAGATCGATACCGTTTCTCCTTCAAATCTACAGAAACTTTCAGCTTGTATCGGTAACTTCCTTAAAAATACAGAACAAGGTGTCGTTTTTATATCAGGTATACCTAGTATAATCAATTACATCGATTTTAAAAAAGTTCAAAACTTTATCGGATGGGTTAGAGATACCGTGAGCAAAAGAGATGGTTATTTTATCTGCTCTATACCTGAAAACTCGATGAAAAAGAAAAGGTTGAGTATATTGAAGGCAGAATTTGATTTAGTGAACACGGGATAATAAAATTTAGACTCATAACTAAAGTCCTTGTCAATGGCGAGAATATTATGTATCTAATTATAGGATGGAACGAAATTGTAGAGTCCTTATCTAAGTCCTTCGAGTACAGGGGATATGATTTTAAAATTTTTGTTCCAGAAGAGAGTATGAACTCTGTAAAAAGGGAAACAAAAAATAATGAAAAAATCTCAGAAAAGATATTCAGAATAGATAAATTACATGATTTTATAGAGCGGGACAGTAAAATATTCTTATTACAATCGGATATCAATGAAAAGAAAGATGTTTTAAAAACTATCAAGGACTACTCCGAGGATTGTCACATAATTTCCACCGCTTGCGGAGATGAAATGGAGTCCCTAAAAGGATATCCCATCGATTCAATTATCAGAGAGGATATACTGTTAAGTGGATCATTGATAAAAAGTATCGATGACATGGAGAGTAAATCGAATAGTCAAAATATGGTTGAAATCATAAAAGGTAGTGAAAAAGAAATTGCTATATTCCTCCATGATAATCCAGACCCAGATGCTTTCGCATCTGCTATGGCTTTGGAAACGATCTGTGAAAAGTATGATAAAACTTTTAACACATACTATGGCGGAGATATCGGGCATCCGGAAAACGAGATCATTATCGAAAATACAGGCATCAAGATGAAGAATATTGAGAAGGAAGATATAGATACTGTCCTTGAAATATCAGACGTAATCGTTTTCCTTGATTTCGCTAAGCCAGGAGTCAATAGTATCCTTCCAAAAAAAGTAAACGCAGATATTATATTAGACCACCATCACACGAATAGGGATGTTAAACAGGCGGGTCATGTAGAGGTCAGATCAGATGTAGGTGCGACCTCAACGATTATTACGAAGCATCTTCTGAATTTGAATATTCAAATATCACCTATGCTCGCATCTTCTCTATTATATGGGATCAAAGTAGATACAGATGATTTCAAGAAAAATATATTCCCTATGGATTTCAAGATCATATCCTTTCTTTCAGCCATCGCCGATAAGGAGTTAATAGACATCTTCGAGAGCCAGCCTATGGATCCTGATACAATGAGCGCTCTAGGTAGAGCGATCTCGAATAGAAGATTCAAAAACGAAAGTTTGATCGCCTTCGCTGGGAGGGTATCTAAAAAAGATGATATCCCACAGCTCGCAAATATTTTATCTAGAGAACGAGACATAAACACTGTCCTGATCTATGGTATATTGGATGATAATATATACATGTCTGCAAGAACAAAAGCATTAAATATACACATCGGTAAAAAGATGAAAAAAGCATACTCCTCGTTGGGGGAAGCTGGAGGACATCCACACTCCGCCGGTGGAAAGATCAAACTATCAAAGTTTAACGATGAAAAGGATGCAATAAAAAGGATAGAACGGATATTCATCAAGGAGGTGGTCAAAGATCAGACCTAGATACAAGATCAATTTCAAACAAAAAGGTATGAGCGATACTGAAAAAAAACATCTCTTGATTGCTCTAGGTGCACTTACTTTAGCTTTTGCTATAAGTTTTTCAGGGGGAATCAATGGGATAACTAATCCAAATTTTCCACTTTTCTTAGGGATCTCATTTTTATCTGTTGGAACTGCCTTTTTATTCCACGAATTAGCTCATCGTAAACTAGCCAGAAAATACGGGTGCTGGGCGGAGTTTCGTATGTGGACATGGGGTCTGATGATGGCTTTGGTCTTCAGCACCTTCGGATTTGTATTCGCTGCTCCGGGTGCCGTTATGATACAAGGCAATATTACAAAAAATCAAAATGGTAAGATAAGTATAGCCGGTCCATTCACTAATTGGATCGTTGGTACCGGATTTTTAGCTGGTTCACTCGCTTTTTATCTTATAGGGATCCAATTATTGGGATTCATATTCGCCTTTGTATCCTTCGTAAATTTATTCATAGGTGGGTTCAACCTACTTCCCTTTGGGCCACTTGACGGATATAAAATATTCAGTTGGAGTATCCAAAATTATCTTATCTTAGTAGGCTTGATCATCGGTACACTCGCTGCGGGATATTTCCTTGGACCTTTATCTACGTTCCTATGAACTACATGAGACCCATACTTGGACCTTTATCTACGTTCCTATGAACTACATGAGATCCATACTTGGATCTTTATCTACCTATGAACTACATGAGACATATATCATCTGTTTACCTTTGCCCAGCAGTACAGAAACTCATCTCCGAATAGTTTACCGGGATATTCATGACTATCGATCATCTCGAAAAGTCTTAATTTATTTTTTAATTCATCGAGTGTGTAATATGAGAAATATCTAGGGTGGTCCGAGACGATATTATTATCTTCAAATCCCTCTCCTTCGCCCTTTTTTACACTGAAGGCAAAGATCCCATCACTACCCAAAATCCGGAATATCTCTGATTCGATGGTTGATAATTCAGATTTGGGCATATTTATAATCGATAAACTTGCCCAGACACCGTGAAAGGTATCATCAGGAAATACGGTGTCCCTCATATCTTCTTTGAAAAAAGCTAGGTCCGGATATTTTTTTCTAGCTAATTCGACCATACTTTTTGAAAGGTCTATCCCCACCACATCAATATCTTTTCTAGATAAGTAATAAGAATCACGACCATCACCGCAACCAATATCGAGAATCCTGGCATCCTTCGGTAGGTAATCCAGAGTTAAATCTAACATCTTCTTTTGAAACTCTCTATCTCCCTTTTCCGATGTTATCTTACAATATTCTTCAGCCATATTGTTATATGACCTGATAGTTTCATTCAACGGATCCATACTTGTTAACGTCATAAAATACCTAACTCTTTTTTAACCTGGTTTATCTCCTGTAAATTCAGTTTTCTAGGGTAATTTTTATGTTCTTTTCCAGGTTTTGTCGTATAAAATGGCCGATTACATCCAGGGCAACCTCTAGTCCTAAAGATTTCGCCATCCTCGATCTCATCTATACATTCATAAGGCCTTTTCTGAACTATCTCAAGTGATTCAATCAGATCATTCCCCTTCCCGATAAGGTATGTTAAAAGTTGAGCCTTTCTATAATAATACATATCCACTTCATGATCCTTCAAAAGAAGAGGGAAAAGGGAGACCTTCGCTCCGATATCAAAGGTTCTTTTAACCGTAGCACCGAGCTGCTCCAGATCTTCACCCATACCCACTATTAGATGGGCGATCACGTTATGGCCCCCGAATATATCGATAGCTCTTCCAAGATAATCCCAGAATAAAAGAGGGGGATAATTCGGTTTTGTTTTCTTTCTAATATCGTTAGTAACAGCATCTATTCCGACACCTATATGATCAACTGGTCCTTTGATATCTTCTAAGACCGTATCAGGCAGTGGGGGGGATGATATAGATATTGGTTTACCAATCTCTTCCAATTGACCTACGATTGATCTGATCTTTTCTTCATACCCATCTATATCCGGCGATTGTAAACATATTCTATCTAGGTCCGAATCTTTTATCGTTTTACTAACTATCTCAGATTCGAACAAAGGCCATGAAACCCTTGAAAGCCATCTAGAATCGCCTTTACCTTGTGGACAATATCTGCAGGCACCTCTACATTTTTTCCCTGGAACAAGTAAATAAGCTGTGGTGGGATCTTCTAATATCTTACTATCTTGTAATGAAAGGTAACTTGCGGTTCCAGAAGAAACCCTTATCTTCATATTTTTACTCCCATTTTCTATAATATGTCCACTCTTTCGATTTATACTTTTCTTTTAGCTCCTCTACATACTCTTTTTCTTTCGATGTAAGCCCGGTTTTTTCCATTTCAGCACCAAAATAATCTTTATAATTATTTTTCATCCTTTGGATCAACTCTTCAGGATCCGGTTTACTACCAAGTTCCTTCTCCATCGTGGTTACCAATTCGAAAAATGAACCTACGCCTTTTGCTTTGAGTTTTTCTTCATCGAGCAATAATATATCCGATAAAACTTCCAGATCAGTAGCGTACATCAAAGTTCCATGCTGAAGCAATCCACGTTTCCCCCTACGTTGAGCACTGCCTGAAACCTTCCTTTTGGATACCAATATATCATTATACGGTTTGAATCTAGCGTTTAAATCGTAGTCTTTGAGCGTTTCTATTATGGGGCTCAGTAGGTGCTCAAAACTATCCTGTATACTCCTTCCTTCCTGCTGTTCTGTCACGATCGAATACGTAATTTCACCATGGTAATCATGGTAAACCGTCCCGCCGCCAGTAACTCTACGAACGAACGGAATTTCATATTCATCACATCTATCCGTATCGATCACCTTATCTATATCCTGAGAATAACCGATCGTTATCGCCGAGGGGTGGAATCGAAAAAATCTCAATGTAGGGGGTATCACATCATCATCAAAAGCACTGAGGATCGCTTCATCAATAGCCATCTGTTCATGTGCCGGTCCTTCTATCGTGGGTATGTATCTTAATCTTTTCATGAACCCTAATTGAGGGGTTTGATTTATAATTCTTTCTTCAATATGATATTTTATAATATACGACACTTGACTAAATTACGTATCGACAATTTTATATAGGTTTCTATGTTTCGATTTTTTGAATGTCCCAATTGAAGGAGAAGATAGCTGGAGAGATAACCATGTCCAACAATCCGGGCAGAACTATTCGAAAGTGGCGGAATATGTTCGAAGCGTCCCAGACTGAATTAGCGGGCAAGATGGATATCGCTCCTTCAGTTATCAGCGACTACGAGAAAAATAGAAGAACCCCCGGGACCAAGTTAGTCAGGAATATCGTTTCATCTTTAATAGAATTAGACAAAGAAAAGGGTGGAGAGATAATCAAAAGATTCACACCCCCTGGCCAAGAAGGGATAATCGGAATGGGTGAATTTTCAGACGCTGCGAATTTAGAAAATATGATCAAAAGGATCGATGGAGAATGTTTGACAGATGTAAAAAAGGATAGAAAATTATTTGGTTACACTATCATCGATAGTATCAAAGCTATCCTGTCTATGAAGTCATTCGATTATCTTCGTATATATGGTTGGAGTACCGAACGGATCCTTTTTTTTACAGGTGTGGAACATGGAAGGTCACCGATGGTAGCTATCAGAGCAAGTCCATTAACACCTGCTGTGGTTGCTTATGTTCAACCCAAAAAGGTAGATCGTCTTTCAATAAAACTAGCTGAACTCGAAGGTATTCCGCTCATAAAAACCGATTTTGGAGTTGAAGATCTATCAAAAAGTTTGGAAAAAATCTGAAGTGATAATATGAAAACGAAGGAAAAAGTGGGAATAAGAAGTTATGCAGGATACGTACCGAGATACAGGATCACCCCGAATGAGATCGGGAAAGTATGGGGTAAAGACGGAGAAACTATGGGCAGAGGACTGAGAATAAAAAGCAAATCTGTCCCATCCCCTGACGAGGACGTCGTTACTATCGGATCACAGGCAGCTCAGTGGGCTCTCGAAAGGTCAAAACTGACCGGGGATGATATAGGTGCCATCTACGTTGGTTCAGAATCGCATCCCTACGCCGTAAAACCTACGGCAACCATCATCGGAGCATCTATTGGAGCTACACCATTGATGACAGCAGCTGATTATGAATTTGCCTGTAAAGCTGGAACAGCTGGATTCCAAACATGCATGGGATTAGTTTCCTCAGGTATGATAAACAATGGTATGGCTATCGGAGCTGATACATCCCAGGGAGCACCTGGGGATGCACTTGAATATTCAGCTGCAGCAGGCGGTGCAGCCTATATAATTAGTACGGATGATCTTATTGCTGAGATCAATAACACCAATTCATTCACCACAGACACACCCGATTTTTGGAGAAGGGAAGGACAAAAATATCCATCTCACGGTGGAAGATTCACAGGTAAACCAGCCTACTTCAAGCATATAACCGAATGTACAAACAATTTAATGGAAGAATCGGGAACTTCTCCAGATGATTATGATTATGCAGTGTTCCATCAACCCAATGGAAAATTTCCAGTGAAAGTTGCAAAAAAGATAGGATTTGAAAAAGAACAGATAGAACCTGGTCTTCTAGTTCCTAGGATAGGGAATACGTATTCAGGCGCAGTACCGTTAGGATTAGCCGCTACCTTGGATCAATCAAATCCTGGTGACCGTATATTGGTTACTGCCTACGGTTCTGGAGCAGGATGTGATAGTTTCGATATAATTGTGACGGAAAATATTGAAAAGGTCAAAGAAGATGATGTTCCGAAGATCCAAGAAGTGATATCAGATGAGGAATTCATCCCGTACTCGATATATGCAAAATATCGAGGTAAGATCGAGGGAGGTCGTTGAATATGAGAGACGTTGCGATAATAGGTATTGGAGAAACTAAAATAGGTGAACTATGGGATAAATCTTTGAGAGAATTAGGTATCGAAGCCGGTCTGAAAGCTATACGGGATGCTGGGGTATCCGGGGATGAAGTCGATATGTTATATGTCGGAAATATGTCAGCTGGGAAGCTGATAAATCAAGAACATGTCGCCCCTATGATAGCTGACTATGCAGGTCTTGATGATGTACCAGCAATAAGGATAGAATCCGGAGGAGCTTCTGGAGGTATGGCTCTAGGCGAAGGTTACATGGCTGTAGCTTCAGGATTGGACGACATAGTGGTCGTTGGTGGCGCTGAAAAGATGACCGATGTAGATGACGAAGAAGCTAAAAAAATACTTTCCTCAACCGCCGACCAGGAGTGGGAGACGGTTTGTGGTGCAACTTTCGATTCCTTGCATGCCATGATTGCCCGTTATCATATGGACAGATATGGGACTACAAAAGAACAGTTAGCCGATGTTATCGTAAAGAATCATTCTAATGCATCAAAAAACCCTAATGCACAATACCCAAGAGAGTTGCCAAAGAAATTTGTTTTGAACGCTCCTATGGTTTCAGAACCGTTGGGGATGTTCGACTGTGCACCACTCTCTGACGGAGGAGGGGCTGTGGTATTATGTCCCGTAGATCACGTTGAAAGCTATGATGGCGAACCTGTAATAATTTCAGGCATAGGACACGGTGCGGATCATATAGCCGTTCATGACAGAAGAGAGATAGGAAGTATGAAAGCTACAAGGATGGCGGCTGAAAAAGCATATAGTAATGCGGGAATAAAACCTGAAGATATCGATTTTGCAGAGGTCCATGATAATTATTCCATAAGTGAAATAATGGCAATAGAGGATCTTGGATTCTTTAAGAAAGGTGAAGGAGGTCCCGCTACTGAAGAAGGAAGAACATCCCTAAATTCCGAGATATCTATCAATACCTCCGGTGGTTTAAAAGCGAAGGGACAGCCTGTAGGTGCAGTCGGTATAAACCAGGCTGTAGAAGCGGTTATACAATTAAGAGGTGATGCTGGGGAAAGACAGGTTAAAGAGGCGAGATATGGATTGACACATAATGTAGGTGGTACGGGCGCAAGTTCCGTTGTTCACATATTCGAGAGGTGGTCAGAATGACGACGCCCCGATTTTGGAGAGAGATAGAACAGAGGTATCGGGGGGTTGGAGTCCAGTGTAAAAATTGTAGTAGAGTTTATTTTCCTCCAAGAGAGATCTGTCCGCACTGCAGGAGAGAAAGTTTCGGCAGGATGGAGGAAAAAGAGCTCAGCGGAAAGGGGAAGATTATAACCTATACAAGAGTACATGAACCGCATCCAGAATTCAAGATGCTCACTCCATATATCATGGCGATCATCGAGATGGAGGAAGACGTGAGACTCACTGGTCATCTTGTTGATATCGACTACGAGGACGTAGAACCCGGGATGGAAGTTGAAGTCACAATGAGGCGGTTAGGAGAGGAGAGTCCCGAAGGGATAATCTATTACGGTTATAAACTTAAACCCGTACGTAAATAGATTATTAAAACCGTTTTAACTTCCCAAATCTTTTTCTTTTTTTAAGAAAATTTAAAATGGATGAGATTATACCGAATTAGGTAACATGAATATTTTCGAAGCTATCGAGGAAAGACAGAGTGTTAGGAACTTTACAGGTGAAGATATCCAAAAAGAGGATATGATCAAACTCTTAAAAGCTGCAAGAGAAGCACCATCCGCAAAGAACCTTCAACCTTGGGAATTGATCGTCTTAACTGATGACTATCTTAAAAGCGAACTAATAGGGGCTTTTTATAATCAAAGCTTTATCACAGACGCTGGAGCTATCATCATTGGTCTCTGTAAAGATGAAAAATGGGCAGATATCGATCTAGCCATCGCCTTAGACCACCTTTCGTTAGCTGCTGTAGACTTGGGATTGGGGACTTGCTGGCTTGGTGCATTTAAGCCCGGTAAATTGAGCGAAAGATTGGATGTCCCAGGAGAATATGATATCACCGTTTGTATGGCGGTTGGTTACCCTGGTATAACAGAGGAGCCACCAGTCAAGAAAAGCGTCCATGAACTGGTCAGTTGGAACAGATATGGAAATAGATAATCGGACCTAGAAAAAAAGTAGTAAAAAAAGGTATTAAATTTGAAGAAAGGAAAAGGGTTTTGTTTCTATCACTAGTTCTCTGATATGTCTAGTAAGGTAAGCTATCATGGTCTTTAAGAAATTCTTCTTCAGCTTCTTCCCTTAATTCTGTCCTTCTTATCTTTCCACTGATAGTTTTGGGTAGCTCTTCTACGAAATCTATCTGCCTTGGATATTTGTAGGGTGCTGTTACCTCTTTAACATGGTCCTGCAATTCTTTTTTGAGTTCATCACTAGGTTCGTATCCCTCGTTCAATATTATGTATGCTTTGACTATTTTTCCACGTATCTCATCTGGTGCACCGATAACTGCGGGTTCCTGGACAGCGGGATGCTCCTGTAAAGCACTCTCGACTTCGAACGGACCTATCCGATAGCCTGAAGCTTTTATCACGTCATCAGCTCTACCAACGAACCAGAAATATCCGTCTTCATCTTTATATGCCCTATCACCTGTATAATACCAGTCTCCTTCGAAAACGCTGCTGGTCTTTTCCTCATCCTTCCAATATTCTTCAAACAGTCCTGGAGGTCTTTCAGGTTCAACTTTTAGACCGATATGACCTTCTTCACCGACATCTAAGATATTCTGGTCTTCATCTATTATATCTACATCATGGCCTGGTGTAGGTTTACCCATAGACCCGGCTTTAACTTCCATGGTCGGATAGTTTGCTACCAATGCAACCGTCTCGGTCTGACCATAATAATCGTATATCCTAAGACCGGTGTACTCTTCCCATTTATCGATAACATCGGGATTGAGAGGTTCACCTGCACTTAAACAGTGGCGTAGCGAACTGAGATCATAACTATCGACGTCTTCATTTATCATCATCTTATATATGGTGGGTGGAACACAGAAAGTGGTGATCTCGTAATCCTGAAGTACTTTCAAGGTTTTCTTAGGATCAAATCTACCTGTGATATTCTGTTGAACTATAGTTGCACCTACTATCCACTGTCCGAAAAGTTTACCCCAAACAGCTTTAGCCCAGCCATTATCTGCTATCGTCCAATTAGTATCTTTGGGAGTCAGATCCTGAACATATTTGGCGGTTACAGTATGACCTACCGGATATGAATGACTGTGAAGCACCATCTTCGGTTTCCCAGTCGTTCCAGATGTGAAATAGATCAACAGTGGGTCATCGTTTTTCGTTGCCTCTATATCATCTCTACTGAGGTCGGGTGAAGCATCTTCCATCAAGTCTTCATAGCCATCCCATCCTTCCACTTCTCCTTCAGGGTCTATCAGTATGAAATTCTTTAGACTACTCATCTCCTCTTTATCCCTAACCTGATCTATCTTTTCATGGTTAGACCAATCTGTTACAATAGTGTTGGTTTCCGACCTGTTTACCCTATATCTGATATCCTCTGGTGTCGCTAGATTTGGTGTCGGTATAGGTATCACACCAAGTTTTATCATGCCCAAGATGGCAACATACCATTCGGGTATCCTGTGTACCAGGATCATAGCTCTATCCCCTTTCTTCAATCCCTTTTCTTTCAAGATGTTTGCAAATTTATTGGATAGTTCTTTAAGTTCTCCAAAGGTATGTTTTTGTGCATTCTCCCCACTGTTATCAACCGATATCAGCGCTACCTTGTCGGGCGTTTCTTCTGCTCTTTGGTCTACCTCGTCCAAAGCGAAATTATAATATTCTGGAATATCCCATTCAAATTCCTCTCTGACTTTTTCATAATCGTACATATTATGCTCATGTTCCTTGCTCATGCAAATCACTGTCGAGGGTAAAGAGCAGGGAAAATAAAGATTTTGCCCCTGTAGAATTTTAATAGTCTACACACTACTAAGCTAAACTACACACGACTAAACACTACACACTACTAAACTACTCTAATCTATATAAGATAAGAAAATCTTTATATCCAAACCTGATTGGGAAACTCGATAAGATGAGTAGTGATGTGATTGTTATAGGAAGCGGGCCCGGGGGATACAAGAGTGCTGTTCATGCAGCAGAACGTGGTTTTGACGTCAAACTGATAGAGAAAAGTAGGGATATCGGTGGGGTATGTACAAACCAGGGCTGTATCCCATCAAAAGCTCTATTATCCATAGCTGAGAGGGTCGATGCTATAAAAGGGGCTAGAAGAAAAGGGATATCGGCTAATTTAGATGAAATCGATCTTAAAAAAGGACAAAAGGTGAAGGATAGGGCTGTTCAAACTTCAAGAAAAGGGATATTGAAACAACTCGAAGAAAATGATGTCGAGATCATAAAGGGGGAAGCGAAAATAAATAATGACAAGGTTGTGGAAGTAGATGAAAGAGAATTCGAAGCTGAACATATCATCATAGCCACTGGTTCAGAGCCCATCGTTTTACCTGATCTTAATGTAGATGAACAGAATATCTTGACCAGTAAAGGAGCTTTAGAATTGGATGAGATCCCAGAGTCAATGGTGGTTATCGGTGGAGGTTATGTAGGTATCGAACTAGCGTTTGTATTTTCCTCATTTGGTTCAAAAGTCACCATAGTCGAACTCATGGATTCTATATTACCCAACATGGACAGAGATCTGGTCAAAGAGATTGAAAAAGTCCTTAAAAGAAAAAGGATCAAGATGATAACTGGATCCAAAGTTTCTCAGGTCAATGGTAACTCCCCCTACGAAGTGGTCATAGAAGGTGAAACAGAGAAGACGATCAAAACTGAAAAGATACTATGTGCTGTTGGTAGAAAACCCACCCCGCCAGAGATGAATTTAGATATTATCGGTGATAGGGGTGAGATCATCACTAACGACTATATGGAAACATCCATAGAGGGCATCTATGCCGTTGGAGACGTTACGGGTAAGTCGATGTTGGCTCACTCAGCATACAAGCATGGGGAGATAGCGGTTAAAATGATTGATGGTGAAAAAACAGATGGATTTTCACATTACGAGGTGCCGGCAGGTGTTTATACTCATCCCGAAGCTGCCAGTGTAGGTCTGACTGAGAAAGCGGCTGAAAAGAAATTTAATGAAATAAAAGTTGGTAAATACCCTATCTCAGCTAGTGGTAGAGGTTATTCCACAGGTAATAGAACTGGGATCGCTAAAATAGTCGCCTCAGATAATAAGATAGTAGGTATACATCTTGTCTGTCCTGGGGCCACGGATATAATAATGGAAGGAACTGTGGCTATGGAAGCAGGAATAACACTTGAAGAGCTATCGGATATTATACATCCCCATCCTACTTATTCTGAAGCCCTAAAAAAGGCTGCAGAAATAGCAATAGCTGTTGATTCTCCATAACCAGTACACCCAGTATACACTAACACTACTCTTAACTTTCTTCTACTTTGCTGAGTTTGATCAAAACCTGTGACTTATTTAACTTAGCGTCTCTATAGTTTTCCTCGATCTTTAGAGCCTTATCGTAACAATCCAAGGCGTCGGAATAATTACCACATCTGAAATTCGCATTACCTAGATTGTTCCAAGCAATAGCATATGTTTCATCTTGATCGAGTGCCTGCCTTAAACATTCTCGAGCCTTATCCTGGTCACCTAGCCGGCTGTAAGCAGTCCCTAGATTATTCCATATTGCCTCATTGTCTCCCTCTAATTCTAGAGCTTTCTTGAATTTCTTTATCGCATCATCATATTCTCCGATACTACAACTAGCTATGCCTTTGCTGTAATGCGGTATAGCTTCCTCGTTGGAAACTGGGCAGGTCTTATTTGTATCCTCGAAGTATCCTTTCGTATTATTATAACTTGATATCTTCCAACCCGGAGATCTCGAGGGGGCAGCCTCATAAGTCTTATCTGTTTCTTTATACCAAATGGCTGTCCCTCCCACCACCATAGTCGATCCAAAGCCTAAAGGAAGTATGATAGGATATTCAAAAAGCGACAGCTGAACGGGATATACCATCATCGTCAAAAGTGCGACGAATAATACACTTATACCAGAAAACCATAGCATATAATAATGGAATTTTTTAGGCAATCTATTTTCTAGTATCCAAAATAAACCTAAAGCTGATGCAATCATACCCGCACTAGCAAGGATAGGTAGATTTAAACCTAATATATATCTACTGATAGGGACTAAAGAAGAGATAAAGATACCTGTAATATAACCCATAAACCCAAGAAGGGAATAAGACAACATTTCATCCTTAAAAACAAAAACCGTAAGGATACCTAATCCAAAGAAAAGAGCTATCAAAACCAAACCTATTTCTGCAAAATATGTGAAATTAGATGTCCTATATGTAGTAAGATATACACCCCCAAAGGCTAGGAGTGATAAACTCGAGATAGGTACTTCATAATCCTTTGCTTTGTAAAGTACGTTTTTTAAACTGCTTTCGATATGAGATTCAACGAAATCATTTTTTTGGCTTTGTTTTTTGACGCCTTTAAAAGCAGGATGTGAGTCAGAAGCCATCGTACTATCTGATTCGACCTCTTTGGGAGTTGCAGCAACTGTAGGTCCTGATTCAGTTACTTTTATTATTTCTTTATCTTTATCATACCCTTTTTCTCCTTCGCCTAAGGGGTTTTCACAAACGGTGCAGTAATCACTGTCAACACTCACATGGGAGTTGCATATAGGACATTCCATCCATTCATCTTTCTCGGACCCTTCTTTATCTTCTTTATCTGCACTTAAAACATCTCTATCCAATTCCTCAAGAGCCTCTTCTAAATCGGATTCCTCATATTCACCTTCGAATTTTGAATCCGTCCTCTCCCCAACCCCTTCTTTCTCTGTTTGTTCCTGATATATGTCGGTCAATAGAGTCTCTATCTCTTGATTCAACTCTACATCGAATTCTGAACTTTCTTTTTCAATTTCAGTAGATGCTTCTTCATGTATTGTAGGGGGTGATTCATCCCCGATTTTACTTTCTCCAGCTTCCTCTAATTCAGGTCTCTCGAGTTCAAATTCTTCTTCTGTTTTAGAAACATCTCGGGAAACATATTCTTCTTCAGTTTCAACTCCGCTTTCACTTAGATCTGAGTGACATATCGAGCAGACCTCTGCATCAGAACTAACAATAGCACCACATCTATTACATAGGTAAATCTCAACTTCCTCATCATCCTCAGGGATCCCTTTATCTTCTGCGCTAATATTTTCTCCAAAGAACCTTCCCAGTGTTTCATCCTGGTCTTTAGGAGTTTGGACTTCTTCTTCGTCGATATCCTTCCTAGCCAATTCCATATCGCTCCCACATATGGAACATCTTTCCTTATCTTCTCTAACAAAAGCCCCACAGGCATCACAAATAGAAATCTGATCCTCAGTGTAGTCTATATGCGGTTCTTCCTCTAAGGTATCCAACTCAGGGGTCTCAGAGGTAAGACTTCCACAAACAGAACATCTGTCACTGTCTTTTGTCAAAAATGCCCCACATACAGTACATATCTCAACATCGTTTTCTCTATCTAGTAAATCGTCCTCTTCCTTTTTTTCAATGCCATCAGATTCTTCAGAAATACCAAAAGCTCTTCTGATAGTTTTAACATCTTCATCAATAGATTCATCCGAAGTTTCAATCTTTTTGGGACTCTCTAGCTCACTTTCAACCGGTTCCTCAGAAAATTCATATTCGCACATCGGGCATTCATCAACACTACCATCAGATATCCATCCACAGTTACCACAAATCTTTACGTCGTCACCCACTGGAACAGCGTCAACCGTAGAACTGGTTATCTCTTCAACCTCGAGTTCATCCTCCAATTGTTCCTCATCTGAGGTGAACGTTTCCTCAATATCTTCTTCAAGTGATTCCTCTAGTCCAACTACATCTGGATCCTCTGAATAAAGCGAAGATTCATCTTGAACTTCCCATCCGTTTTCTTTTTCAACCCCATCTTCCGATATATCCTCATTTTCATCCTCCATCTCTAACTCTTCTTCAACCGTTTGCATCTCCCTTTCAAGTTCCTTTTCAATATCTTCATTTACGTCATCTGTATATTCAGATACTTTAACTCCATCTTCAATTTCATCTTCTAGAGATACTTCTGGCTCTAATTCATCAGGTTCTTTCTCTATTGTTTCTGATTCCTCGGGGCCTATATCTTCTCCAACTTCTTGCTCAACTTCATCCTTTTCTACCTCATCGAGGGTATAACCACAGTGGGGGCACTCCGTAGAGCTAACACTGACAAAAGCACCACAGTTTGTACATAAAAAGAGTCCTTCTTCTTCCTCATCCATATCCTCTGAGTCCATCTCTTCAGGTTTAGGCTTATCCATCCCTTCAGGTTTTTCGTCTTCTGTCCCTTCTTCTACATCTTCCATCCTAGCTCCGCAGTGCTGACAAACACTTGTACCAGATCCTATGAAAGATCCACAATTACTACAAAGGAAAAGAGAGTCTTCTTCTTTTTCTTCGGGTGTATCTTCTTTAATATCACTACTATCGACTCCTTCCTCCTCCTCTTCAACCTCTTCCATCACAGCCCCACAATTAGAACATCGATCGGCATCTTTACCAACGAAGGCCCCGCATTCGTCACATAGGTACAACCCCCCTTCTTCCTTTGTTTCTTCGATGGTTTCAACGATATCACTAGCTATCGATTCTCCGATCCCCTCTATAGAAGCAATGTTTTCGATACCGATATCATCAAGCTCATCCATTTCAGAATAACCTGCTTCAACAATATTTTTTGCACGAGAAGAACCTACCCCAGAGATTTGTTTTAAGGCATTCAAAACCGCATATTCTTCATCATGATTCCCGATTTCATTACCACAATTTTTACATTCGATTGCCTCGGGAGAATTTAGGGTCCCACACACATCACACTCCTTTCTATTTTCACTCAAGCTTGGGCACCCCCTAAATATTTATTATCTGATATATATATACTTTCCTTTGATATCAGAACGAATTTTCTCTTAATCATCAGTATCACACCTATATTTATTTAAAGGTTTGATACTATTGTAATCTATCTCCCGAGAATCCGTCCCGTTTTCGTAGGGGAGATCCGTTTCATTTTCTTTTTCCTTCTTTCGTCTATAGATGAATATCCCTACAAACAATCCTATAGTAGACAATACTGGTAAGAAAATGTCAGAGAATTCTGAGATCGTTGTCACAGCTTCAGCGGAATCCGTGGTTGATGAATCAAATATGGATGTAGCGGTTATAGTGGTAGTTTCATTAGTTCCCGTTTCAGCATCTCCCGGTATCTCGATCTCAACAGTTACATCCATCACCTCCCCTGGATCCATATAGCCAGTATCTGGGATTCCATCACCTGTATTATCATAATCTGAGTTTATATTGTCCCAATTGCCATCGCCACCGATGTCCGTTCCTATCCAAGTCCCGTCACTATCGTATAAACTCACGTTCCACCCATTACTAGAACCTACCTCTATAGAATACCAATTAAATATCTGTCCATCATTCTTTACCTCAAAATCATAACTGATGTTCGTTCCAGCCTCAGCAGTATCATTCTGATCCGGATCGACATTTACACTCCACCAAGGAATATAAAATGATGAATATCCCGTTGAGGATACACCAGTCTTGTCTACCCCTGTTACTTCGATGGAATACTGGCCAGGCCATGCCTCCTCAGATAGGTTCCATGAATAGTTATATTCATTCCATAAAGAGGGGGATTCTTCATCTGATTGATAAAGATCCATGGTTTCATTATCTATGATTACATCCCCCAAGGGATCGGTAACTGTAAGAGTAGCCTCATCAATATTATTGTCCCCAATGGGATCAGAAATAACTGTTCGTACTTCCAATTCTTCTCCAGGAACAAAATTTTCCTTTTCTTTCGATTTATTATAAGTTCTTATCTCATCAACATTGATATACGTATTAGTATAAAATTCAACCCGTGAATCTAAAGATTCAGAACCATAACCAACAGAGATAGAACTGTCGCCTGTAGTCACACTGAGCTCGATAGAATTTCCGGCCTCGATGGTACGGTCTGAATTGATAGCAAATTGATACCAACCTGCTTCATCAATATTATATATCGTATCCGTACCTATAATATCTCCTTCCTCTTCAAGGGCTACCGTAACATCGGGAACTCGATGCCCTTGTCCGTCAGGGTCAATATAGAGGAAAATATTTGAATAGTCCAACATTTCAAACGTGTCAGCCATGGGCGGTTCCTGAGTCCAAGTAAACTCATCATCAGTTCCTATAAAAAGTTCGTTCTCATTATCTCCCGGGAACATATCCAACTCGAAATTTTCTACCAGATACAGAGTCCTACCGATCTCAGGTACTGGTGTTTGGGTCGTCATTTCAGCGAAATCTGATACTTCGTATTCATAAGATTCTGCATAAATACCCGTGAAGTCTACCTCCCCCTCAGTACCCTCCGGGACTGATTTTAGAAGTTCAAATTTTTCCTCATCCAAGGAGGATAAATGAATATCGGGATATCCGTCACTAGTGGAATCCCAAGAGTCATCGACCCAATCCCAATCTCCGTTTCCTTCTTCATCCCAAGCAATTGTTTCTCCATCATGGAGGAGTTCGGTATACCAACCACGACTGGAAGAGGAAACACCTAATAAGTACGTATCATCGAGATTACCTATATTCTGAACATGGATTTCATGGATGACATCAGTACCAGGATCTGTGGTTTCTAAATTGTCAGGATAAACTGATATCCCGGGTGTATCAGGAACGATGAAAGACGTCGTTCTAATATCCTCGTTCCCTTGGATATCTGAAGAGGAAACAACCACATCATATCTCCCTCCAACTGCCATTTCATCTAATGTGAACGAATAATTATATTCCTTCCAATACGATGGATCCGATGTGTCCTCATCCCGTAATCCCATAGGTTCATCAGATATCATCTTTGTACCGTTGGGATAATATACATCAAGTGTTGGGTCTTCAATCAATTCAGCTGTAAATTTATGATTCACAGTTGACCTTACTTCTACTACCTCCCCACCATCAAAAACATCGTCTTCCTCCCCGGTTTCATTGAATAATTTTAAAGATTCGACATCTATTATGTCGTCAGAGGGGATAGAAACACGGGATTCGCCATCCTGTGAATTGTAAAATATGTCTACCTCTACGTTTTTTGGAGTCGTTAACTCTGTTTCTAACGTCAATGAATTCCCAGCCTGGATTAGATCGGTTTCGGGCTCTATAGAAAATGTACGTACCCCGCTACCAGTCAAATCTTCTGCCAAATATTCACCAATGCTCATCCCATCTGAATATAATGCTATACTCAGGTCGGGATCATGACTCCCTGTTGATTGTGGATCTATGTCCAATCTAACGGTTATATCCGATGTGATATTGTAGTCTCCTGCAAATTCCGGCGATTGCCATGAATGGACATCCCCCCTTCTCAAATTTACGGCCAACTCCTCTGTACCCCTATTAGAGAGTAACCCATCGTTCTCTCTTAAATAAAAATCCATATCCATGTTGTTCGAATTCAATCCCATTACATCAGTATCATAATATCCCGTTTCAGGAGATGGGACAGCAGTATCCATATTATTTTCCCAATCCGTCATCACGTAAGTGATCTCATAGTCATCTATACCTAAATCGGTTAGATTAAAAGCGGTCTCTAAACTCGTCCTATTAATTGCAGTTTCCACCTCGCCTAAAACATTCCAATCCCAATCGGCACCATTTCCATCATATTCTGCATAATTGGCAGAAGTAATCTCCATATTTCTACCTGTGACATTTATCATATGATCTGCTCTCATATCCAACCAAGGTGCACTGTAACCAACATCTGGATCTGAATCAATAAATATCCTCAGGTAATCCTCACCTGTTACTACTGGTAATTCAACGGGACCGATGTATCTGCTCACATCTCTACCCCAATACCTCTCAGGTATCCGTGGATCTTCGGGTATAGTCGTATTCAACCACATGTCTTGACCGTAAGGATAATCCGCAACCCCGTTCCCATCTATATCAGGATATCCCTCCTCTGTAACCATCTCATCATCAGGTATGCCATCATTGGTAAAATCATCGGGATAGGGATCATATATATCCGGTATACCGTCACCGTCTGAATCCTTTAATTCAGGAGGTCTAGATCGATGATAGGGTATATCCGCTCCACCCATCATATTACCCTCAACCCCGACCATAAAAGATGTTCTTTCATTAGAATGATGACTATGTCTCTTGATATCAATATTTGGATTCCAGGCATCATGGGGAGTTAGGTCATCTGATTCGTCTTCTTCTGAATCATATTCATCCCAGAATGCAAAAGCTCCATCGACTTTTGGTTTCTCTGGAATATCGTCTATATACTTGTTTTCCATAATAGGTGGTGAAATCGTAGATAAACCATCTTCACAAACAACATCTTTTAATCTTATCCCTACCGGTTCCATGGAGTCAGCGTCTTCGTTAATATCTGCAGCCACTATGAACTCTCTAGGCGTGGTATTTAATTTTATATCAAAAGGTAATGTAGCATTTCTTTCAAAATCTTCGTACCTTACTAAAGGTTCTCCGATGAACTCCCCATCCTCCGTATAATTCTGAGACTCATAGATTGCAATATCTCTTATATTTTCCGTAGAATATTCGTTATAATCCAGGATAAGAGACCGCATCAAAGATTCCTCGGATATCGAAAAAGCTTCGAATCTGAATAAAGGCTCAAGTTCTCCCGAGTGAATAACTTTTGGACCGAACAATTCTGTATTAACGGTCAGAGAGTCTAGTCCTTCCCAAACTTTGCCCTCCGTCATATCCCAACCGTGTGGATTCATGGAATGAACCAATAAAGACGGGGCTCTATCTTCAGCAATATTCCCGATCCAGAACCTTGCTTCTAATTCATCATCCATCATTGAAGCTTGTCCTCCCCCCTCATTATAGAACCCATTCCAATCATTTGATTCACGACTTTCATTGAACCTATGTAAAGTAGTACCCTCGATATTCTCATCCCAACCGTATACCTCGAACAGATAATCTGCTTTTATATCCCCGATCTCGTAACCAAAATCTTCTATATCGATAAAGAAACGGACTGACTGCACGCCTTCATTCGGTTTCAAAAGTGTACCATCCGCTTGCAAATAAAGATATAGATAACCATCAGATTCTTTAAGCTTATATTCCCTTATATCTACACTTTCTTCAACCCCCTTATTTTCAGGGTCATAATAAGCTTTTATAGCATTCCAGTCTTCAAAATCCCCATCTATCTCCACATCTACTTCGACCGGTACGTAGAGGAGATTCAGCATTATGGGTATAGTTAAAAGAAAAATCATGATAACAACGGTTCCTAAACCTTTTTTGAACCAAGAAGTAGGCATACCCCGATTAGGTAATCGGCCACCTTCTCCAAAGTCCCCAGATGCAAGTGTATCTTTTAGAACTCCACCATAATCAGATACCGCTCCTCCAGCTAAACCATTTATCAAACCGTCCTCTGCAGGTAAACTAGCTTCATCTTCACCTTTAACGTAATCAGAATATATCTCATCTTCCCCTCCCATACCAACTATATCATCAACTAATCCATCTTCTGATGAGAGTGACTCACCTATTACTAATTTGTTTAAGGATTCAGAAGTTGAATCGCTGCCCTCAAATCCTGGAAATTCATTGACTTTATCCTTTTCGATCCCATTTACCAATCCATTGATCTTTCCGTTCGTTTCACCGTTGGTCAGACCGTTTGTTCGTCCATTTACTTTACCATTGGTCAGACCGTTTGTTCGTCCATTTACTTTGCCATTGGTCAGACCGTTTGTTCGTCCATTTACTTTGCCGTTGGTCAGACCGTTTGTTCGTCCATTTACTTTGCCGTTGGTCAGACCGTTTGTTCGTCCATTTACTTTGCCGTTGGTCAGACCGTTTGTTCGTCCATTTACTTT
>JAWOGF010000074.1:0-41987 GCA_046497075.1 Candidatus Saliniplasma sp.
TACGTCAGCGGAGAGAATGTCGGTGAATTAGATGGATCTATAGATGTTATAGTGGACGGCACGGTAGAATATACATTAGAAATACCTTCTGAAAGAAGTGCGGAACACACGTTCACCTATATATTCGAAGAAATTGGAGAATACGACATAGAATTCGGTCATTTGACGGAAACTGTGGTAGTTGAAGAAGACGCCGTTGTCTATACGTTGACTGTAGATACGGACGGTGATGGTTCAGTTGAAATCGATCCAAATCAAGAAGAATATGAAGAGGGTACACAAGTAAATCTAACTGCTGTACCAGATGATGGCTGGACATTCAAAGAATGGACAGGTGATCACACGGGAACAGAAACTGAGATATCGGTAACATTTGACGGTAATAGGACTATAACAGCGGTCTTTGAAGAGGATAGTGAATCGGCGACCGATGATTTCATGTCAAATTACTGGTGGACTATTGTGATAGCTATAATAGCAGTAGTCGTACTTTTGGCGGTAGTGTTGATGCGTGGTAAAGGTCAAGTAACAGATGGAGAACACACCTCAGATGTATCTGATCAGGAAGATGATCAGGAAGAATTCGTAGAAACAGCTGAAGAAGAGAGTATCAAGGAAGAAGATACCGAACCAACTCCTAAAGAAGAGTTCTGACGTATCTAAACGGCTGTATAGACCAACTGGATAAAATTGATACAACAAAACCTTTTTCTTTTTTTGATTGAACCACTATCAAGCGTAAACTGCACCCAAAATCTTTTTATCTCGTATATAAATCTGGGAACGAAGGTGTTAAGATGGAACTCGTAGAATGTGTGCCGAACTTTTCAGAGGGCAGGGATCAGGCAGTTATAGATGAGATCACGTCTGAGATCAAGAGCGTCGATGATGTGGAATTGAAAGATGTGGACATGGGAGCTGATACCAACAGGACGGTAGTGACTTTTGTTGGAAGTCCCAAGGGGGTAAAAGAAGCGGCTTTTAAAGCCATCAAAAAAGCTTCAGAACTTATCGATATGAGCAAGCATGAAGGCAGTCATCCCAGGATGGGTGCTACGGATGTTTGTCCATTTGTACCTGTGAAGGGCGTTACAATGGACGATTGTGTGAGGATCGCAGAAGAACTCGGGGAGAGAGTGGGAAGTGAATTAGGCATACCGATCTACCTTTACGAGGAGACAGCTACTGAAGAGAAGAGAAAGAATTTAGCCACTGTAAGGAGCGGCCAATATGAAGGATTGGAAGACAAACTTGTAGATCCAGAATGGAAACCGGATTACGGGCCGGCCGAGTGGAATGAAACAGTTGAGAGGACGGGCGCAACCGTCATCGGAGCAAGAGAGTTCCTGATCGCTTACAATATCAATCTAAATACCAAGAACAAGAAGATCGCCTGGGATATAGCCCTTGAGATGAGGGAGAGAGGCAGGGCCAAGAGAGTTGACAGCCCTGACCAACATTACTGGAAAGGTAAGATAGTCAGGTATGGTGAAAACGAGTTCCCATGCGGCGAGTGTGAATTCGTTGGTGAAAGTTTCGAAGAAATTCAAGAACATACAGAGGAAGAGCACGGATACGATCTGAAGGAGTTCTTGGAGAGTCAATACGATTACGACGTTACTGACTTAAATGGTAAAGCGGTTAAGCAGAAAGGACGGTTCAGCAACTGCAAGGCGATAGGTTGGTATGTCGATGAGTACAATAGAGCACAGATATCTATCAATCTTACCAATTACAAAGAAACCAACCTGAACAACGTCTACGAGTTCGCACGGGACCGAGCACGGAAGATGGGAGCCCGTGTAACGGGCAGTGAAATCGTTGGTTTAGTTCCCTACGACGCAGTACTGAGATCTGGAAAGTACTATCTCGAGAAGATGAATCTACCAACCGGGATACCAGAACAGGATATCATCGAGACCGCTATACAGTCATTAGGCCTGAGAGATGTTGCTGAATTCGATAAAAAGGAGAAGTTGATAGGTGGTCCTGTCGTCCAGGAAGACGCTTTGGTGAAGATGGAAGTCGATGAATTCGTCCATGAAGTCTCAAGAGATTCTTCCACACCAGGCGGAGGAAGCATAGCCGCTTTAGCAGGTTCGTTAGGCGCCGCATTGACTTCTATGGTAAGCAACTTGAGTACGGGAGGGAGAAAAACAGCTGATATCGACCCGAAATTGATTCCGGTGGCAGAAGAGGCCCAGGAGTTAAAAGATAAACTACTAGATGCTGTGGATGAAGATACCAACGCCTTCGATAAGTACATGGAAGCTAAAAAGATGCCGAAATCTACAGAGGAAGAGCGAAAGAAAAGAAAGAAGGCCATGGAGGAAGGTCTAAAACATGCAGTAGAAGTGCCCATGGAGACCGCTAGAGATTCCGCCAAAGTGATCGATATCGCTGAAAAGGCAGCAGAATACGGTAAAAAGGGAGCCGTGAGTGATGCTCTTGTAGCAGCCCAGATGGCCTATTCTGGGGTCGTTGGCGGCATAGCTAATGTCAAGATCAATCTAGGCGATGTAGATGACCAGGAATACGTAGAATCGATGCTCGAAGGATGCGAGAGACTTGAAGAAGAGTACAGAGAGAAGAAGTCCGATGTGATAAAGAAGTCTTTAAGTAGGCTCGGTATGGACTGAGAGCTCTCAAAAAATCCTTTTTTTATTTATCGATGATCAATCTATTTTTATCGATGTCTGATCTACCTTGATTCGAGTGGATCGATCTCTACCGACCACGTTCCCACATGAACAGATGACTTCATGGTTTTCCTTCTTGGAATTGTCCTCAACTATCCTTTTTTTATAACAGTTGATGAGGTTACCATCTCCAAATTTGATGTACTCAAATATCTTTTTACCACACCTCTTACATCTTATATCTAGAGTTCTTCTTCTCATACCTGTTTCTGATATGTTAGGTGAACTTATAGAATTTATGTCACTAGCCTACCGTGTGATTGAAATAGCGGGAAACAGGTTAATTAATGATTGATGAGCGGAGTAGTCGAGAGGATATTCGACGGAACTTTCAGTGAGGTCTCTGAAGAAGAGTATCGTGAACTGGTTGAAGATGCAGTCGATGTACTGGAAGGCAAGAATTTAGTCGAAAAGGACTGGAAAAAATTCGTTGTAGTCGGCGATACTCACGGTGACCTTGACGCTGTTAAAGTTCCTGTAAACGAGGCTTTGGAAATAGACCTACCCATAGTGTTTTTAGGAGATTACGTTGATCGTGGTGAGGACCAGTTAGAGAGTTTGGCATTTGTTTTAAATCTAAAAGTTCAAAGACCTGGTAAGGTCGTACTTCTTAGGGGCAATCACGAAACTGAAAGGATGAACCGAAGGTACGGTTTTACAGAAGTACTCAACAAGAGGTACAGTTTGGATCTTTACGAGGTGATCAAATCAGTCTACAGAAAACTACCCGCAACAGCGGTGATCAATGGTGATCATTTCTTGGCACATGGCGGTATTCCCAAAGGTGTAAAAAATGTGGAAGAGATAAAAGGATTAAAACACGGTGATCAAGCTTACAAAGAACTCTTCTGGAACGATCCCAATAAGGAGATTAAAAATTTTGAAATGAATTTCATCAGGGGTGGATACAATATGTACGGTGAAAAAGCAGTGAAAGAGTTTTTGCATGTGAATGATTTGAAGATGATCATCCGTGCACACCAGTGTTTTAAACAAGGCTTCAGGTATTTTTTTGACTACAGAGTTCTAAGTATCTTTTCGGTTCCAGATTACTGCGGTAATAAGGTCGGTAAGTACGCTGTCGTTGAGAAAGACGAGGTCAATCTTTACGATATTCGTAAACGATAGTACAGTCATGATGATCGGAATAACTGAAACCTACGTTCTTGGCAGCCTCTATAACGTTATCAGAAGCGGTCTTCAACCTGTACCTATCGTGCCCCTTTGATACACACTCTTTGGTACCGAACTTGAACAGTTCTTCTAAAGCCTTTTGATCCCCACATGCGAAGGTCGCGCTGAGTGATCCATATTCCTTGTGAACCTGCAGGAAGATCAAAGCCTGGATCTTATCGGTCTCTTCGTTTCTCACCGAGTAGCAGTATCCATTTTCGACCCTATCTTTGATCAATGATTCATCCATGGGGTATGCGGTCCAGTGTTCGATGTAGAGACCGGCGTTGTCTTCCAACTCTTGAGAATTTTTAACAAAATCTATGACATCATCTACGTTCTTTTCCTGCTGGACCCTTTGGATCTCCTGGTCAGATGGTGGTTCTATTTCTTCTAGATTCTCATCGTTCAGCCTCAGGTAATCGTATCTCTTTTTTACTTCAAAACCAAGATCCTCTACCACTTTTTTTACAGGAGTGTTATCATCTGATGTGAGAAATCTTACCGCCTCATAGTCCATATCTTCGATGTACTCCAGCTGACCCTTGATCATAGCCCGCCCGTATCCTTCCTCGTGGTGATCTGGATGCACTCTTAGACCTTCCAACCATAATACATCATCGTCGTGCCACGTGTGTTTAGCCAAAGCGATTATCTCACCATCGATAGTTCCACAGATGAAACCACCGTCCTCAACCCAATCTTCAAAGAGATCCGGTATATAATCTCTACCATCCCAAATCCTCGAAGTCAACTCTACGACCTCTTCCTTATCCGATAGTTTCAGTTCTCTTACTTCGAGTTTATTCATATAAATCAAATCTCTTTAGATCAGTCTTCCAGCATCGGCATGTCGATATCGTTCTCCGTAGCGAAGTTGATTGCTTTTTTGTAACCGGCATCAGCGTGCCTGACAACACCGCTGCCCGGATCAGTTTTGAACACTCTTCCGATGTTCTCTTCAGCCTCTTTAGTTCCATCCGCTACGACTACCATACCTGCATGAGTAGATAATCCGATACCCACTCCGCCTCCGTTGTGTATGGAAACACTGTCAGCCCCAGCTGATATATTCAACATGGCGTTCAACAGGGGCCAATCAGCTATTATATCGCTGCCGTCTTTCATCTTTTCGGTCTCTCTATTCGGGCTGGCTACACTTCCGGCATCAAGATGATCCCTGGTTATAGAGATGGGTGCAGAGATCTCTCCGTTGGCGACCATCTCGTTGATCTTCTTAGCGAACTTATGCCTTTCACCATATCCCAACCAACAGACTCTAGCAGGTAATCCTTCCCAGGGCAGGTGTTCTTCTGCAAGATCGATCCAATTGATCAGCTGTTCATTATCCGGGAACAGTTCCTTGACCACTTCATCGGTTTTCAGTATATCTTCTGGATCACCGGATAAAGCCATCCATCTGAAGGGTCCTCGTCCTTCACAGAACATGGGTCTTATGTAGGCTGGGACGAATCCTGGGTATGCGAAAGCGTTCTCAAAACCTGCTTCATAGGCCTGCCCTCTAAGATTATTACCATAATCGAAGGTGATCGCACCTTCTTCCTGCATCTGGACCATGGTCTTACAGTGAAGTTTCATGGACTCCATACTTCTCTTCTTGAACTCTTCAGGAGACTTCTCTTTCAATTCAAGAGCGTCTTCGTAGCTCATACTTCTCGGGAAATATGCCATTGCGTCGTGGGCACTCGTTTGATCGGTCAAAACATCGGGAATAATACCCCTATCCAGCATCTCCGGTAACACTTCTGCGGTGTTCCCGATCAGACCTATAGCTATAGCTTCTCCTTTTTCCGTAGATTCATCAGCCATTTCAAGGGCTTCGTCCAAATCTTCAAGAACGACGTCACAGTAACCAGCATCTAATCTTCGTTCAGCTCTAGCTGGATTTATTTCTATAACTAGTGCTACACCACCGTTCATCGTGATAGCCAGTGGCTGAGCTCCTCCCATACCGCCGAGACCACCACTGACACATAACTTTCCTTTTAAAGTACCGTCGAAGTGCTTTCGGGCGAGGGCAGCAAAGGTTTCATAGGTTCCCTGGATGATCCCCTGAGTTCCGATATAACACCAACTCCCGGCTGTCATCTGCCCGTACATTATCAAACCTAGATCTTCCATCTCGTAAAATTTCTCCCAGTTAGACCATTTTGGAACCAGGTTCGAGTTAGCTATCAAAACTCTAGGAGCTCTTTCAAAGGTTTTGAACACTGCAACTGGTTTCCCACTCTGGATCAGCAATGTTTCGTCATCGTCCAACCTTTTCAAAGTTTCGACTATCTTCTCATAAGATTCCCAATTTCTTGCTGCTTTACCAGAACCTCCATAAACTATTAGATTGTCTGGATCCTCCGCATTCTCTAGATTATTCATCAACTGTCTCAACATCGCTTCTTGTTTCCATCCCTTACAATTAAGTTCTGTCCCCCTAGGGGCCTTGATCTCTTTCATCTGAACACCATAGCTCCTATATTCTCAAAAAGTAAAAATCTTTTGTTCGATCTATTTCGATTCTAAACCAATGGAATAAAAATAGGACTGCCCTCCTCATCTAAACTGATATTGTATATACATAAGTTTGGTTTTTCTCCAGTCAATATCAAAGCTTCGTCCTTTGAAAATATCTTGAGATGTATATCAGATATATTTTTAAGTTTCTGGGATATCTTTAGTCCTGGCCTTATTATTCCGATAGTGAGATCGCTGTTTTCTCTCATCAGGTCGAGTAATCTTTTCCCAACAGATTGTTGATCTATATTATCGATTAGATAACTGAGAGAATCTTCGATATTTTCCCATTCACATATGGTTAGTAAGGGTTTTTTTGACCTGTATAAAGCTTCTTTATACACATCCCTAACTCTTTTTCGATATGTCTTGAATTCAGCTTCTTCAGATAATGTCCAGTCCTTTTCAGGTCTGAATGTGATAATTTTATCCATCAACCTCTCCTCTACTCTGTCCCTGAGCCAGGATTTTATTTCTTTATCTTCCCTACTGGTGAGCGGTATATTGATGAGCTTTCTATCCAGCTTAAGAAAATTCAACATAAGAGGTCCTATGATATCCGTCTTTCCAGAAAGTGGTACCGATTCATCAATCTCTAATAGTATAAAACTCCCTTGAGTTAGTCCAAATCCTAGCAGTTCATCCAATTGCCTAGACCCCGTAGAGAAACTGTTCTCCTTTTCATATCTACTATCACTTTCTTCATCGTTGATCGGAAGTTCTTTCGGATCTATAATAGATAATTCATCTGTCAATGGGTCGAAGGATCTAAAAAGACTGTTATCGAGGGTGAACAAGTAAACTGGTCTCATTATCCTCTCGCCACGTAGTTTGTTCAGATGTATCTGCCTGATCCTTCTTCCTTTGAATTCATCCTCCCTCATAGTGATATATCCATCAACGAGATAATCCCATTTTGTCGGGCCCTCTTCTTCTATAACCAAGACTAAGTTGACACCAGATCGTTCAACCAGGTCTTTCTGAAGAGTTTTTATCAGCAATCTTGCTTCGATGTCGTATCGTTCAATTATGGCTTCTAGACTATCTATTATTATCAATGAACTTTCTGGTAATCTTTTTTCTACTCGGTTATATATCTCTCTGATCTCGATCAAATCATCGCTGTTGCTAATGGTATTTAACATACTCCTACTCACATGCTCAGGAGTTTCTAATCTCCAGCCTTCTTTACCTCCCCTCATGGTTGACAACATCTTCTTTGCTGTTTCCACCTTGTCAACAACATCTTCTTTCCGTGCTCTGAAATGTCTCAGGTCTTGATCTTTCGATAAAACCTGTAAAAAATCCATACTCGCGTCTATCAAGTTTTCTCGCCATTCTTTATCTTTCAGCCAATTGAATTGACTGTATAATGAGTCATTTGCTACTCTAGTGGATAGGTAAAAACTGTTTTCGATATCTCCCATGACATCCAATATACTCAAACTCAGTATACTCTTACCAGTTCCGGCTTTACCTTTTATCATCAGGGAACGACCATGCTCCGAGTCAAAAAATCGCTTTATTTCTAGTGGTATGTTGATCGGAACCATGTTCAATCACCCAAATTTTTCTTGAGACGTTTAATAGCTTTATCAATATATTTAAGGAGTTTAGATAGATTTTTCGTTTTTTTACTCCTGACCACCAATATGTAATCTCCTTGGACTCCCTCTATGATAGTGTCACCATCTTTGGACCGTATCATGATCCTTTCTGGTTTCTCTTTATCAAGTTGTTCGTTAGCGGTATTGGCTGCCCCATATATCGTTGCAGACATTATGCCGAAGGTCTCTAATGATATGAAAACATCATGACCTGCCGATGTAATTATATCCCCATTCTTTTTTAAGAGTATACATATATCTATCCCCTTGAGGGAGCCAAGTTTTTTGATCGTATCCAAGACGACCGCTTTATTCATATTGTTTACCTCCATAGGTTGATACCAATCTCTAATCCAATATCCTTCCCAAGACACTAATTGTATAGATGCTAAATTAATCTTTCGTTTCTATTTATAATCTTTCAGAACTTTATAGAAACGCTCTGAGATATCTTCTGGCATGGTCCCCCATCCTAGATCTTCAAAAGCCAACTCCCCAGCCCTACATGTGATATACGCTCCCACTCTTGCAGCGTCGAAGGGGTCCATGCCCTTTGAAAACAATCCACTGACTACGCCAGCTAATGTATCTCCCGTACCCCCTACGGTCATGGCCGGCGTCCCGAAATCATTCCTCTTTATCCTTTGACCGTCAGTGATGTAATCGACATTACCTTTGAGTAGAACGGTTATATCGTATTCTTGCGCTAATTCCTCCGCGGATTCGGTTACATCATTTTTTATTTCGAATCTACTTATCTCACCAGCGTGTGGTGTTAAGATGGTATCTTTAGGAAGCAGTTCTGGATTATCGACCACTGCTTTCAACCCGTCTGCATCTAATACTAGTGGTTTCTTAAGTCTTTTAATAAAATCCCTACATGCTTTTAGTGTGGCTTGGTCATCCCCTAACCCGGGACCCAATAGGACTGCATCGGATTCTTTAGAGAGTTGTAATATTTTATCGACGTGTTTTTTTCGAACCTTCTCTCCTTTCAACGGATGGACTATAAAATTAGGTGAAAATCCCGCAACAACGTTTTTTACAGACCCTGGAACCGCTAATCGCACAAGATCGACTCCCACTCTATAGGCGGCTATACCGGCTAAAGCGGGAGCACCAGTATATGGTCCTCCACCGATTATTAGTAATCTCCCATTATCTCCCTTGTGTGAAACGTCATCGGGTGTTGGATACAACAGAAGTTCCCCTGGGCCGGTGAATTTTTCCGCTTCTTCAGGTATACCTATATCCTTTACGATAATCTCTCCACAACTACTTTCATCCATGCCTACTTTTTTATCGTGGAAGGTGACCGTCAATTCCGGTTCAACATTTATATCGGTTCCCAGCCCGCTGGGGATATCTACCGAAACCACTCTACAAACTGTTTCATTTACACACTCTATCAAACTCCTATAGGGCTCTCTTATGTCCCCTTTTATCCCGGTTCCCAGGAGTGCATCCACGACGATCTTATCTTGCATTACGTCCCGATCTATCTCATCGACGATCTCACATTCTAATCTGTCAAGGTTATTCTTTGCTAACTCTGATCTTACACCCTTTAGACCTTTGATCAGATATACTGTGATATCTTCTTTCCCTCTCCATTCACTGAGGTATCGGGCTGCCACATATCCGTCACCACCGTTATTACCGGTTCCACACAAGAATATAATCCGCTCTTCTGGATAACGTTGATGTATCTCTTCTGCAAGTTTTTTACCCGCGTTCTCCATGAGTCTTTTCGGCGGAACACCTCTGAAATCAGAATTTCTATCCAAAACGGCGACTTCCTGAAACTGTAACATATCACATATATAATGTTGGTGGGATATAGGAGTTTTGCAAAATGGAGGTTTTTTAGTGTTTTAAAGTGGGCCCGGCCGGATTTGAACCGACGACCATCTGGTTATGAGCCAGACGCTCCGCCATACTAAGCTACGGGCCCTTGGTTTGGTTCATAATATTACTTGTTATTTAAGATTGATGTTTTTAGATAGTATGGGCCGAGGCGGAATTGAACCGCCGATCTTCGCCTTTCTAACTGGTGTTTGCCAGATGTAAGGGCGACGTCATGACCCCTAGACCACCGGCCCGGTATATCATTTACATTTTACGTCCGGGATGATTAGATTAGCCTGAAATATTTAATCCTTTTGACTAGCTGTCTCCAAAAGACTAATAACGTTGGTTATTGATTGATATTACATAAACATCAAAATCGGAGGAATCGATATGGCTGTTAAAAAAATAAAAGAAGACATTTTCGAAGTGGGAGCTTCACATTATGATAGAGAACTGTTCGATGAATTGATACCCTTACCAGATGGCACTACCTACAATGCATACCTGGTGAAAACTGGAGATGAAACTGTGCTTTTAGATACCGTTGATCCGGTGAAGGAAGAGAGATTGATGAAAAACCTTGAATCACTGGGTGTGGACAGTATCGATTACGTGATCTCTCATCATGCGGAACAGGACCATTCTGGATCGATACCGGCAATTTTAGATAAATATCCTGAAGCAAAAGTGGTGACAAATGAGAAGTGTAAGGGCATGCTTATAGATCATCTTGAAATTTCAGAGGACAAATTCAAAGAAGTGGAGGATGAGGAAGAACTATCTATAGGCGAAAAAACGTTCAAGTTCATGAATATGCCTTGGGTACACTGGCCGGAAACCATGGTTACGTACCTAAAAGGGGACAATATCCTTTTCTCATGTGACTTCTTTGGTTCCCATCTAGCCGCCAGCAACCTTTTTGTAGATGATAAAAAGAAAGCCTACATTTCAGCAAAGAGATACTATGCGGAGATCATGATGCCGTTCAGGACATCTATTAAGGGACATCTAAAAAAACTTGAAGACTTTGATATCGATATAATAGCAACCAGTCATGGACCTATCTACGATGAGCCCGAATTCATAATGGACGCGTATAAAGAATGGGTTTCAGATACTGCAAAACCGGAAGTCGTGGTACCTTACGTGTCTATGCATGGTAGTACGGACAAGATGGTAGAACATTTTGTAGATCACCTCACTAGCAAGAATTTCAAAGTCAAACCATTCAACCTAACCACCACGGATATTGGAGAGTTGGCCATGGCACTGGTGGATGCATCAACGGTAGTCATAGGGACTCCAACGGTTCTAGCAGGTCCACATCCAAAGGCAGTTTACGCGGCATACCTCGCAAACGCTTTAAGACCTAAGATGAAATTCGCATCTATCATCGGTTCTTACGGTTGGGGTGGCAGGATGCCAGAAACCATAAAGGATCTTTTAAAGAGTTTCAACGGAGAATTCATCGATCCCGTCATAGCAAAAGGTCATCCAACAAAAAAAGACCTAAAGAGTATCGAAGAACTTGCTGACAAGATAATCAAGATAAATGAAGGCTCGGAGGAAGTAAAGAGGTAAAGCCGATTCCAAAGATATTTGTATCTTATATATGATACTGATACGGTGAAAATATGTTCGCGAAAGAACCGATAGACTTGAAGAAGTTAAAGAAAGAAAACTCGGATAAAGAGATACTGAGGTTCGCCCTAGCTGCAGAACTGGATGCGATAAACTTTTATGAGCAGATGGCGGATTACACTGAAAACGACCACTTGAAACAGGTACTGTTAGATGTTGCCGAGGAAGAAAAAGAACACGTTGGTGAGTTCCAGACGCTTCTATTGAAGTTGGATAAACAGCAGGTCGAGATGTTGAAGGAAGGCAAAGAAGAAGTTATGGAACTCTTGGGAGAAGACTAAACCATCTTTTTTTATCTTTTTAATATCTCGATCAACCTTTTTGCGTTCTCGAACATCTCGTAGTTGTTGAACATGCAGTAAACTTTATCATATTCTCTATCCAACCCTCTCAATCTACCAGCTAGTTTCAATAATTCGTGTGTTGAATAATTGTAATCATAATCGTATTCGTTTTTGTTGAGACCATGTAATCTTATATACGTGATATCGTGTTTCGAAACCGGTCTTTTTCTAATTATATCCACGATATGGATCAGGTTAAACTCATTGCATATCTCCCCAATATCTTCTTCGTTATCGGTCCAGTCGCCCCTAGGTTCCCAAGCGATCTCTAACTCCCCTCTATCGACCTGGCTAAAAAATTCGTACATGTTCTCTTTATTCTTTTCCGTACATCCGAAACTAGGCGGGGTTTGTATGACCAGTACTTCTGCTTCTAAGGCTTCAGCTACTTTTTTTGTTTCTTTCCAAGCATCGAACACTTCTTTATTTGGTTTCAAATAACCAAAAGCCCTCCTCTGTTCTCCTGTCAAAGCATCTTTCCTATCTCCCCAGGTAGGACTGTTAGTGGGATGTGTCAGGGCCTGCCAGGCTTTCATGATGAAATCAAAATCATCGCAGGCTTCTTTCCTCCATCTCTCCGCTGTTCTTATCATCGGTAACTTGTAAAAGGTCTTGTTGATCTCTCCACATGGAAAATCATCGCTGTAAGCTTGTAATTTGCTTTTATACTTCTTTTTCCAACCTTTTCCGGGCCGATAATAACCGTGACCACAGGTTCCTATATTTATCATGAATATCCTCGCCTTCTAATATTATATCGTATTACTTTATAAGTTTGACCTGCTACCCCCGCCGTCGATGGGTATTGCTATGCCGTTCAGATAACTGGACTTCTCGGAACAAAGAAATGCCACAACATCACCCAACTCTTGAGGCTGTCCTATCCTTTTCAGAGGAACACCTTCGGTCCATGACTCAAGCCCCTCTTCATAATCCTCGAATTCGCCCCTTTCAACAGCCTCATCCACCAAGTTTTGGATACGGCCAGTTTCATGAGGGCCAGGTAAAACTGAATTCACTCTTATCTCTGGTCCTAACTCTCTAGATAAGGTCTTTTCCAGCCCCACAACGGCCATCCGTACTGAATTTGATAGTACTAGTGACTCTAAAGCCTCTTTTACGCTGATAGAGGTGATGTTGACAATAGTACCGGCATCACTTTCTCTGAGATATTCAACCGATTCTCTAACAACCCTTACTACGCTCATAACCAAAAGATCAAAAGAATGATACCATTCATCGTCCGTAGTTTCTAAGAACGGTTTACTGGGAGGACCGCCTGCGCATGTCACAAGATGATCTAAACCTCCGAATTCTTCGACGGTCGCTTCAACCAATTTTCTAATTTCCTGATAATCTTTGATATCGCCCTGCTCTGCGATCACTCTTCCATTAGCGACTCTTTCTATTTCTCGCTTTGTCTCTTTCAATTTTTGTTCATCTCTTCCATTTATAACGATGTTCACACCTTCTCTCGCTAAAGCTTCTGCAGACGCCTTCCCCAATCCGCTGCTTGATGCAAGTACCAGAGCGGAATTTCCTTCTATTCCCAAATCCATTTTTATTCACCTTTAGAACCCATATAGATTTAGATTGTATAAAAGTATCGAAAACGATAAAATTTAACTCTTTCGGGATGTATTCTACCTATAGATGTTAACAAAATATGGGAAAGGCAAGATCGTGGCATTCTCGAGTATAGTATTGAATGTCATCATCTTTTTCGTCAAAGTCTTCATCGGTCTCCAGATCGGAAGTTTAGCTCTATTATCTGATTCTATGCACAGCCTTTCAGATAGCGCTAGTTCCATAGCTGTTTTGATAGGACTGTATATCGCTGAAAAGCCAGCAGATAAAACCCATCCGTTCGGACATGGAAGAGCTGATCAGATCGCTGTCCTTTCGGTAGGGATCATACTAGTCTTAGCAGCTCTAACATTTTTATCTGATGGTATTCAATCACTTTTAGTAGGTCCTGAGCCGATATTGATGGGTCGTTCGTTCTACTTCTACATATTTTTAACTGCCGTTGCTAAAGAGGTGATAGGGGAGATCAGTTATTACGTGGGTAAGAAAACAGGATCAGACCCCTTAAAAGCCGATGCCTGGCATCATAGAGGCGACGCTATCACGACTATTTTAGTTATCGGTGCCATCTACGGTTCCGGAAAAGGTTTGTTATTCTTAGATCCTATGGCGGGTATAGGAATATCGTTACTTTTAGGGTATATAGGCGGCTCCTATATAAAAAAGGCTACTAACAAATTATTGGGTGAAAAACCGCCACAGGAATTGATAGATAATATCAAGGAGGTATCTTTAGAAAGTCCCGGGGTAACTGATGTCCATAATATACATGTTCACGAGTACGGTGATAAAAAAGCGATCTCACTACACATGCACTCAGAACCAGGTACGACCCTGAAGGGGCATCAGTTAGCACATGACCTCGAGAATAGATTAGAAAAGGAGTTTAACGCCGATGTAGAAGTCCATTTCGATCCATGGAAACCACCTATTGAAAAGATAGAAAATAAAATATCAAGGGTCATCGAAAGGCGGAAAGACGTGAAAAATATCCACAATATAGAGATCTCTGAAACTGGTGAAGGTCTTTTGATCTCATTCCATCTGATAGTACCTACACATGCAGAAGTAGGTGAGGCCCACGATAGAGTTACTGATGTGGAAGAAACGATAAAAAGGTTATTAAAAAAGCAGCTACCAACTAAAATAAAGATCCAGATCCATATCGAGCCCTGCGACGAGGATTGCGAGTTCTGTGACATCAAGGATTGAAAATGAGTTCTATCCCTATATAGACGGGTGTCGAGGGAAACCTTATAATATATGCGATATTTTTGAGCGATTAACATATAGGTGTAATCATGGCAAAGACTAAACTATCGGATGATAGAGATCTGACGGAGGAGCAGAAGTTATTTAAAGAGAGTATAAACGATTGGGCCGAAAGGGATTTCCCCCTCGAAAGAGTTATCAAGATCAACAGAGAAGGCCATCCATTCCCACAGGATATCGTAGAGGGAATAGCAGGACTAGGACTCATAATGGGAACCGTTCCTGAAGAGCAGGGTGGAATGGGATTGAGTTGGAGCGACCAGATAGTGATAGCCGAACAGCTCGGTTACATTGATCCCAGCATCGCAACTGCAGCTGGGTTCATGGCAGTTGAAACAGGCTGGGGTTTTACCATCAACCGGCATGCCAACGAAGAGGTAAGAGAGAAATTCGTGAAACCAGCTATACGCGGAGATAAATTCATCGGCATAGCCACCACTGAACCAAAAGGTGGATCCGATGTCGCCGGATTTGAATCTACTGGTGAAAAGGATGGAGACGAATGGGTTTTGAATGGTGAGAAAACCTTCATCAGTGGAGTCGAAGAGTGCAGAATGATGGGTGGAGGATATTGGGTTAACGTAAGGACAGGACCAAAGATTCCGGAAGCGCCACACAAGAACATGACCGCTTTCTTCGTACCCATAGATGCAGACGGTGTTCAACCACAAGAACCTTATGATGATGCAGGAAGAGGATCACTATCAACATCTGGATTCATAATGGAGGATGTTAGAGTTCCTGAGGAATACATGTTGGGTGAACAAGGGAAAGGATTCTATCATACCATGGAAGGTTTCGATCTAGCAAGAGTGATGATCGGTGCTAGTGCAGTCGGTGTAACAAGGAGAGTGTTAGAAGAGGCTGCAGATTATATCAAAGAAAGAGAAACATTCGGAAGGCCTTTAGCCAAATATGAGGGTATCCAGTTCCCATTCGTAGAAAGATACACAGAGATGGAAGCCAGCAGACTAATGGTGAAGAAAGTTGCTGAGATGTGTGATACACGATACGACGAAGAAGGGTGGGAAGAGAAGACAGGTAAAGCAAAGACCTACAAACCAACAGAGATCGCAAAATGGATATCCATGATAAAATATAAGATACCTCATCTTGCAAAAGATACCGCTGATGATGCAATGCACTGGCTCGGTGCCGCAGGTTACAGTTCTGAATACATATTCGAAACAGCATGGAGAGGGGTCATGTCTTATTGTGTAGGTGCAGAAGGCGGAGCGAATATCCAGAAGTTAGTCATCGCTAGAGAAACTCTGGGTAAAGATTACATACCGTACAAGTAAGTGAATCGGTGATCTGATGCGGTTCGTAGTTCTGGTAAAACAAGTTCCCGATACGACTGAAGTCGAAGTGGATGAAGAAACGGGGACCATAATCAGAGAGGGTGTCCCTTCTGTTCTCAACGCCTTCGACGAGTTCGCACTGAATGAAGCTATCGGTCTTAAAGAAAGAATGGATGAGGATGTTGAGATCATAGCTGTCAGTATGGGCCCTCCTCAAGCGAAAGATGCACTAAAGAAATGTCTCGCTATCGGTGCCGATCGAGCTGTACTTCTCACGGATCGTGTATTCGCTGGAGCTGATACGTGGGCTACTGCGGTAACGTTAGGAAGAGCTGTAAAAAAACTTGGTGATATAGATATTGTATTCGCTGGTCAGGAAGCATCTGATGGTAATACCGCACAGGTAGGCCCTGAAGTGGCAGCTCAGTTGGGGATTTCTCAATTGACATTCGTGGCAGAGATCGGAGAAGTGAAAAAAGATAGTGGTCATATCATTTGTAAAAAAGAGACAGACGAAGGCCATGTGAGGATCAAGTCTAAACTTCCAGCTGTCGTAGCATGTATGCCCGAACCCGGATTTGAGCCCAAGATCCCCAATGTTAGAGATATAATGAAAGCTAAGAAGAAACCTCTAGATGAATGGTCCTTCCAAGATTTGGGGGGAGAAGAGGAAGAGTACGGTCTCGACGGGTCTGAGAGTGTAGTGATGAAAACTTATTCGCCGCCTCCAAAAGGTGAAGGTATCAAGGTCGATGAAAAACCAGAGATCGCGGTTGAGAAGATGATCGAATTCATGGATGAGGAGGGATTGTTATGATCGACATCGATGCTGATTCCTGTACTGGATGTGAGAAATGTGTAAAGGTCTGTCCCGTTGATGCGCTGTACATGGAAGACGGGGTAGCTAAACTGAAAGAAGACATTTGTATCTCATGCAGTGCATGCGTGACTGCATGTCCTGTAGACGCTATCGAACCTGAATTGAAGGCCCAAAGGGCCGATTTCTCGGAATATGATGGTGTATGGATCTTCGCGGAACAGCATGAAGGTGAACTGAAGGCTACCGGTCCACAACTACTCGGAAAGGGTAGAGAATTGGCTGATGAATTGGATGAAGAGCTTTGTGCGGTACTGGTTGGAAATGAGGTAAAAGGTCTAGCAGAGGATCTAGCGTCATATGGAGCTGAAAAAGTCTATGTTATCGATGATGAAGCCTTAGAAGAATATACGACTGAAGCGTACACAACTGCATTAACAACATTGGTATCAAAATACAAGCCGAGTGTGTTCATATATGGTGCAACCCACCTAGGTAGAGATTTAGCTCCTTCAGTTGCCGGGCACATGGGTCTTGGACTGACTGCAGACTGTACAGGACTATCTATCGAAGAGGTCGAAGGACAAAAGGTACTTCTGCAGACGAGACCGGCCTTCGGAGGAAACGTGATGGCTGATATCATATGTCCGAATACCAGACCACAGATGGCTACTGTTAGACCCCATGTTATGGAACCTATGGAACCGAAACCAGACAGGGATTATGAATTGATTGAAGAAAAGGTGAAGATCGATAAAGACTCTATAACCACTGAAATTTTGGAAGTATTAGAACCCGAGGATAGAGGTGTTTTATCTGTTGAGGAAGCGGATAGGATCGTCTCCGGTGGTAGAGGTGTTGGAAACTGTGAAGAGGACTTTGAATTACTTCAGGAATTGGCCGATGAATTAGGTGCGGCGGTGGGATGCAGTCGGCCTATCGTAGAAGAGGATATAATACCCAAATCCCATCAGGTAGGTCAGAGCGGAAAAACTGTATCACCGGAACTTTACATCGTTTGCGGTGTATCTGGTGCTGTCCAACATCGTGTTGGAATAAGAGGCGCTAAGACGATCATAGCCATAAACACGAATCCAGATGCTCCCATATTTGATATGGCCGACCTGGGTATCGTTGGAGATCTGAAAGAAATAATCCCGCTCCTCATCGAAAAGATCAGGGACAAAAGGGACAACTAAAAACCATTCTTCTTTTTTCTTATCAAAACAGGAATACAGCTCCAGAGATAGTTATCCACACGAATATGAAAACTATCAATACGAGGGTTGGTTTCCATATGTGACTGTAAAAGGCTTTAAGATTTGTTCCAAAATATTCCACTGTCAGTATTATACAAAGATGTATCGGACTGAGTAAATAGCCTAGGAATGTAAATAGATATATGACTCCGATCGTTCTCACAGAAACAGTTGATATAAGGGGTAAAAGTACTGGCAATCCGATCCCTACCGCGCTGGGTAGATGGCCGAGGAACATCCCTATGGCAAGAGCAAACAAAACCACCACAAGGAAAATGGGTACATGATTCTGCAGAGAAGTGACTACCGGAGCTATACCGTTAGTCCTTTCGATTATACCTTTGAAAAGCATGATTCCATATGCAGCTAATATGAGATTGAAGGAAAACCCGTTTTTTGCAGTGACAGGTACATCGGAGAGATTATATTTATCTCGATTTTGGAAAAGTAGGAAGAGTATCGCTACTGGTAGTGAGAGGTAAAAGGGGATACTAAGTATGATATTTAACGATAGAGCAAGCATTATCGGCATCAATTCCCAAACAAGGAGAAGAGGTCTCGTGGATAGTCTTTCAGATTTTACAGCTTCTATACCACCGATACCCCATATCACTCCACAGACTATCTGGATGGCAAAGATAGGAGTATTATATAATGCTATCCTATATAGGCTCACCCCAGTGATACTAGACGCTAATATCAAGCCGAGGGATAATGGGTAAATCGTGAACCATATATGCCTGAACCACCAATTCAAGAAGGTTTTGTGTACAGGATCTACATTGAGTTCGTCTCCCTCGTCATCTATCATCGGAGCCGATACGAGGGCCCCTCCGGGCATGGGCATCAGTCCAAAGATGGCAGGTATCGATGCGATTACCAAACGCCTGTCTGGAACTGCACCTCTGAGTTCTTTTATCATCCTCATGACCTGGCCGGAATCACTGTATAAGAATCCAAGAAAGGCAATCATATTGATTATCAATATCAGTTCGATCGTTTCAAATTCTATAGATATCTCTAGGAGCCATTTGACCCCCTGTAAAGTGGGATTAGATAAGACCAATAAAACACCGACTGCTAACAATATAGCATATCCGAATCCAACCTTCTTATAGATCAGGGTACCTAGAGTTATGAAAGCAAGTAGTACTCCTATGAATTCTAGCATCAACTACCTCAAAAACAGATATATTTAAAATCTTATGCCCATTTACTGATTTTGAAAGTAAAGCGAAACTGTTATATTTCAACTCCGAGTTATTAAATGTGTAATATGGCCATTGAACCCATCTGGATTCTAATTATCGCGATAATCTGGCTTGTCGGTATCTCAGTGGGGATACTTTTCTACTTAGAAAAAACCAAAGATAAGCGGGTATCGAGAGTTCGTGAAGCTTCTAGTTTGGATCCAGAAGACGAGGCTTATAATAAAGTCAAAAGTACAAAGAGTATCGTTAATGTCATGAAACGGTCTGGGAAAAACACCTCTGATTCAGAGGTGATAATTGATCGGGCTGAATTGGCTTTGGAGGCGAGAGACTATTCTAGAGCGAAATCCTTAGCGGAAAAAGCAAAATCAAAACTTGAGAATAATACTAATTCGGGTGCTAATACTGATAATAAGAAAATTTTAAGGAAGAAAGATGCTTCTTCGGACATATCTGATGATTCAAAGGATTCAAAAATGAAAGAAGCTTATACGTTAGATGATATAGACTCGTTAGGAACAGAGGAAGAAAGTGAAAAAGTTAGAGCTAAAAGTGAGGAGCTGCAGAAACAGAAAGAGAAGATACAAAATCTTCCGGTGAATTACCTCGAATCCAAATTCGAGATAGAACAGGCTAGTGAAATGTTAGAAAATGAGGGAGGAGACGCTGAAGCTGAAGACCTTTTGAAAAAAGCAAGAGTCAGTTTTGATGAAGAGAGATATACGGAGGCATTATCTTTGTCCCTAAGGTGCAAAAAAGCTATCGATGAAGATAAAGCCGGAGTGATCAAGTTCCAAAAGATCGGTAAAAAAGAAGCGAGTAAGGAAAAAACTGGGACTCAGGAAAGAGATGAAGTACAAAGGAACACAGTTATAAAACAGATGGAAGAAGGTGAAGAGGATAGAGATAGTACAACTACAACCATGACTGCAGATGTTGAAAAGGAAAGAACTGAATCGCCAAAAACGGGGCCGTCTCAGGGAGAACCGAAATGTCCTAGCTGTGGGTATGTTGGAGATGTAGGTGATAATTTCTGTCCTAAGTGTGGTACTGAAATGGAGATCTTGTTAACGTGTCCTTCTTGTGGAAATGAGGTAGGTGAGGACGATAATTTTTGTCCAAAATGTGGGCATGAGCTTACACCTTCAGCTTATGAATGCCCAGAGTGTGGTACTGAAATCAGTGAGGATGTAAGATTTTGTCCCGGGTGCGGTATAGAATTTGAATAAGTATAAGTTTACATGATATCATTTTTTACAACGTGTTCTACAATTTCGTTTATCTGTTCCGGTGTAAGATTGCCCACCCTTTTTTCTTGATAAGGTATATCCTTGATTTTACCTATACCGAAGCCCGTCTTCAAGGCGTTCCGGATCATCTTTCTCCTATAATTGAATAATTGGCGAACTACGTCTGAGAAAATATAGGGGTGCTGAATATCAAAGTCTGGAGCACGTGGAGTCAGTCTTACCACGGTAGCATCGACTTTTGGTCTCGGATAAAACCTATCTTTTGAGATATCGAACAACCTTTCAACTCTAGCAAAAGTATGGGCCATGACAGATAAGCGGGAATAGTCCTTTTCACCAGGTTCCGCTACCAATCTATCAGCGTATTCCTTCTGATATGTCAATATACCACTTTTAAAATCATGTTCTAAAATTTTGAAGGTCAAAGGAGAAGATATAGAAAAAGGAAGGTTCGATACTATTTTATCGAAGGTCGGAAGTTCGATTTCCAATACATCCCCTGATATAACATCTACGTTATTGTTGGTTCTATACCTATCCTCAAGATAATTTGATAAGATTCTATCCTTCTCCACCAATATCAGATCGTTAGACAAACTTACTAACCTATCTGTCAACATCCCTAGTCCTGGACCTATCTCCATTACCGTATCTTCTTCCGATATCTCCGCTGAAAGAACTATCTTTTCGGCTATATTCTCATCTATCAAAAAATTCTGCCCCATTGATTGAGAGGGGGTGAGACCCAATTTTTTTAATCTGCCTTTCAAACTATCATCCATACTCGGAACTCCCTTTCAAAATATAATCTAATTTAACGTGAGGCACGTATCAGCGAAAGTATGCCTCCCTTAGCGTAGGAATCCCGTTCACTCCATACTGATATTTTCCATAACAACAACGTCTCGGACGGCTTTCATACCCTTGAACGGTAAGACCAGCCGTCCCTCAGCATCGGTATCGAACAGTCGCGGTTCGATCTCCTCAGCAGGCGTCACCAATACATGCTTCATATCTCCAGACTCAGTATTTACCACGAAGTTGTCGATCATACCGAGTATTTGTCCGTCGTTCGTCATCACGGTCTTACCTCGTAATTCGGTCACGAATTTTTTCATATCTTGATCCTCCATTTACTATCATCGAGTCTAATTACATTACCTGTATAATCCAACCCCATTATAATCTTTCTTCTTTCTAACGGTTTTCTTTATCATCTCTTCGATCTCGTCATACATATCCAAAACTTCTTGGTCTACAGAAGGGGTCGATTCATCTATTACTTCCATGAAATATTCAGAATATACCTTTTTAACTTTATCTTTCATGGCTAGAAGACCAGCTCTTCTACATATCGTCTCAATATCCGCACCTACGTATTTGTCAGTAAGCGATACTAATTTATCAAAATCTACATCATCCGCTAATGGCATATTTTCAGTATGTATCCTAAATATTTCCTTCCTAGCCTTCCTATCCGGTATCGAAACGTTCAAAGTATCATCGAATCTGCCTGCCCGTAGAAGAGCCGTATCGATCTTATCCGGACGGTTCGTAGCAGCTATGACGATGACTCCGGTATTAGATTCGATACTATCAAAACTGGTCAGAAGCTGATTAACAACCCTATCCGTAACGTTCTCACTGCTTTCACCGCTTCTCTCCGGGGCTAAAGCATCTAACTCATCGAAAAATATTATCGAGGGTGCCGCCTGTCGAGCTTTCTTGAAGATCTCTCGTATCGCTTTCTCACTTTCTCCAACCCATTTTGATAATATCTCTGGACCCTTGATCGAGATGAAATTAGCTCCACTTTCATAAGCAACGGCCTGGGCAAGCATAGTCTTCCCTGTTCCGGGTGGACCATAAAGAAGTATACCTCTCGGAGGGGATATTCCCATTTCTACAAATGATTCAGGTTCCTGTATTGGTCTTTCCACAGAATCACTCAATTTCTCTTTTATCTCCCTTAGTCCACCTATATCATCCCAGCATACCTCAGGTATCTCTACCATGATTTCTCTCAAGCTGCTGGGTTCTATCTCTCTAAGGGCGTTCTGGAAGTCCATTGTAGTTACTTCCATACGTTCCAATATCCCTCCCGGTATCGGCTCGTCGAGATCGAATTTAGGAGTAAATCTTCTCAGAGCTCTCATAGCGGACTCCTTAGCTAACGATTCAAGGTCCGCTCCTGCAAATCCATGAGTCATATCGGCTAACCTTTTAAGGTCGACATCATCGGATATGGGCATACCCCGAGTATGGATCTGTAGTATCTCCATCCTCCCTTCCTTATCTGGAAGGCCTATTTCTATCTCTCGATCGAACCTACCAGGACGTCGGAGGGCCGGATCGATCGCACTTTCACGATTCGTAGCTGCGATAACTATCGTTTCCCCTCTCTGGGTCAAACCGTCCATCAATGTCAATAGCTGTGCTACGACCCTTCTTTCTACTTCACCTTTAACATCGTCCCGTTTGGGAGCAATGGAATCCAGTTCATCGATAAAGATAATAGAGGGAGACTGCTCCTCTGCTTCTTCGAATTTTTCCCTCAATTTTCCCTCGCTCTGTCCATAGTATTTAGAGATTATCTCTGGGCCTTGAACGGAGAAAAAATTAGCGCCAGCCTCATTAGCTACAGCTTTTGCGATCCAAGTTTTACCAGTACCCGGTGGACCAAAAAGAAGAACGCCTTTAGGTGGGTCTATCCCTAATCTATCGAACAGTTTTGGGTGTCTGAGTGGGAGTTCTATCATCTCTCGGACCCTTTTTAATTCCTCTTCTAAACCTCCGACATCTTCATAAGTCACCTTTGTAGCACTAATTATTTCAGTTTCGCTGACAGGCTCTTCTTTGACTACGACCTCAGTGTCCTGCCTGACCTCTACGGCCTCTAATGGACTTGTGGTGATAACGATGAAGGGAACGCTGCCTCCCATGAGTGCTATCCCAGGAACTACGATAGCGTCTCCAGCCATTATAGGTCTGTCAAGTAATCTCTTTTTAACATAAGATTCTATACCCTCCCCGACCCTGAATTGGTTTTCTTCCTCTATAACAGGGGCTATAACGACTTTTTTAGCAGGAACGGTCTCTACTTTTTTGACCCTAACCTTCTCTCCCAAGGATATCTTAGCATTCTTCCTGACCAAACCGTCTATACGGATCGTAGCTTCACCCTCATCTTCAGAGTGAAGTCTAAATATTTTTGCAACTGTATCTTCCTCCCCTTTGATCAAAATAACATCGCCGACATCAACATCCAACTCCATTCGGGTTTTCGGTCCGATCCTAGCTCTGTTTCTTCCTATATCCTCTTGGGGGGCCTCTTTCACGGTCAAGACTACTTCGTCAGACATCCAATTCTCCAGGTATAAGACATCGAAACTTTATAAAAGATTTTTTGTTAATCAACATCTAATATAAAATCAACGTTTTCAGTGACCGTAGCTTCATTGCCATTTACATCTTCCATCTTGAAAGTGAGAGCCATACTGCCATCTCGTACTTCTGTATTATCAAAACTTCGATGATACTGGTAGGTATCGGCTTCACGGGTCATATTGTACGGAGTATTATCGATGTAGACACGAACACTATCATGGTCTACTTCCACATTATCTGATATAGTGGCGGTTATAGTCATGTTGTATTCTTTAGCACCCTCTGTTATATTCTCCTGGACATATTCGTGTGCTATGATCTCATTGTCTTCTTCAAATTCTAAATCCATCTCATCCAATGTAGGTGCTGCAAAATCGCTGAATGGTGGATTCATCAAGATGACCCAGACAGCTAAAAATGTAAATAGATACATAGCCACACTCATCGCCCATTCTTTTTTACCCAGCTCTGATACTTCGATTCCCACCATCTGAAAAAGTGTTTTTAGGATGGCAATACCCGTCAACCCTACTAAGAAACCTAATAATGCTTCATGGCCTGAATAATTGAATACAAAAAGAGCGATTATCGAGAATATCGGAGCAAGAGCCACACTGATATAAACACACTTTCCCTTCCTTATCTCATCCAGCATATACTCTTTTCTATCGAATTCGGGGAACTCGTATTCATATCCATCTTCTTCCTCGTCTTTCTTCCTTCTCTTAGCCATCTTTGGTGCAAAAACCGGTAGTACTATTAAAAAACTTTCCCAAATTATAGTTAAAATGAAAGATTTGAAATAGTGCTAGTACTATTCACCCCATGTTGATATTATATGGAGATAGCCGGTTACGGTCTGCAAGAAGAGTTACCATACATAGGGCTCAGCCTATGGAATTTGATATTATTCGTGATTACGCTAGTGGTCGGTCTCATACTTGTAAAAGTCGTATCAAGGATGGTCAAAAATGCCATGCTCAAGAACAACATCCGTGTATTGCTTACGGAATTTACAACACGGATATTAAGAATAGTATTGTATTTTTTCGTTGTCGGTGTTTCTTTATCGTTCCTGGGTGTTCAGGTAGGAGCTGCATTGATAAGCTTATCAGTGGTCTTAGGTTTCGTTCTGGGCTTCGCCTTGGGAGATACTTTGAGTAACATAGCAGCCGGTGTTATGATCGCTATCACAAAGCCTTTCAGGGCTGGACATTACGTTGAGGTCAACGGGGAAGAAGGTGTTATCAATACAGTGGGTATAAGCCTAACTGAGCTGGATACCACAGATAATAAACATATCGTAATTCCGAACAAACTGGTTTGGGAGAGCAATATAATAAATTATACACACAACGATATAAGAAGGGTCGATATAGATACCGGTGTGGGCTACGATGACGATCTAGACTTGGCTATCAAGACTTCTTTAGATATATTGAAGGCTCATCCAAAAGTACTAGACGATCCGGAACCACAAGTGAAAGTGAAAACTATGGATGATTCTTTTGTGGGATTGACGGTAAGACCGTGGGTGAAAACCGAGGATTACTGGAACACATTCTTTGATCTGCAGAAATCCCTTAGAGAGGGTTACGACGAGGCGGGACTGAACATACCATACCCACAGATGGATGTCCACCTAGATGAGTAGTAAAACGTGGATACAGGTTATACATCGTCTAGGGGTGACGGATGTATGATGTATCCTCTTTCCTCTATATTATCTTCAGAAAAGCATATAGATCGGTTTTCTAGATAGGGTGTGAGTGACCTTACTAGAGGTTTGATTTTTGATTGGAGGATGAAAAGTACATTCCGAGTAAATACGTATTCGTTAGGCATACCAAAAGTTTTTAGTATATTTACACATCTGAGTAAAACATGAAAAAGATAGTGGTAATGAGCGGTAAAGGTGGCGTTGGTAAAAGTACGGTAGCGGCGAATTTAGCATTTTCATTGTCAGATGATGGAGATAAGGTAGGTATCTTTGACAGCGATTTCCACGGACCGACTATCCCAAAGATGCTCGGTGTCAAGGGTAAAAAACTCACACCAGACCAGGAAAAAATAAAACCTGTGTCGGTGAATGAAAATCTTGAAGTTATTTCTATGGACTTTTTGTTACCAGATGATGATTCTGCCGTGATCTGGAGAGGGCCGATGAAAATGAAAGTCATCAATCAGATGCTGGGAGATGTTGTATGGGATGGGATCGATTATATGGTCGTTGATCTACCACCGGGTACTGGTGATGAACCTTTGAGCATAGCACAGCAGATTCCAGATATCGATGGGGTTATAATAGTCACAACACCGCAAGATGTTGCTTTACAGGCGGTAAGAAAATCGATAAATTTCGCTAAGAAACTAAATTTGAAGGTACTTGGCGTTGTAGAGAATATGGATGGTTTGACCTGCCCGAATTGTGGTGAGATGATAAAACTATTTGGAGAAGGAGGGGGAGAACGGATGTCGCAAGAGTTAGATGTACCATATCTAGGTAGTATACCTATAGACCCAGAGATAATGAAAAGTGGTGAAGAGGGTAAATCATTTACCGAGACTGATTCAGAGTCTACAGAAGCGTTTAGAGAAATAATTAATAAAATAAAAGATAATATGGGTATGGGTGATTAGATGAAAGTAAGTATACCCTGTATGGGAGAAAGAGGAATGGATGAAAAGATCAGTCCTCATTTCGGAAGAGCACCAGCGTTTGCAGTTTACGATGATGAAAACGAAGATTTGAAAATAATCAGCAATACGAGTGAACATATGGGAGGAAAAGGAAAACCCCCGGAACTCATGGCTGAAGAGGGCGTAGATGTTATGCTGACCAGTAATTTGGGGCGTAGAGCCGTAGCTATGTTCGAGAGGATGGGGATAAAGGTCTACTGTGGTGCCTCAGGAACGGTTGAAGATGCGATAGAGCAGTGGGAGAACGATAAACTGGATGTAGCGAATGAATCGAACGCCTGTGAGCAGGGACATTAATAATTTCAATTAAATAAGGAGGTGAAAAAATTGCCTAGAAGAGACGGTACTGGACCACCGGATTCAAATCGGGGCGGCCAAGGAAGAGGGCGTTCAGGGCCCCTGGCCCTGGAGGTAATTGTGTTTGCCCTAATTGTGGGAAAAAAGTACCTCATGAAAGAGGTATCCCCTGCGCTGAAAAGGAGTGTCCAGATTGCGGAACTAGGATGGTTAGAGGAGCCTGAGACCCTTTGGTCTATTTTCCATTCAATTCGGTAAAAAATCGTTCAGCCTTATTATGGAACTGAGATACTGTACCTTCGTTCACTAACATCTTATCAGCTAGTGCGATAATCTTACCAACACCCCAATCTAATTCACGGTGATCCCGTTCTACGAACTGTCCCCAATCCTCGGGTTTATCTTCCCGATCTCTTTTCTTCAACCTTCCGTACCTCGTTTCGGGAGATGCATGGACGGCAACAATCACCATCTTTTCCTGAAGTTCAGATTTGAATATTTCGACCTCCTCGTAACTTCTTACTCCGTCGATAACGGTTTCACTATCTCCGATCCGATTCAATGTTCTTTCAGCCCATATCCCAAAGTGATAGTTCTCTCTTTGATCGTGGGCGAAGCTTCCAATACTGATATCGTCCATGAGGATGTTCTCCTGTTTCGCGATCTCCCTAACAACATCACCCATCCTGACCACGTCATAATCAAACTCTTTAGCAACTCTTAAGAACTCCTCTTTTCCTGATCCTGGCATACCGGTCAGTAAAATCAATACCATAACATCACCTCTTAATCTGAAAACTCTCTCCAATCGACCCCGATGGTCCCGCTTCTCAGTTTAGCTATTGTGGGCATCTTCCTTTTATGGGCGTTTTCTTCCACCCTCGCCTTGATATCTTGGACATCTTCGGTAGAAATCCCATTACTCTCAGCGATCTTTTCTATGGAGTACCCTTTTTCTAACCCTTTCAATATCTCATCGATCTCTTCGTACGTGTATCCTAGTTCGTCTTCATCCGTTTGACCTTCCCATAGTCCCGCCCGGGGTACCTTATCTAAGAACTTTTTTGGAACACCTATAATCTTTGCTAATTCTCTGATATCACTTTTATAGATATCTCCAACGGGTAGAAAATCCGCTGCACTATCACCGTATTTGGTAGTATAACCAAGAAGGAGCTCACTTTTATTGCTGGTACCCACCACCAAACTACTTTCAACATTAGCATAGTAGTATTCCAAACACATACGGACTCTAGCTTTCAGATTCGCAAAAGCCATCTTATTATCCGGACTTGCAGGAAATTCCCTTAAGATATTGTCGATATCGATATCATGGCATTTCACATCCCATTCCGAAACTAACCATCGTGCATCTTCCATGTCCTGGTCCGGGGACGCCGACTCTGGCATTATAAGACATAAGACCTTATCATTCCCTAATGCGTCAACACATAATTTTAAAACGGTCGTAGAATCTAATCCACCACTCAAACCAAGGACTACTTTTTCAGAGCCTGTCTTTTCTACTTTATCTTGAATAAAACCATGGATTATGTCGATAAGTTTATCTAGATCCTTTTCCAAAGATGTCATGGTTGTGAAATTAAGGGGTCATATTATTACTTTTATGGTTCTTTGAGCCCGATATCATAATTTTTCAATCAATATAGTATCTTCGTCCTTAACGGACTTCAAATTGCTGGAATCTTTAATCATGCCGATCACGTTGACATCGCTAGCTGCCATTGGTTTTTTACCCGTGGAATCCGGTGTTTCTCCAAAAAACAATGCCAGGGCTTTTCCTGGCGGCCAGTAACCAAGTGTACCGACGTCAACCTCGCTGCGAGCTGTTTCATCGAGTTCCATCTCTAGAGCTATAGGAAAATATATCTCGTCACCCCATGTTTGAAAGCTCTTTTCTAGAGGCAGCATCTCTTCTATGACCTCAGCACATTCTGTATCTTTTAACTTTCCTTCTAACTCTACATCTCCCACGGTCACTTTTATCCTGCTTCCCATGATATCATCATGCTATCGAATACGATATTTTAATTTTTATGGTCATGTATCTATTCAGTTTTGAACTTCAGTAAATCGACTACAAGTCAAATGATCTACCGTACATTTTATATAACCGTATTTTTGTATATCTACAAAATAAGTTTATGTATATCCAAAAGTTGAAAAATCATGAAAAAAGAAGAGTTATTGGAGTATGTTGGTGAAGAAGAAATAAAATTTGTCGAGATGCAGTTCATGGATATATTAGGGACGGTGAAATCGGTCTCTATACCGATATCTCATCTAGAGAGGGCCATCGAGGAAGGTGTGCTTTTTGATGGATCCTCCATAATGGGTTATGCGACCATAGAGGAATCAGACCTAAGGGCTTTCCCCGATCTGGATACATTTCTTGTGTTCCCATGGATAAACGACAACATCAAAACAGGTAGATTGATCTGTGATATCTATACTTCGGATGGTAGTCGTTTCGAAGGTGATCCAAGGTACATACTTCAGAAACAGGTGGAGAGAGCTTTAGAAATGGGTTACAGATTCAATGTAGGTCCTGAGTACGAATTTTTCCTTTTCAAGACCACTGAAGATGGAGATCCCACCGTAACACCTGATGATGATGGAGGTTACTTTGATCTCATGCCTTTGGATAGGGCTGAAAAGGTGAGAAAGGAATGCAACCTTTATTTTAAAGAGATGGGATTTGAAGTCGAGGCTTCGCATCACGAGGTAGCTTCTGGGCAGCATGAAATCGATCTCAGGTTCGGTGATGCAATCACCATAAGTGATCGCATAATGACATTGAAACACGCCATCAAGACCGTCGCCAAGCTGAACGGGCTTCACGCCACCTTTATGCCGAAACCTATAGCCGATGTGAATGGAACAGGTATGCACATCCATCAAAGCTTACTTGGCGAAGATGAGAATTATTTCTATGATCCAGATGATCCGGAAGGTCTGAGCGGTGTGGCAAGGAACTATATAGGGGGAGTGTTGCGATACGCAAAAGAGATGTGTGCAATACAGAATTCGTGGGTAAACTCTTATAAAAGACTTATCCCTGGTTACGAAGCCCCTGTTTATGTTTCATGGGCTCACCTTAACAGGAGTGCCTTAGCAAGGATACCTGCCGGCCGAAAGATGAGCACAAGGATAGAGATAAGGAACCCAGATCCTGCTGGTAATCCATATCTACAGTTCGCCACCCTACTCGGAGCCGGGTTGAAGGGGATAAATGAAGATATCACACCTCCTGAACCGATAGAAGATGATATATTCTCTTTATCTGAGAAAGAGAGGGAAGAAAAAGGGATCGAACCTCTGCCATCTAACCTTGGTCATGCATTAACTATCATGGAAAAGAGTGACTTTATGCAAGAGATTCTTGGAAAGCATGTGTTTGAACACTTCCTACACAATAAAAAGCAGGAATGGAAAGAATACAGAAAACAGATAACTAGGTGGGAGATAGATAATTACCTAACTCGACTTTGAAATACGTAATACACTAACATCAATATCTTTTCTTTCTTTTTTTCTGGTGCTGTTTCTGAGCCTTGAAATATCTGTAATATATGATCCCCGTCCATGCAAAAGCAGCGATTATTATTATGATCAATATGAACGATATCATGTCCAATTCTATAAAGGGTATGAAAGTGATCCCTTCCTTTTCTTTAGGGGGTAGTGGGGGATAATCATCGACTTGAAATGGGGTTTCATCTCCAGTGGTTGAAGATCTAGAGATATAAGAACCTTGAGAAAGAAAACTCGAAAAGACAACTCCTAGTAGTACCAATAGGATTACGAACAATATGATTGTGACCTTTCGATGATGTGAAATAGTGGTCATGATGTCTAATACTGATTTGATCACCAAAAAACCTTTTGTTCCTTTTTTGCTCTTTTTACATTGAAAACTTAATAAACACAATTGTAATACACACAAGATTGACCAATTATTAGATGTAGTTCACTTTCATCCACCTCTTGGCCTAAATGTTTAAACCCCCCATGTTTTCAAGTAAAGTGTTAATAACCGAAGATATATGAGAAAAAGCCGGAGCGTAAAAGATGAAGGATTATTCAAAAGATGAGATACGGGAAAATTTTAAACTCTTCTTTGAGGAAGAAGGGTTGACATCAGAGATAATAAGGGTAGCTGAAAATTATCCGGACGATAGGTCTATCGATATTACTTACGCAGAATTGATGGACCACTTCGACGTTGAATTTCCAGAATATGTTCATGAACAGCCAAGGATATGTTTAGACCTTGCTACAGAAGCGATAAACGAGATACTTGGTTCGAGTTATGAAGAGACATCCATAAGATTAAGGATAAATGATCTTCCAGAGGCCCATAATAAGGGTATCAGGGAATTGAGAGCTGGAGACCTCAGCAAATTCATCGGTGTGAAAGGTTTGGTCCGAAAAGCTACTGAGGTAAGACCGAGGCTTACAACAGCCGTTTTCCAGTGTATGCGGTGCGGTGCTAATATAAAAGTGGAACAGAGTGCAGGTAAGATAGAAGAACCTATGGAGTGTCAGGGATGCGGTAAATCTTCAAACAAGACCAGTTTCAAGTTGGTTTTGGAAGAGTCCAAGTTCACAGATTATCAGACTTTAGAGATCCAAGAAAGTCCAGAAGACCTTAGAGGAGGGGAGCAACCCCAAAGGTTGAAGGGATGGACCAAGGAAGATCTAGTGGGTATCGTTTCACCTGGGGATAGGATAGTGATGAACGGTATATTGGACGGGACCCCGAAGAGCGGTCCTGGTGGTTCTAAATCTAGGACATTCAATATATTCATGAGATTGAACAGCATCGAGGTCCAGGATTATGAGTATAAGGATGTTAAACTTTCAGAGGAGGATAAAGAAGAGATCATGGATACCTCGAAAGATCCACGACTATTTTCAAAGCTCGTGGGTTCCATCGCACCTAGTATCCAGGGGATGAACATGATCAAAACTGGCTTAGCCCTTCAATTATTCAGCGGTGTCAAGAAGAAAACACCCGATGGAAGCCAGATACGGGGGGATATCCATATCCTACTAGTAGGTGACCCAGGAACCGCCAAATCTCAGCTTTTGAGATATATCTCCGATCTGACACCTAGAGGTATGTATGCTTCTGGGAAGGGTACGACTGGAGCAGGTCTTACGGCAGCAGCGGTCAGAGAGGAAGTTATGGGTGAGAGCCAATGGATACTAGAAGCCGGTACTTTGGTACTTGCTGATAACGGGATAGCTGCTGTTGACGAGTTAGATAAGATGAGAGAGGAGGACAGGAGTGCCATGCACGAAGCTATGGAACAGCAGAGTATCTCCGTTGCTAAGGCAGGGATTAATGCTAGGTTGAACTCACGCTGCGCTGTTCTAGGAGCTGCGAATCCAGAGTTCGGTAGATTCGAAAGACATGAAAATATATCGCAGCAGATCAAACTTCCACCCCCCTTGATATCGCGTTTCGACCTTATATTTGCCATCATGGATGAGCCTAACAAAGAAAAAGATAGGGATATCGCGGAGCACATATTAGAACTGCATCAGGTAGGAGAGAAGATGATCAACGATGAAACCTATGAACCTGAAAAAAGGTTTGTTCCACCTTTAAGTAAGGATTTTTTGAAGAAATATGTTTCATATGCAAAAACAGTTAATCCCGTGATGACCGACGAAGCAAGAGAGGAACTTGAAAAATTTTATTTAGATATCAGAGCTAGCGGTGGAAACGAGGATGCTATCCCCATCACAGCTAGGCAACTGGAGTCACTCGTTAGACTATCTGAATCTAGTGCTAGAGCACACCTTAGAAAGAAGGTGACTACAGAGGATGCGAAAAGAGCGATAAATGTGACTAGATATTTCTTGAATGAGGTAGCGTCGACTTCCGAAGGCGGATTAGACATCGATTTCGTTGCTTCTGACGTATCTTCATCCGAAAGGACTATAATGCATGACATACGGGATATCATAAAAGAACTAGAACAGCTCCATGACGGTGTTGCTCCTGAAGAAGAGATCATGGAACGAGGTGAAAAGGCCGGGATCTCACAGGAAAATATAAGAAAGGAGCTTGAGAAGATGAGAAGGAACGGACAGATATACTGTCCTTCTACAGGAAAGTATAAATTCAGTTAAAAAGAGATGTTATATGATGAAGATAAGCTATCAGATATATGACCAGAAAAATGAAAAATTACTCGCCGCCTGCGATAAAGAGCTGCTCGGGGAGACCTTGAAAGAAGGCGAACTGCATCTAGAGATAAAGAAATCATTCTATGGTGGTAAAGAGGTTGAAATAGACAAGATAGTGAATCAATTTGAATCCTCCACCATTGCGAATCTAGTAGGTGAAAGGACCGTGAACATCGCGTTGGAAAATGGTTTTGGATATGAAGAGGATATCCTTTGGATAGAGGGGGTACCCCATCTCCAGATCGTGAGGCTGTGAATATATGTTCTGTGTAGAATGTGGCGATGAACCTGATAGATTGTACGATGGATTATGTGCTGAATGTTATAAAAAATCAAAGTTGAAGGTCGAGATTGATAGCAAAATCGAGATCGATATATGCGCTGTGTGTGGGAGTGTTAGAAAAAAGAATAGATGGATAGAAAATCCAGATATAGAAGCTATAATGTTGAATAAGATCGATGATGCGATATCTGTGTCTTATGAAGTAGACAAGTATTCTTTTAACGTGGAATTCGAGGAGGAGGATCCTAGTAATATTAATGCGGATATAGAAGTGGAACTCAGAGCTGAGGACCTTTCAACGGAAAAAATGATATCTACTAAGATCATCTTCAAAAAAACTCAATGTAAGATATGCAGCAGGGTTCACGGCGATTATTATGAGGCGATCTTACAGGTGAGACCAACTGATAAGGAGATGACGGACGAGCAGAAAGATCTAGTCATCGATAAAGTCAAGAAGAGGATCGAGGTGAAAGAAGGTGAGAAAAGGAGTATTTTCCTGACCTCCTATGAAGAGAAACATGGAGGACTAGATTTTTATCTCAGCGATACTAGTGCTACGAAAAAATTAGCTCATGATATCTCGAATTCGGTCGGTGGTAGTGTAAAAAGTTCTGCCAAGCTAGCTGGCAGAGAAGACGGTCAAAATATCTACAGGATGACATATTCCGTTAGGATCCCTCCTTATGAGCCGGGTGATTTCATCGAAGTGGAGGAGAAAACATATCGTGTCAAGAAACTCCAGGGTGGAGGCGGAAAAATCGTTTTGAGGGATATCAGGACCGGGAAAAAGGTCAAGATGGACGATAAGCAGATAGAGAGTGCTGTAGTTCTAGGTGGAAGCGAATTGATCAAGAAGTCAGTTGTCGTCTCAGAAGATCAGAAAGAAATGAAACTCCTAGATCCTGAAAGTTATGAAACCGTGACCGTTCTAAAACCTGAAGGGTTCGAGACAGAGGGTGAGGAGGTTTCTGCGATAAATGTTAAGGGACGTCTCTATGTTCTTGAAGAAGAAGGGTAAGTAAATTTTATACGAGAGTGTCCTATTCTAGTAGGTGGTCCATATGTCAAAGGAAGACGGAAAATTACTGTACACGACCTGGTTCGGTGTTTTTATTTTAGAAGAGGGTGAAGTAAAAGAAAAGATACTTTTTGAGAAGGACCCTAAGGTTATAGCTGAAAAAAGATTTAAGATGAAAAGTGGAGATGTTTTGGAAGAGGAAAAAAAGTTAGCTGACAGATACACCCACTTCAACGTGACCGAAAAAAGGTTATCGAAGTTTGCTGAAGTCGTTTCAACTGATGTATCTTATATAACTGCTGATGAGTATTCTTACTCAACTGAACTCCTCCAAGAATCGCTTATGGAGCTTGGGAGTATAGAACTGAAGGAGTCTGTGGATTACGGTGAACATCTTGCAAAAGCAGTTAAAACAATCCAAGATCTGAACGAAACTATAAACCTGTTGATGGAGAGATTGAGGGACTGGTACTCCGTACATTATCCAGAACTTCAAGAGAATGTTGATGATGAGGAATTCCTAAAACTCATAGCTATCTATGGGGGTAGAAAAGAGATCCAAGAAAAAACCGGCATGGTCGAAGGATCAGTGGGTGGTGAGGTATCCATAACAGAGAAGGAGATGTATCGTGATTTCGCAGATATCATCTTAGATAAAAGGGATTTTAGAGATGAATTGTGGGATTATGTGGAGGAGTTGATGAGAGAAAGGGCTCCGACTATTACTGAGTTGACGGGAGTGAAACTCGGTGCGGAACTGATAGCACAAGCAGGATCTTTAGAGAGCATGGCGAAGATGCCATCAAGTACTATACAAGTTCTAGGAGCTGAAAAGGCTCTATTTAGCCACCTCAGTAAGGGGACAAAACCACCGAAACATGGACTAATACTACAACATCCGTACGTACATAAGACAGACCCTGATCTTAGAGGTAAGGTCTCTAGATTATTTGCAAACAAGATAACGATAGCGGCCAGAATAGATTACTTTGGAACTGAGAATAAGGGCCCTGAATTAAGAGAGGAACTGGAAAAAAAGATAAAAAAAATCAGAGAATAGTTTTGGTTCAACGCTCTCTTAGATCTCCTTGAGGGATATCCATACCAGCCGTTATGTTCGGTTTTGAGTGGTTGTCCCTATACACTGGACCCGTCTTATATTTCTTGGAAATAGGTTGTTTTTTCTCGATAAATTTCCAAGGCCAAATCCTAGAAACATGGTCGATCCTGATATAGACTTCTTCAAGGTGTACTGCGGTCCAATCTATAAATCCATACCTCTCATCTTTCGATTCAATTTTTTCCTCAATATCCGACCCGATATCCTTACTTACCTCTTCCCAATCGACCTCACTAGAAGAACCCTGATAAACATCTGTTAAAACTAGAGTATTTTTATCGAAATCTTCCAATGTACCGATGAAAGAAAGGCCGTCATCCATGACAACTACTAAACTCCCCCCTGTTAATTTTTTGAGTTTTTTCTCTAATAGAGTATCTATCATTTGGAATGCACCTCATTAATATATGTAGTTGGAGTTATTAAGACTTTTTCATTTACCTTTTTTTAACACAGATTCAGCAGTATTAAGTATTGACTCGAGTTTTCCCTCTAGAATGTTAATACGACATTTAAGTTGAGAGTTCTCTTCCTTCAGCTCTTCAAACCTTTTTCTCAGCAAAGAATTTGGTCCTCCAGAGATATGATCGTTCATGTTTGAAACGTTTTCTACTTCTGTAGAGTCATAACCCTTTAGATAGTATCTCAGTTTGACTTGAACTTCAACGATATTGCCTTTTTCAATATCAAAGTAAACACTTTTCCTTCCGGTATCCAACAGGTTTCGATGTAATTCGTCATCCCGGGTCACCATGATATCTTCTTCATCCATCTTATCGACTAGTTCAAAGTCTAGTATACCTTTATACTTATCATCCACATCCAAGACCTCTTTGTCATCTTGTGTATCTTTGATATCTTCCTTAATATCGTTTGGTAGATTCTCGTCCAGTATTATACGCATAATCTAGAATCGCTAGGTCCAGTAATTATAGTTTTTCATCGTGACAGAGTAGAACGAAAAGGTTTTTATTGGTCGGAAGCCATTTCACACTGTGATAAAATGGTAGTTAAGATCGATGAAGATACCTGTATAGCTTGTGGACTCTGTGAAGAAGCCTGCCCAGTGGATGCCCTAACAGTAGAAGATGTGGCGAAAGTTGATGCGGACAAGTGCGAAGATATTGGAGATTGTGTTGAAGTCTGTCCAGTAGACGCACTTTCTTTATAAATAAATCAGTAAAACTTTTATATACTGCACGCCTCACCACCCTCGTGATAATATGGTAGTAAAAGTAGATGAAGACGCGTGCATCGCATGTGGCCAATGCGAACCAGAATGCCCAGTGGAAGCCATAACTGTTGAGGATGTAGCTATCATCGATGAAGAAACCTGCATAGATTGCGGGAACTGCGTCGATGTGTGTCCAGTGGATGCTCTTAGCCTGTAAAAACCTTTCACGGGCCTATCTAAGGTCCATTTTAATTTTTCTTTTCACTCCATCTTTTCTATCTTGATTTCACTCTCTTCGAGCATCTCTTGCGATAGATCATCCGGATATCCCTTCTTATAAACCACTCTTTCAATATCAGCATTGATCAGAATTTTCATGCATAAAACACAAGGGTGATGTGTGCAGTAAAGAGTTGCGCCTTTGACACTTACTCCAAAAACAGCCGCCTGTATCACCGCGTTCTGCTCGGCGTGAACTCCCCGACAGAGTTCATGTCTAGTTCCTGATTTAACCTTCATCTGTTCTCTTCTACAGCCTACCTCTTCGCAGTGAGGTAGCTCCTTTGGTGCTCCGTTATAACCCGTACTCAACACCTGTTTATCTTTTACGATCACTGCACCGACTTTTCTCCGTAGGCAGGTCGAACGTGACGCTGCAAGTTCGGCCATTGACATGAAATACTCATCGACTGTAGGTCTATTCATCGGTTTATGTAAACCCTTTTACTTTAATTAACTTTCGAATCACAGATAATAGAAGCGAAGTTTTATAAATATTGAATATATTCCATAGTAAAATAAACGGTAAAGTAACATTACGTTAAAAGTTAGGAGGGATACGCTTGTTCGATATAGAAGTCCAAAACATAGTTGCCTCAGTAACCTTGGGAGAGTTTTTTGATCTAGATGAGATAGTAAGCTTTTTAGATGGAGCGGAGTATGAACCCGAGAAATTCAGAGGAGTGATATATAAATTAAAAGATAAAGGTATTAGAACATCAGTATTGATATTCGGGAGTGGAAAGATGGTATGTACCGGTGCAAAGTACGAGGACGAGATATATGAGACAGTGGACTATCTGAAAAAAACTCTCGAAGAAAACGATGTTGAAGTGCTGAATGAACCTGATATTCAGATTCAAAACATGGTTGCAACAACGGACCTTGGAGATACTCTCAACCTCAATTCTATCGCAATCTCACTTGGTCTAGAAAGGATCGAATATGAGCCAGAACAATTCCCTGGATTGGTTTACAGGATGAAGAAACCTAAACTCGTCATGCTCTTTTTTGGTTCAGGAAAGATAGTTTGCACAGGTGGGAAAAATATCGAGGATATAGAAAAGGGGATAGAAAAGGTGTATGAAGAACTGACAAAGACCGGTTTTCTTCGAGAAAAATAATTAATAATGGTTCAACTTAGGTTATTTTGACATGCAAGAGTATAGGGATGAATTGTTCTCGATTTTGAAAGATGCCGCTATCGCCTTGTTGGTATTGGGGATCATACTGAGTTCACTGTATGTATATACAGGTAGGTGGCCTCCGATGGTAGTTATCGAATCTCCCAGCATGAGCCATGGAGAAGGTGATGTACCTAACAGCCAGTTAAGGGTGATAGATACGGGTGATATCGTAGCTGTCAAAACCGTCAATGATCGAGATGACCTCGTAACCTATATCGAAGGAAAGGCTACAGGTCATCGTACTTATGGTCAATATGGGGACGTGGTAATCTTCCGGCCAGATGGAGATGAAGATAAGACACCTGTGATCCACCGCCCTGTACTATTTTTAGAATACAACGAAACATCGGAAGGATTTGATATTCCGACTCTAGCTAATCTGGATTACGGAGAAGACTGGGAAAGTAGTCAAGAGGGTGAAGAAGTCTATGGTATATCGGATAATTTATATATCTATGATTATGGGCATAGAGAAGTAGTGATCGATATCGATTTGAACGGATTACTTCAATATCAGCATGATGGATTCATCACGATGGGTGATAACAATATCAGGAGTGGGATAGGTATTTATGATCAAGGGAACCTGCGAAATATAAATGAACCTATAGAGTTGGAGTGGGTCGAAGGAAAAGCTAGAGGTGAACTACCATGGTTTGGTTCTTTAAAACTCATCTATATGGGTCGGACAGACAGTATTCCTTCAAACACATGGAGAAATCTGATCATTTCGGTAGCTGTACTTATCTCCTTGCCGATCACTTTTGAATATGTTTTAGACCATTATAAGAAAGTTAATAAAGAAGATAAAGAGAACAGTGAACCAGAAAGAAAGAGTGAACCAGAAAGAAAGAGTGAACCAGAAAGAAATAATATTACAGGGAGTAAAAAATAGAAAAAAAGGAAATAAATGGTTTATAGTGCAAAACGAGGCCTTTAACAAAAGTTTCGTTTTCCACTTCTAGATTGAAGGCACTTTTTTTATTACGAAAGTCGGGTCATCAATCATGATAAAGTTTTTTTCAGATCAGTTTTGTCTGTTTTACCGGGGAAAGAGAAAGTTCCTCTACAGGTCTTATACTCTCATCATCTTCTATAATATCAATCGTATCTCCGTTCTGCACGCTTGCTTGTATCTCTCGAGTTCTGCCCCTTCTACCGAATGATTTGACTCTCGCATTGATAAGACCCAGCATATCTAGTTCTGAGATCAAGTCAGTTATCCTTCTTTGGGTCAGTGGATCCATCCCTGAACGAATACACAATTCCTTATAACCTGCATAAACTTCGCCAGTGGTCATCTTATCGTGTCCGCTTTTTTCGCTCAGTAGGATCGAATATAATACAAGCTTAGAATGTGTGGGAAGCGTAGTAACAGCTTCTCTCACGCAGTCCTGTTCGATCTTATTTTTAGCTTTATAAACATGATTAGTATCGATATTCTCACAATTTTCCCTTTCGGCGATCTCCGTAGAAACTCTGAGCAGATCCAAGGCTCTCCTAGCATCGCCGTGCTCCTGGGCTGCAAGAGCTGAGCAGAGTGACACCACCTCTTCGGATATAACATCCATCTCGAAGGCTTTGTTTGCTCTCTTTGTGAGTATATCTTTTAATTGATCTGCGTTGTATGGTGGGAATATCAACTTTTCTTCTCCTAATCTGCTCCTTACCCTCGGGTCTAAAAATTCCGTGAACTTAAGGTTGTTTGATATTCCGATCAAACTCACTTTACTATTCTCCAGTTCAGAGTTAATCTTCGAGAGGTGATATAGAACAGAATCCCCGCTTTTTGAAACGAGTTTATCTAACTCGTCTAGGATGATAACAACCACTCTTGGCTTTTCATCGATTCTATCCTTTAGGGATTCGTAAACTTTCTCCATGGGCCATCCTGTAAACGGGATCTGCTCACTCCACTTCTCCACAAATTTGTTGCCTATATTTTTCATTACGCCATAATGAGTATCCACTACTTCACAATTTATATAGGCATATTCCACACGATCTATATTCTGGCTATCAAATTCACCTTCTAGAGTACTATCTGCGGATTCTTTTTTCAACCTGCTTATCTCTCTTTCTAGATAACGCACAACTGCTGTTTTCCCAGTCCCTGTTTTACCGAATATAAGAACGTTAGATGGTCGATTCCCCCTGAGAGCGGTCACCATGATAGAGGCCAGATCATTGATGTATTTCTCTCGATGAGGAAGCTCCTCCGGTATGTATGAAGGGCGCAGGATATCTCTATCCCCTTTGAATAAAGGCTTCGAATTTATGTAACTGCTGAATACGTTTCCTTCCATATTTATCTCCCCCTGAAATCTATGTAAAACCTTCTGGGCTTGAAGGTTTTCGACGACCAATTTTCATACGATCGTTCGGTTGATTTCCAGGGCTATACCTAGTTACCCCTACGTTTCATGTGGAAACCGAAACATAATTTATACACATTCTAATGCTATCGGTTCCACCCGTTCTCACCGCTTAGGGTAATTCGCTAGGGAAATCTAAGGATGTATTAATCTATAAAAAATCTTTCGTCAGACGCTCACTGGTGAAATTCCTTAACGAAATTTAAAAGGTTGCGTATGACAATTTATATAGGTTTATATAGTAGTAAAACAAGATGGATATTAAATCTTTATTATATATTTCCAAGATTTTTGCTCGCTCCGCCGCACAATCCCGCCGAAAGAAAATTTTTACGGAGTATAGTTTTCAATTTCCGATTTCATCTGTAGGCGTATCGAAATTTTCAACTATCTTCGGGGGATAACGTTTATCTTCGATCATTTCCTTTAATTTTCGTACAGTTTTCCTAACGTGATCCTTTAGTTCTATGGACAATTCTGCTTCTTGGAATTCATCGATATCCAAAATTATGTAACTACCATCTAACTCCACCCAAAAATCTAGAAATAGATCTTTAGCTTGGTAACCACCTTCTATCCTTTCGGGCGGAGTCCTTATGTCTGAGTAGTATCCTATGAGGTTCTTTTTCTCATCGTAAACCTTGACAATGTTGTACCATATATCTAAAAGATCAAACATCACTCCATAATAACCATCTTTGATCAAAATACGAGAATCAAAAGGAGAAAAAGGTTTTTTTAAGCGGAATCGAAAGGTGGATACGATCATATCCTCTCTATCCGCTAGTAAATTCTGCTGCCACTCTCTAGGTTCTCCGCCCGGTTTAAGGTATCGAACTAGTACCATCATTCCTCAACAGGTCCGATCGGGAATATGGTCTTGTCGTAGTACTCGTTTGTGACCTCAGCTAGAGCTGTGTATACAGCGCTGAACCCACATATTATCCCTTCAAAACCAGCTATCTTGATTATCAGTGATGAATTCATGGCATCACCGATCGCCAGCAGGAAGAACAATATTGTAAGTGTTCCAAATACCACTTGAAGAGCCCTATTCAATTTCAGTGTGGATAAAAACATCCAACCTGTGAACAGTCCCCACATAGCTAGATAAGCTGCTAGAGCGGTATTATTTGGTTCTGGAATACCTTCTACTACATTGGGTATTATGTTTATGCCTACAAAGCTCAACCAGAACAGACCGTAAGAACTGAAAGCTACTCCTGCGAAAGTGTTATTCTGTTTGATCTCCCACCAACCGGCTATCAGTTGGGCGAAACCTCCGTAGAATATGCCCATCGCTAGTATCATGCCTCCGAGGGGAATAATGCCCGCGTTATGTATGTTCAAAAGTACAGTAGTCATACCGAAACCCATCAAACCTAGGGGGGCGACATTTGC
>JAWOGF010000027.1:0-6527 GCA_046497075.1 Candidatus Saliniplasma sp.
GTATTTTTGATGACCAGGTCTACCTCTCTATCGAAAAGATCTTCTAAAAAGAATTTTAGGCCCATGTAATTGTCGAATGACTTTTCATCCTCTTTGAACTGGACTAGTATGTCTATATCGCTCTCTTCTTTTGGTTCCCCTTTAAGGTATGATCCGAAGAGACCTATCTCTTTTACACCGAACTGGTTGATTTTTTCACTCTGGTTTTCGATCTCCTCGATGATCTTATCTTTTGTGAGCTCCATCATCATGATATTGACGTCTTTAGTTTTATTGTTTTCGGAAAGAAGACTTTTTGTTGGATAACTGCTTTCTGATTTTTTTAGAGGATCAGTGTTGCTGTAGAGTTTTGTCTCTATGGAGTAGAGGAAGGACTACCGACTTGATCGCTCTGTGGAGTTTCCGCCCTTACTTATTGGAGAAAGGTTTTGGGAGGGGGACTGCCAACTTACCCCACCCAATCCCCCCTGCGCTGGGTTGAACTCTCCCTTCAACCCTGCTTGGGGAGGAAAGATTTTGTTTATTAAGAAATCATGAACGGCGGTATTTATGATTATCAAGAACAGCAGGGATTAGCATCCTTTAGTCTCTCAAACAAGTTATGAAAGACAGCAGATATCTGCCATAGTTGATATATGATTCACCTACCGTCCTTGATAATTTTTGCAGGGAAAACTGCCATTGTTCATATATGAACTATAGTTGACAGGATCGGAGATATTTATGTCTGGGTGATCGATGAACTGCTGTCTTTGATAATGGAGAAGAGGTTAAAGGAGCTTCTAGATTTTAAGAAAATTTAGGTTATCTAGAAGTCAGTTAGGTTTTTCTGCTTTTTCTTTACGGCCTTTGACGAATCCGACTGTTACAATCACCCCACCGACTCCTAAAAGGATTAAACCAATCTGAGAAGTAGGTGTCTTCAAACTAGGATTATAACAATTTTGAATTTCTAGAACCTCTATTCCGTTCATATCAACAATCTCCATTGTTACGGTTATTCTGTCACCTTCTTCTCCTATATCACGTTCAGAGTTTAGCCAAGGTCCCGTAGTATAATCGTCTAGTTCATACTGATATTCATAAGGAAAATCATCCTTTCCTCCGTATTTAGCGGAGATCTCTCCTGTAACCGTCACCGTATCGCCCTCTTTATACCTCGAGAATTCATCTTCATTTCCTCTAAAGTGGTAATTATAATGTAAATCCTGCATGCTCTTGTTCATTAATACCTGTATAACCTATGGCCGTTAGGCTAGTGCCTATAATCAATGTTACTACACCAACAATAACTATCTTTTTGCTAATTTGGCCAAAATCAGTGCTGAGGTAACTCTGCTGCTGTTGAGATGTTTCATCTTCACTCTTCCCAACCATTATTCATTAACTCCCACACGTTGAAGAGTAGAGAAGCGTATATAATATTTATTCATCATCGATCTTGGAGTAGGAATAGAAAAAGACCTAAATATTTAAGGAAATGATGCAATCTTGTATAAGGACGCGATGTAGATGGGAGAGAAATGTGAAGAGGGTGGTGGAACGGGGAAGTGTAGTAGGTGTGATGGGACAGGTTATGAGGAGCATGGGTTGTTCGGATTGGGGCTGATAGAGGAGTACTTTCTGAAATGGCAGGTGAGTAGAGAGAGTAGGGTTGTAGTGGGAACTGGTGAGATATCTTAGATGGATATTTTTGGAACAATAAGGTCATTCGTTTATGCGATCTCGCATTTATATTCACTCAAAACTTATTGCTTACTTATTTTCTCTCAATTGTTTAAGGTTCCATAAAATAGCTGGGTGTGAATCTATAGAAGGGTGGAGCTTATCATGATTCTTGAAAAGTTCCGGTTTGAATTCTTGTTCATCAAAAAACGTATCGATCAGATCTTTATACCGCTCCTCGGAAAGGGATATATATCTCTGTATAAAAGGAAGAATGTTTGTTTTCAGGTCTTCGGGTATCTCTTCCTTTCTGATAAGCCTCGATACCTGCTCATCTATTGAAACGTCTCTCATCATCTTTTCGATATCTTCCTGATATATCCTAGGTTCGGGACGCATCAGACTATCGATTATCAAGGCGGTTAAAAACATCTCTTCTTCGAATCTTTGTTCAGAGATTTTGTAAACATCGAAGAGGTCTCTCGAGCTCATCTGTTTTTCATCCTTGTATCTATATATAAGAGTACAGAATTTATTCCCAAATATCTCTTCAGACCTCGGTGTTTTCAGTGCTATCTCTTGACCGGTTTCAGGATGTTCAAATGTTTTCACTTCGTCTTCTTCGAAAATAGGGATCCGTCTCATGTATCCGATTTCGATCTTTATGGAATCTTTTCGACCGTTATCAGTTCTGTAATGAACAGTAAATCTAGTCAGTGGGTGTGTAGCTTGGATCTTTATATTTTCAGCCAGATATTTCAAATCTGATAATATCCTTTTGATTATATCATCGATCTTATCTCTTTCCTCACCCCAATCTTCTGTTTTTTGATCTCTATAGTTGAAATCGATATCTAAACTCAGTCTTGGTAAATCCTTGAAATGTAGAAAATTAAGACTCGTTCCCCCGTAAAGTGATAGCCTTTCCATCGTGTAATCAACAGAAGAGATCCTCTGTAATATATCACACATCCTGTATACTTTTTCTACGGTCTTCTCATCAAATACTGACATGTCGAACACGATCATACACCTCTTAGAATGCTTTGGAATTCCCTAGGAACGTACAACATCCATTCTTCGTTCAATTCGTTTTTAGAGCCTTTATAGAGATACATTGGGAAAGTACCGATATTTTCTTTGAGATGAGGTTTTAGTTCAGATAATAGCCCTTCATAATACGGATTACCGTTGAAGAGACTTAGGATCAGTCCGGTCTTTCTGTACAACATATCTTTTCCTAGTGAATCTAACATCATTTTTATGTCTTTGGCTTTGACTCCCACAAGGGATTCTAAACTTTTTAGACATTCCTCCCAACCTCCTGAATACTGTGGCCGATCGATACAGTCTAGGAATGTTCTACTGGGCGAAGATAATACAATCTTTTGACCTTTATGGTCTATCTTTTGTAAACCGACTTTCTGGAAAGAATTGTAGACCGGTTCGTACAGGATATTTTTGAATTCGAAACTCCTGAATTTTCTGTTCGGTTCGACCACGATGTACACATCGTTGAAATACGAGTACGCAGAGCCGTGGATCTCAAGAGCTGTGTGGTAACCAAGGTAGTATCCTTGTTGGACCTTCGATGCGATAAGGTACTTGTCCGGTGTGAAACTTTCATCGTTTATCTTTGTAGGTGGGACCGCGACGTACAAACATCTTTTCGGATGCAGTAATTTGCCTTCTTGTTTTAGTTTAGTGATATACTCGTTATAGATGTACTGGTATGAAATATCTTTGCGATCTAATATTTTCTTTGTGATCCTTTCGATATCTTCTTTGTCCACTACTTGTTTTTTTAACAATTCATGGTAGAGAGTTTCTCTCTTGGTCATATTTATACTAATTATACATTATACCTGTATTTAACCCTTACTGTATAGAAAATCTACATTAGTTATATTATACGCTATGAGGGTTTTAAGCAGGTTTTTTGTTGAATTTCTTTTTGTTTCCATTAGGGACTGCCGACTAGCGTCGTAATAAATCACCACTGATTCATCAATTGAGATCGATTCGCAGCGTGGAATTCGCTTTGGTTACGAGGTTTTGGATCGAATGAAAATAGGAACTTGTCGTTCAGTGATCGTGCCTATGATGTGAATCAGGCCAGTGAAGATGTTCATGGCTTTCGTTCTCATGATCATGTGGATGGATGTGTGTACCTGAAACCTCTTCATCATGCTCGTGTAGATGATGCATATCTTCATGAGTATGGGCATGAGTATGGGTCAATTTACTGTGTTCATGTGTATGAAGATGCTTGTCGGTTATGACCATATATACACCGATCACCATGAGGACGGTAGCCGGGATCATCACCCATCCGATCCATTCTCGCAGTAGTATAAGCGAAACGATAGCGCCTATGAAGGGTCCAAAACTGTAAAACATACCTGTTCTGAAGGACCCCATGCCTTTCAGCGCTTTGATGAATAGCACCAAACTTATCCCGTAACTGAAAGCGCCGACTGTGAGTGCGTAAAGCGTGAATAGGTCCAGTACGATATTTTTACCCAAAATGAAAGCGATGGAGAGTGAGATCGAACCCGCTACTATACCCTTTATTGCGGATATATGTACAGGATTCTTTTCCGATATATGTCTGGTCAGGTTGTTATCGATGCCCCAGCATATCATCGCGAACACTATAAGGAGAGGGCCTATGATGATGAAACTGCTCTCCTGTGGGTTGTAGGAAAGCAATATCCCAGCTATGGTCATAAAGACGAGAGCGATCCATACCTTTTTTCCAGCGTTCTCCTTGAAGATCATGAACGCTATAAGAGCTGTTGCCACTCCTTCCAGGTTCAACAGTAAAGATGTTGCGAATCCGGACACATATCTCAGACCGAACATCAGGCTGATGGGACCTAGTACTCCTCCGGCTAGAATCGCCCCTGAGAGCCACGGTATATCTTTCTTTTCTAGAGGTGACTCTTTGACTTCTTGCCTGGTAAGATGTCTCAACATCGTGAATATCGCTAAACCAACGAAGGCGCCCAGGTACAGATATCCCGCTAGAACTATCGGATCGATGTTATCAAGCAGTACCTTGGCTAAAGGTGTACTAACACCGAAGAGTGCTGCTGAGACGAGTACTAGAAGTATAGGTTTATTGTCCATCTTTCTAGTTTTTAAGAGTGTTTAGATCATTATTTAAATTTGATGTGAATCTATGTGGTCTTTGTATCGGATCGGGGTGTGGATTCATCTTTTTGATGGGTTTAGAAGTCGGTTAGGTTTTTCTGTGGTTCTGGTAAGCGGCTATTCCTGTAGTCGAATACATCCACTTTCCCCCCAAACTATTCTGCTAAACCAGCAGTATCGCTAACCCCTTGACATGCACCCTAGGTATGCCTTTCTAGGACTCTGTGAGGAAGGAAAGATAAAGTACGTTCCAAAAGGAGATTATACTAATTCTAAAGTTCTCACATTCATAGACATCCATACACCGCTTTCCTCAGAGCAATCTCTCTTTCATCATCCTTCATCCCTGCTCTCATCTTGTTCATCGTATAAGCCATCGTGAGCTTCTTCTTCGGTTCAACTACAACAAGACTACCACCGGCTCCAAACCCGCCGAAAGCCTCTTTCTCATCTGAAAAATGATGTTCTTCGGATGGTTTCATGAAACCGCAGTGAAAACGAAAAGCTTCCTGCTTTAAGACTTTATCTTCATAGCCTTTTCTAGGTTTATCTGGATATCCCTCGATCTCTTTCAATGTAGATTCGTCAAGTTTCAGCGGTGAATTCTCATCGATCAGACCGTCCATGATTTCTGTTAAACTCCGAGCATTTGTCAATCCGTTCCCGGAGCCCATCTCCAGTTCCAGGATCTTACGTTTATTAAAATTGGTATGAGATGAAGCGAAGGAAGGATTCAGCATGGCCTTATAGGTAAGAGACCACGGTTTAAAAAATTCTATAATGAATTTAAATGGCATGGAAAAGAACATCTTCAGTTTAGAAAAAGGGATCAAAGTAGCTACACGTTCTAATTTAAAATCATCATCGATCCCAAGATAGAACTCACCATCGATCTGTTGATTGATCTCCTCTTCAATGAATTCACCCAACCTCCTCCCGGCCGGATCTATTCTAGACAATAGAGCACTCATATACCAGCCGATGGTCCACACATGGTATCCCTGATACTCACCGGGCTTCCAGTTAGGCTCCTGTTCAGCTAATATTTTATCCAATCTCTCATGATCGGCTATGATCTCAGGAGTCAATTTTTCATCAATCGCCGCTAGACCAGCTCTATGTTGAAGCAGTTCTCTTATTGTAACATCTTCTTTTCCATTTTGACCGAACTCGAGCCAATAATCACTTACTTTGTCAGTATAATCGAAATGACCTCTGCTGTGAAGCATGGCCAAGCAAGATGCACCAACAGCCTTTGTAGTTGAAAAAACAGGAACTAGAGTATTTTTACACCATTCGTTTTTCAAAGCAGGATCTTTATACCTACCCCAGAGATCAACTACTTTCTCGTGATCGTGATAAACGCAGAAGCTTGCTCCTACCTCATCACTCTGTTTAAAATTATCATCAAAAACTTCCTTAACACGGTTAAATTCTTTATCTACGGACCCTTCGATTAACGTCATTTTAACAGATATTCAACTATCGAGAATTTTGATAAACTTTTCCCTTACCAAGACCTGAAACAATGAGACCTATAAAGAGCAAGATTTGAGTATATTTTGCTCTAATCACGCTAGTTTTTTCGATTTTTCTTCAGTTTTTCGATAGCTGTTGCTATATCACCCCTTGTTTTTTGAGAGTTCCCAGTTGATATAGGTCGAATCCAAAGCATGCAAACATCTTCTTAACAGATACACGAGCAA
>JAWOGF010000072.1:0-2845 GCA_046497075.1 Candidatus Saliniplasma sp.
ATTCTGGGAAATAGAATCGGAGAAGTTAAAAATTCTTTCACCCAAAGATATCGATGAACTATTACTATAGCTAGATATCAAAATGACCTGACATGAAAATGTTGGGGGCTGTGATGATGGAAATTTCACATAACGGACTGGGGTATGATGTGAAGTTCTCGACCATAGGGAGAGAATTTGGGCGAAGCGGAAGCGGAGACCCGTAGCACATATGCACCCAGTTAAGTGACCGCCAGGCAAAGAATTAACTTGTTAATTCTGCAGCGTCATAGAGAAAGAGTTACTTTTAGGGGTGTGCAATCATTTACCAATTGTCCCAATAGAACTCTGGCACCTCATCTTTCAGATATCTTTTTACTAGATCCTTTTGATGACGATTTATTGATACACAATTTTTACCTTTGTGATACTCGATAAATCCATCTTTGTAAAGTTCATCCAATAGATTTTCTAAACCCCCTCTCTCATGTTTAGGGATGCCGCTGTAGACTTTTTCCTTCGGAGTATACTTTTCACCAACCTTCCTCCTCATCACCATCTTTGCGAGCATGTTTTTCTTTTTTTGTTCATCTGTATACTTGGTCATTGTATCACAATTGAAACAACAGTTGCACATTTAGGGAAACATATTTAAATGTGTTGTTACATAGTTGTAAATAGAAAGGCAATAGAGGTTATAAAAATGACGCTGGAATTGATCATGGATAATCCGCTTGCTAAGATCGTCGAATTTTTATTAGAAAATCCCGTTATGGATTATTCAAAAACGGACCTCGCAAATGAAATCGGAATCTCTAGAAGCACTCTTTACAGAAGATGGGATATTTTAGAAGACCTCTCCCTAATCCAGAAAAGTAGAAAATATCAAAACACACAACTTTACAAACTTGATACTGATTCTGCTATCGTTAACGAATTAGGAAGGCTGAAAAGAGAACTAGAAGATGAGATTGAGGTCAAGGAAAAGAAAGAGATGGAAGTTTTAGCTTGAGTTCAATTTGGTAAATGCACACCCCTATGTGTATCACTATCTTTCTCTATGATTTCACTTAACTCCCTCATATACGAAAATATGTTCGCATATTAGAGTAATATGGGGAGTTATACGAAAGATAAGGTGCTTAGAGATATGATTAGTCCATATCTAAGTAACAAAATGCGCGGGGCGGGAGATCGTGTAGATTTTTGACCTGTGCCTATCGTTTCTGGGCTAATTTTTCTTTTTGGAGACCCCAGTGTTATAGCTCGTCAAAAGGGGATTTGATCTTCTGCAGGGCAGTGTTCGTTACGTGGGTGTAGATCTCAGTGGTCTTGGTGCTTTTGTGTCCGAGAAGTTTCTGTATATAGCGGATGTCGGTTCCGTTCTCCAGCAAGTGTGTGGCGAAACTGTGTCTGAGGGAGTGGATGCTGACGTCCTTTTTGATGTTCGTCTTCTCCAAAGAGTGTTTGAAGTGAAGCTGGGCCGACCGTGCGGTCAGGTGCTTATTTTCTTTCTGACCGGGAAAAAGCCAGTAGTCCGGCTGTTCTGCTTTTAGATATGTTCTTAGAGTGCGTTGCGCCCTATCGGAGAACAGTGTTATCCGGTCTTTACTTCCTTTCGCGCCTTTGACTATGATCGAATCTCTGGTGAAATCTAGGTCTGAGACCTTCAGTGAAACGACTTCGCTTACCCTGAGTCCTGAGGAGTAAGTCAGGACGAGTATGGCTCTGGACTTGATATTCTTGAGTGCGGAGAGTAATCTCTTCACCTCATCCCTGTTCAGTATATCGGGCAGTTTCTTCTCTTTCTTGGGTCTTGATATGCGTTGAGGTATATCGATATCGAATAGATTCTTGTAGTAAAACTTGATAGCGCTGATAGCTACATTCATCGTGGATCTTGACAACTCTAGGTTTTCAGATAGATGAGCAAGATAATCATGGACATAGGATAGATCGGGTGGTTCACTAGGCTTATCGATATGTTCTAAGAAATCCTCTATATAATGAAGGTAAGAAACTATGGTACGTGAACTATATCTCTGGGCGTTAAGTGCTTTTTTAATATGATCGAATTGTGAGTTTTTCGATTCGTTATCGTGTTTATCTGATACATTGTTAGCGTAATCGTCCATTTTATCGATTCTCTTACTACGGGTACTGATTATTTAACGGTGAACGGGGGAGGTGGATGAAATTGAGATTCTAGATGTGTCACATTTTTGGTAAAGATGTAGTATCAAAACCGTTCTAAATACATTTATAGAGAAGAAGGTAGTACTTCTAGGGGAATGGATCAGTTGGAAAAACTTTTCTCGTTATAAGATATGTTGAACAGAAGTTCGACGATGATTATATATTAACCATCTTTTAAGTCTTGGTGAGTATGAAAACATTAAGATCAAGAAAGTTAGTGAGTAGATCAAGTAGAACTAGCACCACCCAAAATCTAGTAAATAAATAATAAAATTCAGGATACGGGCTGCGGTATGATGTGAAAGATTCTAAAAGCTCGTTTATTTTAGTCAAAATAAACTCGTCGAACCAGGGTTCTCATCCCTTAAAAACAAAGATGCAGGCGACGGGATCCATTCAGAATCGAAGATTCTAAAAGCTCGTTTATTTTAGTCAAAATAAACTCGTCGAACCAGGGTTCTCATCCCTTAAAAACAAAGATGCAGGCGACGGGATTCGAACCCGTGCAATGAGCTTGGAAGGCTCAGATCCTAACCAGACTAGATCACGCCTGCTTGTGTGAGATGGGATAAATATACGGGTATTATTAATCCTTTTGGCCCTTGGACGAATAACTCAGACCGTTTTTAATGTATTTTTTATAGAAATCACTTGAAAAAGGGTTGGAAAG
>JAWOGF010000043.1:0-3076 GCA_046497075.1 Candidatus Saliniplasma sp.
TTAAGAATATCATAGAGTCTTTATCACGTCATCATCTAGATATTCCATGACCACATCTCCAACCTCTTCAGAGACGGCAAAGATGACGATGTCGTCTTCACTCAAGCCTTCATATAAATCCTGAATCAATCGGATGATCTCGGGTTTATCCTTCTGACCACGATCTATACCCATCCATCTATCTAGGCCGTGGATGATGACCACACTTTCATCCGTTTCTCCCATGAAATCAGATATCAGGAATGGTATCATCTCTGCGTGTTCTTCCAGATCCGGGTTGAGTGTATCACGTCCTAGTGTTTCACTGAGCTTTACCAATGAGGTCCTCTCTAAGTTGTACTCGGTGCGTATTTCTTTCTTATCTTTTGTAGAAAAGGCAAGTCCGGGTGTACCATGATGTACAAGATCCGCAAAGACGTTGAAAGCTTTACCAGGATCGTCGGTCAAATAGACACTTCCCTCTTCCAGGGAAAGATCACTATCTCCTTCTTTGATATCTTCTACCTTAGGTGCGATCCTGATCAATCGGTGTTTCCATATCGCGTATCCGAAAACCACCACTGTTCCACCAAAACCAAGGAAGGTCACGTCCACATAGTACTTACCTGTAAGGGGATTTGTTCCCGTGATAGTGATCAGATTCCCGATCAAAGCAAATAATGAACCGAGTAAAAGTGTCAGAGACTGACTCCTTTCCAAAGAGTATCTTGGTTTGACGGATTTCCAGATCAAAATAACCCAACTCAGTCCGATCATGATATAGCTGTAAGGAACATGGAAATATTGGAATAATGGACCCTGTGAGATCGTGAAGACGCCATCACTGATCGTTCCATAGTGATGCATCCACTCGTGACCTGCTGCGATAGAGTAGGTGAGAAGTGCGATATTGAGCAGAGGGAACACCATTATCAAAGAAGATATCTTAGAACGGTTATCTGAATTCAACAGCCCGCTCACCTCGAGGACGGTGAGAAGAAATAGTGGTCCTACAAAAGCGATCAAGTAGAACTGTGTTTCGTAGAGAAAGATAACGAACGTATAAGGTTCTACCTCCATCCCGACATATCTCGATACGTACAATTCATTGATCACCCAGAGGAACATCCATATACCGATCGAAGCTGTAAGAAGACAGAAGTATCTGTTGGTCCAAGATTTTGGATTATCTATATAAACCGTGTATCCTAGGGTACACATCAGACCTCCGATGACCGGTAAGAAGAACACCCAATAATTGGTAAGAGTGAACAATTTACATCTCCTCCTATTGATACCGTTAATACTTAAAGAAATATTAATGTTTCGAATAGAAATCAATTTAGTACGGATAAAAAAGCTCTTCCTGTCGAAGATTATATATCGAACTTTTTCTTACAATTCTCGTAGATATGGTTTTTCGATTGTGGAGATCTTTAGATGAATTGGGGTAAGTTGAACGATAAGTACATAAGGAACAGGATAGCGGTATTTATACTGGTGGTGATGGCTACTCTTCTCATAGCCGACCAGTACCTTTTACCTCCTAATTATCAGATGGTCATGGCTGAATTCGGTATAAGTGAAAGTCGTATGGGATTGGTCTCTACGATATTTGTAGTATCAGGAGTGGTCGTCACGGCCATGTGGGGTTTTCTCTCCGATATCAAAGAAAGAAAAAAATTACTGCTCATCGGTGTCATGGTCGGAGAGATACCCTGCTTTGCAACCGCATTCGTTCAGAGTTATGATCAATTGTTGCTAACAAGGATCTTCACAGGTATAGGAGTAGGGGCTCTCATACCCATAGGTTATTCTTTGATATCCGATATATATGAGGAGGGGAAAAGAGGGAAGGGGTTCGGATATATCCAGGTAGCTTTGGGTCTTGGCTCTCTGATCGGCATGATAATCGCAGGAACCCTAGCCGACTGGAGAACACCTTTTCTGATCGTTTCCATACCCAACTTCATCTTAGCACCGGTATTTTACTGGGTAATGGTAGAGCCGAAAAGAGGGGAAGGGGACAAAGAATTGAAGGAGTCTCTCAAAGAAGGGGCTGAATACAGTTACAAGATCGACTTAAACACCGTCAAAAAATCCTTCAAAACAAAGACCAATCTTTTGATATTCAGTCAGGGGATAATGGGTATGATACCGTGGGGAGTATTGACCTACTGGCTCGTTTCTTTTCTTATAGTAACTAGAGGTATGGAAAGGAGCACGGCCACTTTCGTTCTACTGATCGTCGGTAGTGCAACAGTGATGGGATCCATAGTTGGAGGGCTACTTGGAGATCGTTTTGAAAACCGCATGAGAGGAGGAAGAGCGATATTGGTGGGGATCTCGATGTTCATCGGTGCACTGGCTTCCATAGGACTCATCGTTTACCCTTTACCCAGCACTCTAGCAGTTAGAGATTGGATCATATTGACGATATACGTGTTCTTATTCTTACAGACCATAACTTTTGCAGCACCGAACGTCCCGGCTATAATATCACAAGTTAATCTACCAGAGGATCGAGGTACGGTCTTTGGTGTTTTCAACATCTTGAACAATGGAGGAATGGCTCTCGGCCCATTATTTGCTGGATTTTTTGTAGGATTTTTGATGAGTTTCGGATATGGGAGACCCCTAGCGTATAGGAACGCCATGATAATCGGGGCTGCATTTTGGATACCTGCATCTTTTATATGGATCTGGCTTAAAACACAGTACCCGGATGATAGAGATAAAATAAAAGATATCCTCAAAAAAAGAGCTGAGGAACTTTAACTCTTAACCCAAGAAGTCACCTTCCTAAATCACTGATCTAGGTGGGTGATGAATTGGGATAGTTTTATGTACATGAAAAAAGATGTATTACATGCGAAATCGGGATGTTGGAAAGTCCCAAGTTCTCCAAGTTGGTGGGGAGCATCAGGGCGGGGGAGAATGGACAACTCTCCTGAACGAAGAAAACCTCTTCTGACATCAGGAGTACCGTGACCGTGCTCGAAGTCACTACCGACGACCCGTCCTCTGCAACGCAAGTCGGTGAGGTAGGTGGCAACCATCAAAAAGGGAGACGTTCTCCCCTTACAGGACGTTCCTG
>JAWOGF010000001.1:0-42143 GCA_046497075.1 Candidatus Saliniplasma sp.
CTTAACCCTATCGAATTCATTTGGAAAAGTATCAAACGGGAACTATCTCCTCTTCTAATAGACTCATTAAAAGAGTTTCAAAAAACAATCCAGAAACTCTTTAATCGGTTTAGCAAAAAGAAAACTTTCGCTAAAGGATGGATTAAAAAGTTCTATTCAAAAATAACATATTAGTTATGTCTAACACTATAGTCATAAATAGTTATATTTATAAACTAGTTAGCCCTACCCATTGATAACACGTAGGGGATTAGATAATATGAAAATAAAAAAATATGTAATGGCAATGATAGTTGTAGCAGCTTTGTTACTCGCCCCAGCTTTAGCTAGTGCACAATACAGCGATGAGATCACAGATTCAACAGACGATGTAGATTACTGGTACTACAGTGAAAGCGGATATGGATGGGACAATAATGTTGAAAGACCAGATATCGACATTGTCCGCGCCAGCATTGAAGAAAGTGGCGGCGAGATCCATGTTGAGCTGGAAGTGAAAGGTACTATCCAGGAAGATGAGGAGTTATGGTATTATATAGGCTTAAGAGACGAAAATGATGAGTCATACGATCTTTACAGCGGATACTATTATACAGATACATCAGGTGTTGTGTATCTAAATTATCCTACTGGAGCAGAAACACTCGATGCTTCTGGCTTTGGCACAAGTACATTACAAACTAGCTTCTCCTTAGAGTTGGTAGGCAATCCCGAGTCTTTAGAAATAGATAGTGTAGAGACCTATGATTGGAAGGATTCAGTTGACTCAGGAGAATACTACATCGACGAGGCAGAACCTGGAACTGATGATTCAAATGGTGACGGTTCAAACGGTGACTCTAGCGACGGTGAAATTGACTTTGACGAAGGCGTTATAGATGATATCATCGCGAGAGGTATGTTGTGCTTAGCTTTAGCGATCATATTACCTATCATAATAATCATAGTGATCATCGTGATCATCGTTAAGGTTTTGAAGAGTGGGGATAAAGGAGGAGAACAACCACCTCAGCAGCAGTATCAGCAGCCTCCTCCACCATCAGGACCATCACAATCTCAACAACAAAGTCAAGGTGGGCAAGGGCAGAGTGAAACACCCCCTCCCCCACCTCCTGAAGACGTCAAAAAGGAGTGATAAATATGGATATGTCAAATATGTTATCGATACCGGACGAGAATCGAAATCTACCACCGAAATTGAAAGAAGCTAGAGATATGTTCCGTTATGCGGCCATATTCTTTTTAGTCGCAGCACTACTTTACGGTCTTTGGGGCCTATGGTCGATCATGAGCGGGTTGATCTGGAGCGCATGGGCTTGGGGTGCCTGGAGGATCATGCAGGGTGTTCTATATCTGATCTTCGCAGGGATCGCCCTGGTGCTCAAAAGTAAGTTTGAAGAGAGCATTATTAAACCCATGGATTACGGACAATCCGATACTGTGAAAGATAATTTGATAATCTACATCATACTAGGATTCATATTTGGTATGGTTCTCTCGGGTCTGCTGATACTACTAGGTTACATGAAACTGGGTGAAGCAGATACCCATGCCAATATGTGTCCCGACTGTAGATCACCTATGCGGTATGTACAGGACTACCAAAGATGGTACTGTGATAACTGCCAGGACTACAAAGTTCCGATACATCCCGCATCCCAAACAACGCCACCACCGCAAGGCCCACCACAGCAGTCTCAGCAGGGATGGCAGCAGGGACAACAAGAGCAGCAAGGACAGCAGTCTCAGCAGGGATGGCAGCAGGAACAGCAACAGCAGCAACCTGGAACTCAACCGACACAACAGTCCCAGCAGGGATGGCAGCAGGGACAACAAGAACAGGAAACCGAAGAGCAGAACTCATGCCCTACTTGTGGGTCGCAGATGAGATGGATAAACGAATACAGTCGATGGTACTGCGATAGTTGTCAGGAATACAAGTAATAAAACACCATTCCTTACCTTTTTCTATATTTTACGATAGGATTCCATTCACATCCTAGTCCTTTGGGATTACCTTTTTCTGTCCCTCATCTATCAAAGAAGCAGGATGGTTCTATACATTCGGTCTATACCTACGTTCTATACATTCGGTCTATACCTACGTTCTATACATTCGGTCTATACCTACGTTCCATACCTTATACCTACGTTCCATACCTTATACCTACGTTCTATACCTTATACCTACGTTCCATACCTTATACCTACGTTCCATACCTTATACCTACGTTCCATACCTTATACCTAACTACTAAAACCTCTTGAAAAACTATATTAGTCCGTTTACCTATAGGACCATAAAGGGAGAATTAACTATGAATGAATTATATGAAAGATATATGGAAGTTCACGAAAACGCTGAAGATGAAGAACTCATATCAGACCTGAAAAATGAATTTACCAAAGAGGAGATGAAGGAGATATTTGAAGACCTAGAATTTGAATTCAAAGAATCACAAAATAAGGACAAGATAGCTGAACGTATGGCTGACAAGAAATTTTACGAGGCCGTTACTGAAAAAGAAGAAGAAGGGGATATCACCATAAAGGTCTCTAAAGATAAGAGTGAAGAAAAGAGTGAAGAAGGGACTAAAGAAAAGATGGTCTCGACGTTCAACATCTTAGAGGATCTATTTCAAGAAGAATCCTACAATATCTTGAAGTTCTGGCAGAACTTAAAAAAAGAGATGGACAAAGGGTTGGAAGACATAAAAAACACTCACAAAAAACACATGGACAAGATCGGGAAAAGATGGGATATAAAATCAGATATATTCCAAGAGGAACTGGAGAAAACTGAGATCCCAAAAGAAGATCTAGTAGAACTAGAAAAGAAGTGGAAGGAACTCCACGTAGAGATGAGCGAGAGCTTAAAAGAGATCCGCGATGAGATGAAGAGTAAAAAAGCAGATATCAAAGAGATCATTTACGAATATATAGGTGACAGCCAGAGGATTATCGAGGATGAAGAGATGGAGATGAGAGATCTGTACCCCCTCTGGTTCGACATGATAAAAGATGTACGCGAAGAATTGGAAACGAGTAAAGAAACCTTAGAGATAGAAGAGATAAAGTTGTTAGAAACTTGGGATGAACTATCTACAAAGATACGTAAAGAAGTAAAAGATCTAGCAGAGGAGCACCAGGAAGAGGCAGGGGATCTGTTAAAGATATGGATGTCGATTTCGGAGGATATGGATAAATTGTTAGAACAAATACCTGATAAGTATTATGACATATACGGCGAATTCTGGAAAGGATTCCGTATAAAACGACCAGACCTGAAATACAAACTTATGCAGCTCACAGAAGAATACTCAGACCTTATGAAAGATCCACTAAAATCTATCAAGTCGACTTACGAAAAACTCACAAAATCGTCGAAAGAAGACGAGGTCGAACAATTAAAAGAGAGGATAGCTAGATTAGAAAAGAAGTTAGAAGAAAAGGACTGAGAGACCCCAGTTCTAAATCAGATCTTCAAAAATACGATGTCCAATCTGTTTAATTCAACATAAAACATATATACGCTATGTATTATTACCACATTAGGTGATTAAATGGAAGAAGAACCTTTTCAGAGTGAAAGTCCGGGTGGAGAGCAAACGCCTCCACAAGAGCAGCCACCGACACAAGAAACACCTCCACAAGAGCAGTATCAACATCAACCAAGACACGTGCCCCCTCAGGAACCAAAAAAATCTTTATTCGAAAAGTTGGCCACTGACAATATGATTGCCATGTTAGTAGTTTTAGGATTACTGGTGATCATGATAGGGGCTGTCATAATCAGTGCAGCACCATTCCAAACCAATTATGATGGAGAAGACCAAGGATATATCGAAGATGACGATGGTCTAACAAATAAAGAAATGGCTGACCGCGAAGCTACAGAAAACGCCATGGAATACACTGGTAACATATTAACTAATATAGGCCTGTTCTTATTGGCATCAGGTGTGTTACTAGGTGTATTCTTTAGAGATGATTGGGATAAATGGTTCAGGGTCGCTTTAGCTGGCTTTGCACTAGTGATAATCATCTTTGCCTGGTTTGGCGGAGAATTTGCACTTAGCGTCGGGATCTCCTAAATCAGAATCCCCGATACAACCAAAACCCTTCCTTTTTTCTTAATTTTTTTAGGGAAAATATTTTATAATTATCCATGTTCCCATTATAAAGGTGAAAACGAGATGGACGAAGAATTTGAAGGAAATAGGTCTCAGAATTATGGACAACCGCCTGGAGGTCAGCAGCAGCCGTCTGGACAACAGGAACCGCAGCCCCCTACAGCTCAACAACAAAAAGAGTGGGATCAGCAACCAGGGCCAAGAGGTTATCACCCTGGGAAACCCCCTAAGAAAGGTTTAGGGAAAACCCCGATAATGGTTCTACTCATGGTAAGCATGCTGTTGATAGCTGTGGCCGGGGTCTGGACGGTATTTTCAGGAGTACCAAACTACGACATAGTTGAAGATCTAGACAGAGACGACTATGAGACCGAAGAAGATTATGAAGATGCGCGGGAGCAACAAGAGGAAGATCGAGAAGATTTCCAAGAAGGTCAGTTGAGAGCCCATAAATATGCGGGGATGCTCGCTTTTATCGGTCTGATACTCGGAGGGATTATCTCTTTATATGCTGGACTAGGTGAAACCGAACTGTCAGATAAAGAAAAGACAGCTATGCTCGTTGTGGCTGGATTGTTCATCATAGGGATGATGTTGTTGTTCAACCACTATCCATGGTTCAACATATTCATATGAGGCCATGAGCTAGGAGGTTAAGAAATCCCTTAAAAACCTCTTTTTATTACTCTTTTATTTTTTGACCTTTTCTATCAACAATCTCTTAGCTATCTTGAATCCATCCCATATCCGTAATTTAGATTCTCCCTTACGCTTTTTATAATCTATATAGATCTCACAGATTTGCTGATCACACATCAAAGCGTGTAATGCAGCTTCCACTTCGAAACCCTTACCGGTTATGTTTCCTTCTAAGTCAGTAAGTTTTACTCCTCTCAAACCGGTACATAGATCTGATACGTCGGTCCCATAAAGTCGATTGGCCATGAAGGTCAGTACTTTGTTCCCGAACCGATTGACCTTAGACATGGCCCCGTCTTCAACACCGCCGGAAAATCTATTACCTAAAACCATGGAGTTCCCACCCTGTAACTTATCCAGCATCAAGGAGATCTTGTCACATGGATAAGACCCATCCCCATCTATTAAAAAGACATAGTCTCCCTGACACTCTTTAAAACCTCTTCTTACCGCTGACGCCTTTCCGCCTCTTTCGAGAAGTACCTGTGCCCCATACTCCTCGGCTATCTTCCTGGTGCCATCTGAAGATCCACCATCTACGACCAAGATCTCGACTCCATAACCCTCGCCCTTCAACTCCTCCTCAGGAATACTTTCCAATACTTGGGATATACCCTCAACTTCATCGAGTGTAGGGATTATGACTGAGACTTTTTCCATGTATATCGTTACCTATTGAATTCATATAAAAACTTTTTAACAGTATTCATTCGAGATAATACTCTATCTCATAACTTTTTAGATCAGGTCTATACTTCTGTACCAGCTCTATGAACATCTCTTTTTGAGCGGAAGCCATGGCCCCATAAAGATCCTGGAAAAGGTCTTCTTCCTGCATATCTTTGACTATCAATCTTTTATGTGCTTCGATCAACTTCGGCTTACCACCTTTTTTATTTTCCTCTTCTAGATACCTCTCGAGTTCGCTCAACACGTCGATGAAAAAACCAATCTTCCGAGGTCTATCAGGTCCGATATTTCTAACTAACCCACAATCCTCACAGAAGGGATGTGGAGCTAAGGTCAATCTATCTTTACCGTTGAGAAGTTCAAGCCAATCCTTCTCCTTCGAGGTATGCTCGCAGATTGAAAGATCATCACCGTCCATGTCCTTACCGTTCTCCTCCATCGTAACTTTCAGCACTTAAACATTATTTATAATTTTTCGATTTATCACTTATATCCCAAAATATAAACAAAACCCATAAATAAATAGAATATTATTCCCAAACCATGACTGAAGTCAATGGTTTGTTTAACGATGAAGGATTCCCGATAACATACGAGATCCCTTCGCCTAGGGGAGGGGATGTATCCGATTATCTGGATGATGTAGAGGACTACGATTTCCTGAAAGATCTTTCCGCGGTCAATATATGTAATAATCCCGTGGGTCTGGTCAGGATTGATCCGGCACCCTATGCATACCTTCTAAAAAAAGCGATCGATATCAGAACCATTGTACATCTTACCTGCAGGGATTCAACTTTAAGTGGTCTTCAAAAATGGTTACTAGGTGCACAATGTTTAGGCATCAAAAACCTACTCGCTATGAGTGGAGATGTATCCATGGGAGACTATCCAGCTGAAGAGAGAGTAGGGCATATCAATTCTCTCGAACTCATAACAGGAGTCAAACAGTATCTTAACCAGGGAAAATTGATGCCTGAACTTTCTTCGAAACCCTACAGGACCAGGAACAGGTATATGAATGAACTCGAAAATCTCGAACAGCCAACGGATTTCAACGTAGGGGGTGTTTTGATCCCTGCAAGGAGAGGTGAATCGGAGTATGCTGCAAAGAAGATAAAAGCTGGAGCGGATTTCTTTCAGACACAGATCTCATATGATGTTGATGAAACACTGGATTGTCTAGAGGATATCGAAGAGGAAAGCGAAGATACACCGCCGCCGGTTTTGGTCTCGACAACACCCTTAGCCTCCCGGTCTCAGATGGATACTCTTATCGATTCTATACCTCAAGTGAATATACCAAAATTGGTCAGAAATAGGTTCCTCACTAGCGGTGATTTTTCGAAGGAATCGATCGCATTTACAGTGGAGTTTTACAAAAAATTGATATCTGGTGCCGAGGAAAGAGGTTTAAAAACCAAAGTAGGGGCTCATATCATCCCTATGCAATCCGAAGAAAATTCCTGCGAGATCATAAGGGGGTTATCCGAGTTATGAGTGACCTATATCCATGGAAGGGAAATTATCACATCGGTAACGAAGATTCACCTGTAGCCGTGGTCACATTGGATGATAAGTTCGAATTCCCAGATGAAAAAGTGGCTATATGGGGGCCCATGAAGACCGAGAACCTGGGGATCGAGAAAGTGATCACGAACACTCTATCAAACCCCAAAATCAGGTCCCTGATAATCTGCGGGGCTGAAGTGAGGGGTCACAGGTCGGGACATACCTTTATCAAACTTTCAGAGAACGGTATCGACGAGGAGGGGAGGATCATCGATGCGCCGGGTGCGGTCCCGTATATAGAGAATATATCAAAAGAGGCGGTGAACAGATTCAGGGAGCAGGTGGAGGTTATAGATATGATCGGTGTTACTTCTAACGAAGAGATCTTAAAAGCCGTAGAGGAGGCCCGGGAAAGAGATCCTGGGTCATTTGGCGAGCCCTTCCAAGCCATATCTATCAAGAAAAGAGAAAAGCACAGTTTCCAAACGGACATGGCGTTACACTCTAAGATACATGTTTCACCATGGGGCGAGATCTCTGACCAGGAGGCGGTATGATGTTCAGTTTCACAACAGAACAGGTCCAGTATGAATTGAACAACATCAAGGTAGGTGGATTACCAGGAGAGAACCCTACTCTGATGTTTGGAAGCCTTTTCTATGAAGGAGAATTCGATAGGCCAAAAGATAACACTGTAAGAGCGAAGGAACTGATCGATCAGCAGATAAATGTCTCCAAGACGACCCATGTTCCAGCGATCCCGGATATATTTATTTACGAAGAAGAGGAGATCGATTGGAAGATAGATTTTGCACTCGATCAAATCGGAGGATATTTCTCTATCGATATGCCCGAATCAGATGTCAGGATAAAGACCCTTGAATATCTAAAAGAAAAAGATGGGCTTGATAGGGTCATATACAACAGTATCAACATCGGGATCGTTGAAGAGGAGATCGAAGCTTTAAACAGATACACACCCGATTCTGCAGTCGTTCTTGCTTTCAATCCTAAAAGTGGTAACGTCCAAGGTAGACTAGATATTATCAAAGATGGTGGTCAGCTTCTGGATGAAGGACTGATAGAGATTGCAAATGACGCGGGCATAGAAAACCTTCTTTTAGATACGGCGGCACAGCCCTTCAAAGAAGGTGCAAGTGAAACCCTTAGAGCTATACCGGTTTTCAAAAGTGAATTCGGACTTCCCGTTGGATGTGCCATGCACAATACCGTTGAGTCCTGGCAGTGGTTGGGAGAGCAGAAAAAGAAGGTGTTCGACACAATAGACACATCCATCAACGATCTTCCAATTATACTGGGAGGGGACTTCATATACTACGGTCCTATCGAAAATGCTGAAACACAGCTTACAAATATCTCCATGGTGGATAAACTAGTCGCCGAAGGTGCTGAAGAGTATTTTGGAATCGACATAGATCCAGAACACCCTTATAACCACCTCTAAGATCATTGGATAACCTTTTTTAAATGGAAGGTATATCCTTGCTCATGGACTTTAACCAAGACCTTATCACAACGGTAGTAGGGAGTTATCCTGTAAAACCTCCGAATGATTCTCTTGGAAGATCATATTTCGAGGATTTGGACCCATTTATTGAGAGTATCGAAGAGGCCGTTAAAGCCCAATTGGACAATGGGATAGAACTGATATCTGACGGGCAGACCCGGGGTGGTATGATAGAGATATTTGCCGATAAGCTCAAAGGGTACAGGATGAAAAAAAGACCTGAGATCGTCTCAGATATAGAATATCGAGTACCTATCACCGTGAAGGACCAAGCTAAGATAAAGAACGGTCTCCCGGATGATATAGGGTTGAAAGGTATCGTAACCGGTCCCTGGACCTTGGTCAAAAGCTCGCACGATCTACATTATGAAGATCCAAAAGAAGCTGTCATGGATACCGCTGAGGCTTTAAAAATAGAAGTTCAGGAACTTTCTAAGGTTTGTGACGTTATACAGATCGATGAGCCTTTCTTATCTGTAGAATCATCAGGATACGCAAAAGATGCTTTAGAAACACTGCTTCCTAAAGATACCAACACAGCACTTCACGTCTGCGGTGATGTCACGGATATCGCTGAGGAGCTGATCGAAATAGATGTAGATATTTTAGACCACGAGTTCGCGACGAATCCGAATCTTTTCGACGTTTACGAAGATATATCATTCCCACAGCGATTAGCTCCAGGTGTCGTTACAACGAAAGAGCCGGTTGAAGACATAAAAACGATCAAAGATCGTATAGAAAGAGCGGTCAACTGCTTCGGAAGCGAAATATTGATCGATCCAGATTGTGGTTTAAGAAATCTTCGAAAAGAAGTGGCTTACAAAAAGCTAAATAATATGGTCAAAGCTAGGGACGTGGTCTTAGATGAAAGAGATTGAAAAGATAAAAGCTGAAGAGAAAAAAAAAGTGGAATTCGACGAAAAAGGTTTTTTCGTGATATTTATCGATGACGAGATCACGGCGGAACATTATAAGAATGTCCACAAGGGTGGTAAACTCGAGGTCGAAACCGGGGAGATCGATAAGATAATCACCGGTAAGGATGCAAAGTCCATATGCGACACCATGATAAGAGAAGATATGATCTCTAGACTTGACCATATGGCTTATGTAGCTAGAGAATTACAGAAGGCGGAAATAGCTCTCAAAAACGATCTAGAGTTCGTTCAGTCTGAGGGATTAGATATTGATAAATAAGACCGGAAAATCATTTATAAGAAATAGTCAATTTGACATGTAGGTGAAAGGCTTTTGAAAGTTCAGATAAGGGAAAATCCGTGGGACCTTGGATTCGTGGTCTTGCTAACCACCTTCCTGCTGCTGGTGATTTATTTCACTCCAGACAGCACGGCTCGGACAGTCTTAGGTCTACCGTACCTACTGTTCTTCCCAGGCTACGTGCTTATCTCTTTCCTATTCCCTGAAGAAGAACCTCTAGATAAGATCGAGAGGATCGCTCTTTCTTTCGGATTGAGTATAGCGATAACACCGCTCATCGGACTACTTTTAAACTACATATGGGAGATCAGTCTGGTACCTCTTCTTACCTCAATATCACTATTCATCTTTGCATTTTCTGGACTAGCATTTTACAGAAGAAGAGCCGTCCCGACCGAAGAAGTGTTCCATATAGAATTTGATATACAACCTCCGGATTGGAAAAACTATGACCTTATCGATAAAGCTCTCGTTGTCGCAACGGTTATACTACTCATAGCTTCTGGAGCCCTAGCAGTACATATCGTCACAACTCCCAGAACAGGTGAGAGGTTCACAGAATTCTACATATTAGGTGAAGGAGAGATGGCTGACGAGTATCCAGATGCTCTAGAAGTAAACGAGACAGGTAGTATAACCATAGGAGTGGTCAACAGGGAGCATGAAACCACTGATTACACGGTCGTTATGGGTTTGGGATATGAGATACAAAATATGTCATCTATAGGAACCTTATCCGACAATATAACTTTCCCTGAGAATACTACGTATTTCGAAACGGATATCTCCTTGAACCATACTGAAAAATGGAATATGACAGTTGACTTCTCTGTAGAAACGCCGGGTGTGTACAGGTTGAAATTCTTCCTGTTAGTAAACGAAGAAGTCTATAGAGACCTGCATTACACTATGTTAGTGAGGGATGAGTAGTGGCCGATGTAGAGATGACACTTAGAGGAAGGATATTACTCTTAGTTCCTATCTATCTTCTAGTAGGTGGGTTCATATTACAGAACCCGTACCTTCCTGTTATATCAGCAGGGATCTTCTCCCTTTTCTTATACTCTAGATATCATTTTGGGCGTTCAGATAAAGAGATCCATCTAGAGAACGAGATCTCAAGCGGGGAGAAATATGCCGATGAAAAGTTTCATCTCTCACAAAAGATCTTATCGAAACACCCTCTGTACTTCGAATTTGAATTGGGATGTACTGACGATATCGAAGTGCAGTCCGATAAAAAATTCAGCGGTACGATCTATCCTAGTAAGGAGATAAAACATGAACTAGTGCCTAAAGGTAGAGGTAACAAAAGATTGGGGGATCTGAAGGGATACATATACGATTCGATGAAACTGTACAAAGAGGAATTTTACAAAAAAGGTGATCAAGAGATAACGGTCCACAGCTCAAAAGACGCCATAAAAAGAGCTCATCGTTACGCTAAAAGGGTCAAAAGTGAACTCCAAACTAAGGATATCAGTAGATTCATAACGAGGACCGCTGAATTGGATACAATCCGTGATTATCAACCTGGGGACCGGATGCGGGATATCCACTGGAAATCCATCTCGAAATTCCAAAAGCTGATGACCAAGACCTATGAGAAGAGGGCTCCTGTAGAATGTCAGATACTCCTCGACTGCAGTCCATCGATGAGAAGGGGGAAAAAAGATGAAGCAAGCAAACTTGAACATTCGATCTTCATCGCCCTCGAGTTGTTAAAAAACTTTGAACTTTCTGGTCATGATTTCGGTCTAACCGTTTTCGATCATAAAAGAACCCTATACCATCATCCTCCAGACCATAAAAGAGAGACATTTCAGAGGATCTACAAGGATCTTTCAGGTCTGCCTGGTAAGGTAGACTCTGAAGGATATGAAAGGACCGATTATGAGGTCGAAAAAAGCATCGAAGAGAGAAGCGAAGAAGATTTTACTAAGATCGTAGGTGATTTCTTCTCATCAAGTAAGAAGGGTGAACTGGCAGGTATACTCTCCGCAACGCAGAAGATAAAAAGGAGATCAGGGTCCTCTCTAGTTATCATAATGTCAGACCTAGAAACATCTACTAGGAGTTTCATAAAGGCTGTCGAGAACCTCAAACGTATGGATATAACGTTATGGGTGATCATACCTTTCTCGCCTTGGTATCTCGTAGATGAGATCACGGATGAAAAACTTGAGAATACATATGAGGATTATGAAGAGCTTGAACGTGTAGTCCACGAACTCCAACGTCTTGAGGTATCTACATTCCTACTGCACCCATCCACAAAGGGGATCAAGATCTTGACACAAAAAGGAGGGATCAGGGGTTGAAAAAAGAATTGATACATCTGTTGGGCGGATTCTTGATCTTTTCATCGTACTATCATTCAAATATGGGACTGCTACCTCTTCTTAATATCATCCCGATACTGCTGGTTTCCTTTGCAGTTGAGAAGGAAAATCAAGTATTAGAATATGCAGGGTTGATAGGAACGAGTCTTCTATCAGGATTCTTCATCACCCATACAGGTCTCGCGGATACACTCTACCTTACGTTGTTCATAACATCTTTCGTTCTACCTTTCATCGTCTACTGGAAGATCGTTCTTTCCTTCGACCTACATTTCGATCTGAAGGCATCTATACTAGCCGCAGCTTACTTCTCAGCCACTATAGTTACATTCTACGCCCTGATCGATTATCTAGATATAAGTGAATTCATCCTGGCTGAAGGGAACACAGGTCCGATGGCCCTCGCCTTTTCAGCGGTTACGATAATGGTTCTATTACCCTTCTATATCTCCGTCAATCGTTGAATTTACCTTTCGGCGCCTCTACCTTTTCTTCTAAGATCTCTTTCATAACGTCCCACTTCTCTATCTCTTCTAATTCAGCATCGATGGACAATATCAACCGATGATTGAGGACCTTGTGAGCAATAGATTTGATATCATCAGGTACGACGTAATCTCTACCGTTCACCAAAGCCTTGGCTTTAGATGCGTACAACAACTGTTCACCTGCCCTGGGACTCGCCCCGAGAACAAGATCTTCTACGTTCCTGGTTTCTATCACGATATCTCGTATATATTTTAAAACCGGTTCTGAAACGTGTACTTGATCGTGTAAGCCTATGATATCATAACCAAACTTTTCATCTACCTCTTCGATATCTTCTGCAGTAAAATCGTTCTTCATACGCAGCATATCTAGTTCTTCATCCTGGGACAGATAAGTCATATCGGATTTGATCATGAACCTGTCTAGTTGGGCTTCAGGGAGGGGATAAACCCCTTCTGTCTCGATGGGGTTTCTTGTAGCTATTACTAAAAAGGGATCAGGTAAAGGAAAGGTGTTACCTTCTATGGTGACCTGCTGCTCCTGCATGGCCTCTATCAAGGCCGATTGTGTTTTAGGTGGAGCTCTATTGATCTCATCAGCCATCAGTATCTGAGCGAAGATGGGGCCCTTCCTCAGTTCGAACTCGCCGGTCTTTTGGTTGTAATAATAGTGACCGGATATATCAGCGGGTAAAAGGTCCTGGGTGAACTGTATCCTTTCATATTCGAGTCCTACGGCTTTAGTAAATGTCTTGATCAATGTGGTCTTTGCTATCCCGGGGACACCTTCCAGCAGTAGATGACCCTCCGTCATCAAACATATCAAAAAATCATCTACGACATCCTCGTACCCTACGATGACGTTTCCCACGTTTCTCCTAACTTCTTCAAACTTCTCTCCATATCGAGCTATATCTTTCAAGATTAATCCTCCCGTCGATTGACAGATTCAGACAGTCTTTCGTGTATCCATTCCAACTTATGTTTATCCCAATCAGGATGATTATTTAATACTTTTGAGAGCGTATCTTTTCTCTCCTCTTTAATAAACAACGACAATAATCTATCGATCAACTTGAATGTTTTATCTTTAAGACCAGGGATCATGACTGCGGCCGTCGCCAATATAGCACCAGATATCCCTATAAATGAGACAGTTGAAGAGGGATAATCTCCCGAATAAACCATCCGATATATCAAACTCATTTCTCTATGACTTTCATCGATGATGATATCTGTTCGATTCTCAGATATATAGTCGAGCAAATTCATGATCAGTATATCGTTATCCAACCTATCGAACATAGAATTTATCATCACGCTAGGATCAGACAGCAAGATCAATTCACCGTCACCATACCTTTCAACGGACATGACCGGCGATTTCCCGATCTTACGTTTTTCGCCTTCATCTACCTCCACCCAGCTCCCTTCAGTACTATTCATCAGAGATGTAGACCCATCATCGGGTATCAGATATGTAGGTCGATTCAGCATGACAAAAGAAAGGTTCTGCGTAAGGGCATGTTCTCTGATATCGTAAACTACCGAGAATTCGGGGGATTTCTCGAATGAAAGGTCGAAAAACGTTTCACCGGCGAAACGAGAAGATGTATTCAGACCTTCCAGTAATTGATTCCCGGTCCCATGATCATCTGCTAAAACTACCTTACCTCCATCTTTCAAGAAATCGTCTACATATCCGATCTCTTCTGATTCAAAATCTAGATTTGGACCCAAAAACACCATAGAAGTCGAGTTGGGTCTTACGGAATATTCCATAATATCCTTTTGTACGACCTCCATCTCTCGGTCGTTAGCCAACCTGAGATTAGGTGTGAAATCTCCAGTTTCGTAGGTCCGAATAGCAAGTCTGCTGCAGCCGTTCCATCCCGTGTTGTAAATGCTGAAGTCCGCATCGTTCGTAACCAATGGAGCGGATAGTGAGAATATGAACATGAGTACAACAACCGCTGCAGCTATGATGTATATGGTGATAGTTCTCATCCTTTTCCTCATCCGATCACCCTGTTCAACGTGTTCATACCTTCGTTAAAGCGTTGGACCTCATTCTTGGTGATCTCTTTACTTGAGAAGAAGGCCTTCTCAAAGATCGAAGTCACTGTCCCTATCTCATCCGATCCGGTTTTGTAAGACACTTCCCTTTCGATGTCCCGATGAGTGGAGCCTTTTTTAAACTTCAGGTCATCCTTCTCTTTTAACCTCTCTATGAACTCGTGATATATCTTAGGTATGTCATCCTTAGAAGCGGCCGATAGACCTTTATCACCTTCAATTTGAAGAACAGGACCTGAAACAGATCCGATACTATCTCCCTTACCAGTATCCTCCTTTTCATCTTCGATAGATCTTTTCCGATAAAATATGAAATAATAAGATATTAAGGTAATCAATATCACCAGAACGATAACTAGACCCACCTCTTCGTCTGGAGGGAATAAACCATGTTCGTCATCATCATCGTCACCATCATCGTCACCATCACCATCAATGATATCATCTGGGTCATCACCGATACCGATAACATCCCCTCTTATATAGATGAATATCGGGTCCGACACGGAAGAGCGGTATTTGGTGGTTCCATCGAATACCGCTTCCAAGATATATAGACCATCACTAGGTGCTATATCGTCAACACTTAAATCATCACTATATCTACCATCATCGTCCGTAGTGTAATTTTCAAGCCGTTGGTCGTCGATCCGGAGATAAACATCGGATCCCACTAAAGCCTCTTCGGAACTTGCATTGAACAATCCTCCTTGTATGGGAACCTCCTCTATCTCGCCTGTGTCCCCGATTATCTCAGATTCCAATGACAACCTCGTAGGTATGTTGACATCGAAAGATATCGACGCATTGGTCTCTTCGATGGTTTCATTACCTGGGTATGATACCTCGATGCTTGAGGTACCCCATGGAAAGATGTCAGAAGAGTAATTTAAAGCAAAAAAGCCCGCTGGAGAAACTTCAACACTTCTGTTAAAAGTGGTATTTAAAGAGATCTCATCAAATGGAACCTGGACATCAGTTAGAAACTCGCCTTGCAGTTCGATATCCTGTTCATAATACTCCTTATCAGCCCATAACTGGATTTCAGAAAGATATTTCACGATATCGAGTTCAGCACTTTGGTTCAGGCCGTTGATTGAAACGGTTAGATTTACAGTGCGTATACCGATATCCCAGGGTACTTTATAATCAATACTGTAAAAGCCATCCTCATCGGTGACGGTACTCATTTCAGATGAATTTTCAATCGTCAGTTCGACCTCCGCTCCTTCGACGAGCACCCCCTCTTCTATGTAGATGCCATAAAATGTTATCTCCTCTCCAGGATGGGCGGTGGAAGGAACTACAAGGTCCATATGGGAGGGTATCGACTGATATAGGAATAAAATATCTCTATGGAAGTCATCATACTGATCTAGCATATCTTTGATGTCAGAGATATATCCAAGAAGGGCTTCGTTGTCCAATCTTTCATCATCGATCCCATCGATATATGATTCAGCATCGAGAACGTATTCATTCATATCTTTCAGGTCGTAGGAGGCGCGATTCAGAAAATCTATCCCCTCTTTTAAATACTCTGCCTCGGTTTCGTTCGCCTTCCAATCCTCGTATACCTCTAAAGCTTTTTCTAAATTATCTATATATTCAATATGAGTTTCTGAAAAACCTGTTATGTTTTGGGCTGATCTACTGTACGGTTTATACAGGTTCTCCAGGTATTCATAACTCGAAACTTCACCTTCGATATCTCCAAGGATCTTTTCGGAATAGCCAACAGTATCCAGAGCTTCCCTGGAGAGATTCAACGCTTCTTCAAGATTTTCAGACCTGTACTCGAACTCCACTCCATCATTGGATTCAACCGTCAGATTCACATCCAACGTGTGATTCAAAGAACTTTCAAGAACAGCTATTGTCCTACCTAGTGATATATAAAGAGCCTCTACATCTTCCTCGGCTTCATCAAAATCATGATGGTTTGGCTGAGCTGAAATTATACCTGCTAAACCTGAAAGAACCAGCAGGAAGACGATGACTGCAGCCGCACCTTTATCTTGAACCATCTCAAGAACCATTGAACTTACTCAATTAAATCTTTTGCGATAGTTTTAAATTCCAGCTTTATCTTCGCATAGAAGATATGGATTTCACAGATATAAAAAGGCCAGAGTACATATCGAAGATCATCGGTACTGTATTCATAATACTGAGCATTTATCTATTTATGTTTACAGAATATCTCAATATAGCCTTTGGTTCCCTTTTTATTGGTGTTCTGACAATCACGATAATGCATCTTAAAACCGTAGAGAAAACCACCGCTGAAGGGATGCTCAGATCCTCCGTGGTACCACTAGATGACCTACTGGATGACCTTGATCTAAAAGGACACGGGATATTCATACCCCCTGGCAAACAGCTCAGTTCTTCTAGGACTTACATACCTGCAGGAGAGTTCACAGGGATACCGAATATATATGATGAGATGACAATAATCACAGGAGGTGCCGGTAGAAGAGGGATATCTATAGAACCGCTAGGAGAACCGTTGTTAAAAGATGCAAAGGAACGTATGGAATCCGACCTCGGGGGTGTGGGTATAGAGGGGGCCCGCGAAGGGATGGGGATATTGACACACGGACTTTCCTTGGCAAAATCTTTCAGTCTGAGAAGGGAGGATGACGAGGTAAAACTACGGATCACACACGGTGACTACAATGAGTACTGTGAAGAGCTTAGAGATAAAACTGCGGATCTCTGTACACGATCTGGCTGTCCCATATGCAGCGCATACCTCACCTGTGCTTCCGAAGGACTGGACACACCACTAAGAGTCGTGGAATTCGAAAAAGAAGATAAACACATCAAATATACCCTGGAGGAAGTTCCATGATGATCCATCAAAAGATCGTCTTAGCCCTCGGTGTATGGACTTCGATGTGCCTTGTGTTGGTAGGGGGGCATAATCTTGAACTCTTCGGGATACTTATTCTGATAGGTGTTTTGATCTCTAGAGAATTGACTTCAACATATACTGATATCGACACAGGAGATAGGATGGATACTTTAATCTATATCGGGATTATATTTTTCATCGCAGTGGTATCAAGAAGGATCCTAAGTATATTAGAAATAATCTAGGTCAAATGATCTCGCCTAAAGTATCGAGAAGCTCATCGTTTATATCCCTGGTTCCAACCGTTACCCTTAAGAAATCTTCTATTTTGGGCTCGTCGAATGTTTTTATAAAGATACCCCTTTCTGACAATTCGGTATACAATTCATAGGGATCGATACCATGGGGCGGGCGGCAGAAAAGAAAGTTTGTTTCCGAAGGAAGAACATTGAAATCCATGAGTCGAAGTTCCTCTGCCAAATACTCCCTCTCTATCAATGTCTTTTCAAGAGCTTTTTCCATGAGTTCATGGTTCTCTAATGCTGATAAAGCTGCTGCAGTGGATAGAACATTAACATTATAAGACATCATATCCTCTTTCAACAGCATTATATTCTGAGTATTTGAGATCGCATACCCCACTCTTATACCCGCCAGACCCCATACCTTGGAAAAGGTCCTGGTGATTATCAGATTATCATAACTCGACATCGATAAGAGGTCTAAACAATCTTCTGAACTGTATTCTGCGTAGGCCTCGTCTACGATGACCGTAAGGTCCTTTTCCAACAATGATTCGATATGTTTTTTATCCGGTTTTAGAGACGTAGGGTTATTAGGTGAACATACCACCAATGCGTCGATTTCTTCGAGAGAATCAGTCGTACTGGGTAATGTAAAATCGCTTCCTAGGGGTATCTCTAAGACTTTTCTTTCATTTCGATTGGCCAAGAACGTATAATATCCATAACTGGGCTCAAAAAAACCGATGACACCTCCAGGAGGAACCATCGTTTTAAAAATTGTATCTAGTACCATATCAGAACCATTAGCTATCAATAATTGACCTGCATCTAAACCGTAATAATCCGCTAATTTTTCACAGAGTTCATTGGAATATTCCGACGGGTAATCAGCTAAATCTACATCAAGTTGAGAAAACAACCTCTCATAATACTCATCATCCAACAGGTGATTTTCGTTAAGATCCAATCTGATAGGCTTTCGAGTCATCAATATAGTACTGTGAACAAATAATAAAAAAGTTGTTAAGGGGTTAAGGGGTATGGGGTTATGGGGTTATGGGGTTATGGGGTTATGGGGTTATGGGGTTTTTATCGGTACGCCTGCGGTGATTTCTCAGTATCTCGAAGATCCTTCCTCTCGTCGACCTTCTCCTCGATATCGCTCATAGCTTCCTCGAAATGCTTCATCTTCACAAGCATACCTTCGAGTTCTTCCTCGGACATCTCTCCACCTTCACTGATGAATTCTCTTATAGCTATCATAACACCTTCGTTACAGATGGCAGCTATATCCGCACCGCTCATGTTGTTGGTCTGTTTAGCCAAATTTTGTAAGTCAACATCGTCGGCAAGTGGTTTGTCCCTAGTATGCACCTCGAATATCTTTTCCCTGGTCTCGAAATCGGGCAGACCTATCTTTATCCTTCTATCGAAGCGGCCTGGTCTAAGTAGTGCTGGGTCGATCAACTCAGGTCTGTTGGTGGCCGCTAAAACCACCACATCGTGTAAAGGTTCCAAACCATCAAGTTCGGTCAACAATTGAGATATCACCCTTTCAGACACGTTAGAATCAGCACTGGAACCTCTTTTAGGCGCTAATGCATCGATCTCATCGAAGAATATTATAGTCGGTGCAGCCTGCCGGGCCTTCCTGAAAGTCTCTCTCACGGCCTTTTCGCTTTCACCAACCCATTTTGAGAAGAATTCCGGACCTTTCACAGATATAAAGTTCGCCTCGCTTTCGTTGGCTACCGCCTTCGCTAGAAGGGTCTTACCGGTTCCTGGAGGACCACTCAACAGGATACCTTTCGGTACTTCGGCGTCCATATGTTTGAAAACTTCAGAATATTTCAGTGGCCACTCCACGGCCTCGACTAAACGCTGTTTTGCCTCTTTCAGTCCTCCTACGTCGTCCCAGGAGACCTCTGGAGTTTCTATCATCACTTCCCTCATAGTGGACGGATCCATCTCTCTCAACGCGGTCTTGAAATGTTCTTCCTTGACTTCGAGACGTTCTAATACCTCTGGGGGTACCTGTTCAAGATCCATATCTATATCGGGTAGTATCTCCCTGAGCGCAAGCATAGCAGCTTCCTTGGCAAGTGCCTCGATGTCCGCGCCTACGAAACCATGAGTATGCTTGGAGAGTTCCATCAGATCCACTTCGTCAGCAAGCGGCATACCTCTAGTATGGATATCCAATATCTCTTTCCTACCATCTTTATCCGGCATGCCGATCTCGATCTCCCTGTCGAATCTCCCTGGCCGTCTCAACGCTGGGTCCAGTGCGTGCGCACGATTCGTAGCTCCGATAACGATGACTTTTCCTCTAGCTTCTAGACCGTCCATCAGAGAAAGTAATTGAGCTACTATCCTCCTTTCCGTTTCACCGGTTACCTCGTCTCTCTTAGGAGCTATGGAATCTAACTCATCGATGAATATTATAGCCGGCTGGTTCTCCTCAGCCTCTTCAAAGATCTCCCTAAGTCTACCTTCGGATTCACCGTAATACTTCGAAACGATCTCCGGTCCGCCTATGTTGTAAAAGTTAGCGTCGGTCTCACTAGCTACGGCTTTGGCCATCAGGGTCTTACCGGTTCCAGGTGGACCATGTAACAATACACCTTTTGGAGCTTCGATACCTACCTTATCGAATAACTCAGGATGTCTGAGAGGTAACTCGACCATCTCTCTTACTTTCTCCATCTCCTTGTCCAATCCCCCAATATCTTCGTAAGAAACCCTAGGTACCTGGGTTATCTCTTCCTTACTGATGGGCTTTTCAGAGATCTTGACTTCGGTCGTTGGTTTTATCATGACGGCCTTGGCAGAGGGTGAATACGATTTAACTACAAGTTCGATCTTTTTACCCATGACGTTCAAAGTGATGGAATCCCCCTTCGATATCGGTCTATCACGGAGGGCCTGTCTTCTAAGATAATCTTCCCCACCCATCAACCGGACGGGCTGTGTGGGAGCGAAAGTTACCTTTTTAGCTGTTTTAGTCTGGACCTTCTCTATACCCACCTTCTCATCGATCTTAACGCCTGCGTTCCTTCTGGTGGGACCGTCTATCCTGATGATACCTGTGTTCCTATCTTTCTCATCTCCCGGCCAGATTTTAGCTGGTGTCTGCCTGGTACCATTTATGAGAACGATATCCCCACTATTCAGGTCCAACTTTTCTTTCACAGCCGGATCGATACGGGCTAATCCTCTTCCTACATCCGATGATTTAGCTTCTGCGACTTTTAGGACTTTATCTTCCTTTATCATGATGATTCACTCCACGAGTTTACAACCTTATGTTGTTATGTTCTTGTTACAATGACTATTGAGGTTCTATATATATGTTTCCCTATAAGAAGGCGATAATGTGCCCAATGTATTAGCCAATGTATCTATCAAAATAAGAGAACTAGAAATGTAATCAGAATCAAAACCATGATGGCTAATAAGATAGTCGTCTTCTTCAGTTTATTCCCCATTTTGTTACTGTTCCTTATTTTCTGGGGGATATATGCACCCCTTTTAAGACGTCGTTCACGTTCAGATTTGATGGTGAATGATGAATCTTCAACCCTTCCGTCACAATATTTTGTTACTGCACAGTGTTCACATTCACCCTTTTCCGTAGAAGAAAAGGGAGGGTCAGAATTTCTATAATTATTATCCATGGTAATTTCCCCCTACTCCAACCATCATATGAACCAACAATGCAATATCGAAAGTCACGCTCATCGGACACATATATCCTCTAAACTCATTAATAGACCTTCCTGCTCAGAAGTAATGTTATTACAGGTAAAAATATTACCCTTGAATCAAATAAAGAACCAAGAAAATGACTCCAATCGACATGATTTCCGGTTTAGCCGCTATCCTGATCGGTTTACTTTTAGGGATTCAAAGGGAGTATCACGGTTACAAAGCCGATAGAGAAGTATTATCCGGTGCAAGGAGTTTTACATTAGTCTCCATATTTGGATTTGTTGCTGTCAAATTTTTTAGTGACGAACCGGTCCGAATAGCCATCTTAATTGGGCTGTTTATCTTTGTTTTCCTTTCCTTACCTATATTAAAACAGAAGTTATCCAAACCTGGGATGACTACTTCTGTAGCCCTGGTACTGACTTTATTAATGGGGATGACCGTGGGTTATGGACTCATCCTTGAATCTCTCATCATCTCCCTTCTCATATTCACCATACTCACATTCAAAAAGCAGATACACAGATTCGCTTCGATACTGACAAAAGAAGAACTTTCTAGTGCTGTAAGGTTCATAGCTGTAGCCATAGTATTACTACCTTTAACTTACAGTATCGGAGTCGTACATCCACTGATCGGACCTGGCAGGTTGTTCGACACCGCGAAAACCGTACTCATGATCATATTCGTTTCTTCCATGTCCTTCACCAGTTTTCTAGTGATAAAGTTGGTAGGAGCAGAAAAGGGTATGAAGATATCGACGTTCCTAGGAGGATTCGTGAACTCAGCGGCCTCTACCGCATCTATATCACAGAAATCAAAGAAGAACCCCTCGTTACTATCAATATCTCTGATATCGGTACTGCTTGCTAACACATCTATGATCCTCAAAGACTTTATCTTGATCCTGGTGCTCACCAATGGAGATCTTTTATACACACTGATCCTACCCGTTGGGATCCTTATCCTCGTTTCATTCCTTATCATGATGATAGTTAGAAAGAGAGACAGCCATTCTAGTTCGCTTGACCTAGAACTAGGTACTCCATTTGCCATCATACCCGCTGCAAAATTCGCCCTGCTTTTTTCATTGATATCGGTATCTGCATTTTTACTAAGAACATATTTGGGTCCCTACGGTGTTTATGCAGTAGCTGCAGGCGGTATAGTTTCTACTACATCCGTATCCGCTTCTCTTGCAGTTCTTTACTCCGGAGGTGAGATAGGCGATATCACCGCAGTCGTCACTCTGATTCTAGCACTGGGCCTGGGGTCACTTTCGAAGATAACTATTATCAGAGTTTATGATAGAGAACTGATGAAGAAAGCGTATTTACCTTTAGCAGCTGTAGCCGCTTTGGCTTTTTTAGTGTCTATATTGATACTTTTCATGGGAAAATAGTTAAATAATATCAGCGTAAAGAGGATTTGATGTTAGGCATCAGTTCAGGTATAATCACCGCTTTGATAATCATCATAGTCTTTTTCATATTCTTCACGATACTTCAGAAATTGGGAGTCCTAGAACGGTTCGGGTTAGAGATGACTATACCCTTCTTGATCTGGCAGACTCAAAGAGGGAGAAAATTCATAGATGGGACAGCACAGAAACGAAAGAAGTTCTGGAAGACTTATGGTAGTCTGGGCATCATAGTGGCTTCCATATGTATGGTCCTGATCATGATACTGGTTATCTGGTCAGCCATGCTGGCTTCGCAGATACCTTCCGATCAAGCTCCCTCTCCGGATATGGTTCTAGCGATACCTGGAGTGAACCCTCTCATCCCTATATGGTACGGTATCGCAGGACTAGCTATCTCGATAATAATTCACGAATTCAGCCACGGTATTTTAGCCCGTGTAGCCGACGTCAAGATAAATTCTTTGGGTTTAGCTTTCTTAGTCGTACCCCTGGGAGCCTTTGTAGAACCGGATGAAGATGAGATGAACAGTTTATCGAAGCTCAAGCGAAGTAGGATATATGCAGCGGGACCGACTACGAATGTGATCCTTGCTATTATTTTGGTTATTATATTCTCTACCATCTTCATGGGTTCTATATCTCCAAAACAGGACGGAGTGATAATCAAACAGATATCAAGTGAATCTCCACTTTACAACCTAGATGTAGAAGGAGGAGAAGAGATCATAAATATCGATGGCGTAGATATCGGAGGTATCGATGAGTATAGAGCGTTGGAAATCGAACCTGGGAGTGACGTTGATGTCACGATCTTTGACGGTACGAACGAAAGAACTCATGAGGTGAAATCTGGACTGATGGTAACAGGTCTTGGAGACGGATATCCCGCCGAAGAAGCTGGTCTGAAAACAGGAGATATATTATTAAAGATGGAAGACGAAACCATCAGAAATCATGAAGACTTCTTTGATTATATGGATGGAACGGAGGCCGGGGAAACATATGATATCACATATTACAGAAAAGAAGAGGGAAATCACACGTCGGAGATAACTTTAGTTGACAAGTACGAAGCATACGAAGAAATGTATCCTACAGAAAATAAAGAGGATTTTAAAGGTGCAGGTTACGCCGGCGCGAGTGTAAATTACATGGGTATCAGTGTATGGGACTCAGACTTTCTACCAGCCATGTTATCGAGACCCTTCGAGGGGGCTGAAACCTTCAGCGAATACGTAGGTTCAGGTATGACCTATCTAGCATTACCTTTCTTAGGATTGTCACCTGTCCCAGAGAATATAGCCAATCTATACACAGTCAATGGACCCGTTTCTATATTACCGACTTCTGGTTTCTGGATCATCTCAAACCTAATTTACTGGGTTTTCTGGCTTAACCTTATGGTGGGTCTTTTCAATGCTTTACCCGCGGTCCCACTCGATGGGGGACATATATTCAAAGACGGGATCAGAAAATTAGCGGAAGTGTTCAATATAGAAGAAAAGAAAAAAGAAACGATCACATCTAGTGTGTCTTATATCCTCGGTTTTACCATACTGTTCCTATTGATATGGCAGTTGGTGGGGCCAAGGGTCTAGCTTTTTACAATCTCGAAACCATCATCGTATATCAACGGGAAATAGTCACGAGGATGATCGGTCTTTCTCATCTTCAAAACGGATAGGAATAGGTTCATATTAGTTTCCTTTCTCTGGAGTTCTAAATGGATGGTACCGTCGGATAAGAAACCTTCACCTGCTTTACTGAAATCTATCTCTTTGATAGACATCTCATGGACCAAAAAGGCGGTCAATTTCATACCCCTCAACCATTCGAAAAATTTGAAAAGGTCACGTCTCGAATCTTCGAAATTCGCCATGGTCTTTAGAACAGGGAGTGAATCGATCACCAATAACTGGTTATCGATATTCTTCTTAAGATTTTTGACATATCTTTTGAACACCTGTATCCAATCTAGGCTTTCCAGTTCTGAAACGCGAGAACGTATCAGACCTAGATCCAAAATACTCATCTTTCGATCTACATCATTCCAATCCATTCCAAGGCCCTTCATGTTCTCTATCAAACTATCACGTGTTTCTTCCAATGATATATAGACACTCCTTTTATCCTCTTTGAGAGCATTGTTATAGAGTATAGAAAATGCCATGGAAGATTTCATCGTGCCAGGGGGGCCTGCTAAGAGTACAACACTTCTTTCCGGGACTCCTCCCTTAAGATTTTTATCGAGTCCACGAACATAAGTCTTAACTCTTTTTGTACCCTTATTGGACATCGTTAATTTCCTCCTAAAATACACATACATCTATATATATGATAACTAACATTTATTACTTTCGTAAGAATGTTCCAGAAATTTTATTTTATAGATATATGGGGTATAGAAAACTAAGGACCCAAAACTAATAATACGAATCATCGGAGTTTAAATACTTGTAAATAACATGACCGATCGAAAACTTTGGATATTGTTAGTGATCGTTCTGATGATCAGTAGTAGTACAATCATACCTTTCAATCATCCAATGGTCGGTATCGATCCCCCTGAAAATAGAGATGTTGATACTTCCACTCTAGATCAAAATAAAGACCTAAAGTCTGCCGATTCAAAACGGATTGTTGATGAGAAGAATATAGGTACATCTGGTTCAATTTCACATCATACCGTAGACCGAAAAGGTTCGGACATTACGCGACCACCTTCTCCTCACTCACCTAAAAGATCAGGGTCTAGCACTCTCGCATCGGATAATACTCGTTCTTTAGATGAGATACTTCAAAAGGAAGATTATCAAAACCATGAAACGATCCGTATAGATTCAGATGTTGAGTTTAGTGAGATGGCAGGTGAAGAAGGATGGTCTGGTGATGGAAGTAAAGATCAACCCTATCTCTTAGAAGGCTACGATATAAACGGGGAAAACAAAGGATATGGTATATACATAGGGAACGTGAGTCATCATTTTATCATCCGTGAATCCCATCTTCACAGCGCTGAGGGTAATAGTCATCTCTATTACAGAGATAGTGGGCTCTACCTTTACAACACGACAAATGGAGTGGTAAAAAACAATACTATCTCAAATAATAGATATGGTGTATATCTGCAGGATTCAATGAACAACAGCGTTAAGGATAATATCATTTTAGAAAACACCGGCCCGGGGATCTTTTTACTAGATGCGGATAATAACTCTATCAAAGAAAACTCGATCCAAGATGAGGAGGAACCCACCGAAGAGGAAGAGGATCATAGCGATAGTGTTTTGGTCAAATTCAAATCCTCTGAACTACCCGCAACTTCAAACCTCAACTTAAAAGAAAATCATCTCCGGGACGAACTTAGATGCCTCACTGACACCATAGACGCTTCGATAGATCGAGTATTTCCCTTCATCTATGGAGGGAAACTTAGTTTAGAGGAAGGAATCGATCCGAGCACTGCTGTGAAAGTTCTATCCGATCATCCGATGGTAGAATACGCAGAACTGGATAAGAAAGTCCAACTGATGAAAGAACCAAACGATCCCGGCTATGATTCGCTCTGGGGGATGCAGAATATAGATGCACCAGGTGCCTGGGAAGTGTCTAGCGGAAAAAAACGGGTCGTTGTAGCGGTACTGGACACGGGTATTGATTATACGCATCCAGACCTGAAGGAGAATATGTGGGAAGACCAATATGGTCACCATGGGTACAACTTCGTGAACGATTCCCATCATCCTATGGACGATTACGGTCATGGTACTCACGTAGCTGGTACCGTCGGAGCGGTGGGCAACAATAGTTTAGGGGTTGCTGGAGTGAACTGGGATGTCAGTTTGATGAGTTTGAAGTTTATAGATCAAACTGGTAGCGGTACTATATCTGACGCTATCTCATCTTTAGAATACGTTCTAGAAAAGAAAAAAGAGGGAGTTAACATAGTTGCTACTAGCAACAGTTGGGGTGGGTCTGAAAAAAGTAGGTTCTTATCTGAAGCGATAGAAAGGCATCGAGACGAGGATATACTTTTTATAGCCGCTGCTGGGAACAGCAATAGGAACGTAGAAGAGGAGCCATCTTTTCCAGCTAGTTATGAACTCACCAATATAATATCGGTAGGTGCCACCGGAAAAGAGGATAACCGTACAAGTTTTTCAAATTACGGTGCCAACAGTGTACACGTAGGTGCCCCCGGAGAAGACATAAACAGTACGTCCCTGGATGAAAGATATGAGTACGCATCCGGGACTTCCATGGCTACACCTCACGTATCAGGACTAGCTGCTCTTATCGCTTCTTATGATGACTCGTACAACCATAATAACATAAAGAATATAATAATTTCATCCGTTGATAAGTTCGATGATCTAGAAGATAAAACATTGACTTCAGGACGAATAAACGCAACTAGAGCTGTCACCAAAACCCCAGACGAAGGGATACATTTCTGGATCCACGCCCCCGGGAACCGATCACATAGAGAAGTACTCACCGAATCTAACATAATGGTATCCCTCAATGACGGCATTGACCCCGTTTTAGGAGCAAATATCAGTGTGGAATTCAGTACAGGGGAGAAAACAAAATACCTGAGCGATGACGGAACCGGATTGGATCAGATTAAAGATGATGGATATTACTCTGGACACTGGCTCCCTGAAGTACATGGTGAAATAGAACTGACCTTCACCGCAAAGGTTGGTGGCTGGCAAAAGCAGAAAACAGTGAATGTCACCGTCGGCAAAGAAGCAGGAATGTCTTTATGGTGCTCTAATGATAATCTACTCTATAAAAACGATCTCAGTGATAACCCATATGGTATGAGTTTATACCTGTCCCATGGTAATGTCATCAGAGGGAATAACCTTTCTGGTAACGATCATGGGATACTACTCGAACGATCAAATTCTACACAGTTATATCAAAATAAGATAGAAGATGTATTCGATGGTATCATCCTTTTAGAATCTTATCATAACGTATTCAGTGAAAATCATATCTCAGAGTGTATATATGGTATCCACATACAAGGAGGAAATAATCATACAATTGATTCAAATCGCCTTATCGATAACTATATAGGAGTGTTTAGCTCATCTTCGAAGTACGGTCGATACCAGGGGAACAACCTCTCTGAGAACAGTTATGGTATCGATATATATTTATCCAATAATAACACTATAAACGAGAATACTGGGTATAATAATTCTATCTTCTTGAGTATTTGGTCATCGAAAAACGATGTGGTACTGAACAATATGGGTTTGGAAAATGATTACAGTATATATCTAGCCTTTACTCTGAATTCTACTCTAAGAAACAATTCAATGAAAGGTTCCGGTCTGATGATCACCGGCAGCAAAATAGAGTACTGGGATTCTCATTCGATAGGAATATCAAATATAGTCAACGATGATCCTATATATTACTGGACTGGTCGTACTGATGAGATCGTACCCCAAGATGCCGGGCAGGTTATACTCGTGAATTGTACTGAAGTGACTGTCAAGGATCAGATACTAGAGAGAGCGTCTGTAGGTATTATTTCAGCATTCTCTAAGGGAAATATGATCACTAACAACACCGTTTCTGAGAATTTTATCGGGATATATTCGTACCTTTCAAATCACGATGAGATAATGTCCAATTCTGTGTTTCGAAATGAAGATAACGGTATCCGGGTATTCAGTTCTGATAACACGTTCCTTTTCGATAACTCTGTGTTGAACGGTAGTTACGCTATAGCTATATTGAACTCCGAGAGAAATACCCTTAAAAAGAATCGTATGGAAAATACGGGGATATTGTTAGATGGTGTAGAATTAGAATATTGGAACACTCATTCCATCGATACCAGTAATACAATTAACAGCGCTCAAGTTCACTACTGGAAAAATGAGACAGGAGGTACCGTACCTGAAGATGCCGGGCAGGTCATTCTTGCTAACTCCACCGGTGTCAGCATAACGGGTCAGAACCTGTCAGGTTTGGGAGATGCGGTCACCATGGGATTCTCTCAAAATAATACCTTACGAAACGTCTCCATCTCTAATAATATCTGGGGGGTATATCTACGGGAATCCAACGATAACCTGCTTAAGAGCATATTTTCTGTAAATAATACTCAGGGTATAACGATGCAGCATTCGAATAGAAATCAAATATCTCACAGCACATTTTCGAATGATACTTATGGTATACTCATGGCAGAATCTAGAAGTAATAAAATATATATGAACGATTTCTCAGAGATTCGTAGGGCGATACAATTAATATTCAATTCCAAACAGAATATTATATATCATAATAATTTTTTCGAGAGCGAACTCGAGCCCGGTAGAGATGGCGGATATGATAACCAGTGGTATAGTGATTATCCCGATGGCGGGAATTATTGGTTAGAATATGAAAGCGATGATATCTATTCAGGCCCTGGTCAAAATGAATCCGGCAGTGATGGTATAGCTGACACCCCGTACGAAGGGAACGGTTTCGTTGATCAGTATCCACTGATGAGTCCTATCAAACCTATGGATATAAAGATGAGGCACCCAAAAAATGACACTTACGTAAATAGAGATGAACTTACAGTCAGGTGGTGTTCAGAAGGAGGTATCGGGATAAGAAACTATCGTATCCGCCTAGAAGGGAGAGAATGGGTGGACGTGGGGAATGCTACACAATACGTACTCACTGGATTGGAAGATGGAAGAACCGTAGTTCAAGTCGAAGCGACCGATAATACAGGTCGAACACGAAATGATACCGTTGTCTTTACCGTCGATACCGTTTCACCATCTGTAAAGATAAATGAACCAGAAGATAGATCGGTTTTCCATCAGGACGAAGTGATGGTCCGATGGGATGGGAAAGGCGAGATCTCAGCTATCGATTATTATGAAATACGTATCGACGGGGAAAAATGGATTCGGGTCGGGGATGAAAACGAGTATATCTTCGAAGATTTAAGGAACGGAAAATATACTGTAGAAGTCAGAGCGGTCGATGAGGCCGGCAACACTGCCGTGGAAGAAGTGACTTTATTCGTGTACGTTTACAACCTGTATGTTGTGGTACCATTAACGGTTCTAACAACTATTTTGCTTTCGTATGGGTTGTGGGGAATAGTTAAAACTGCCAAAGCCAAAGCCAAAGCTAAAGCCAGGGCTAAAAAGGAGGAAGGATCTGTCAAGAACTATGACCATACAGATCAAGATGATTTCTCGGAATACAAATTGTCAAGATGATATCTACAAGGCGTAAGACTTATCTAAAACACTTGTTATTGCGTGAATCCCTGTAGTGAAATGGGCGTGTGGCCTAGTCTGGATACACGTCAGAATCACTCAACAAGAAAAATACGTGATTCTAACTGCAGCCAGACTAAAAAATACTATGGGCGTGTGGCCTAGTCTGGATACACGTCAGAATCACTCAACAAGAAAAATACGTGATTCTAACTGCAGCCAGACTAAAAAATACTATGGGCGTGTGGCCTAGTCTGGATATGGCGACAGCCTCCTAAGCTGTAGAACGGGGGTTCGAATCCCCCTACGCCCGTCTTCTTTTTAAGTAGAGGATGAGAACCCTTGGGTTCGTGAGGAAAATTATGTTTTAATTTTGTGAACGGTTAGAAAAATTTCACATTTTTCTGAGCAGAATCCCCCTACACCCGTCTTCTTTTTAAGTAGAGGATGAGAACCCTTGGGTTCGTGAGGAAAATTATGTTTTAATTTTGTGAACGGTTAGAAAAATTTCACATTTTTCTGAGCAGAATCCCCCTACGCCCGTCTTCTTTTTAAGTAGAGGATGAGAACCCTTAGGTTCGTGAGGAAAATTATGTTTTAATTTTGTGAACGGTTAGAAAAATTTCACATTTTTCTGAGCAGAATCCCCCTACGCCCGTCATATTATCCTTTTATAGTTTATGTACAGCAAAATCTAGACCCGCCTTCTTAAGTTTAATTATTAAACATTTTAGTCCTGTTCGTCTTCTCCTTGTAAATATTGACGGAGCTTAACTACCAAGAAAATAATAATGAGACTTACGGTTACATAGACTGACCCACCAGGACCTAAAATAAACAATAATAAACCGATGAAAATTGCGACTAATATGAAGAGCATGATCATCTGCTTGTGGGTCATTCTGACAGCCATATAAATCTAAATCCTGGAATGGGTTTTAGGGGGATTTAAGAGGAAAAGGAGTACCGTTTTACTCCTATTCATCCTCTTCTAGTTCATTTTCGTCTTCTTCCCCTTCTACTTCCTCTTCTTCTAGATCCTCTATCTCTTCTTCCAATTCTTCCTCTAACTCCTCAATATCCTCTTCGTCGTCTTCTTCTTCAACATACTGCTCTATGAAATTGATCGTTTCGACATCTAAATATTTCCTAAGGTCCCCAACCACACGGTATTTGCTGACGACCCAACTCTGATCATATTTGCATCTATCAGGAAGAACTATATCGATCTCATCTTCGTTTCTTTCGACTTCAATATCGGAATCGTTAAAGTTCTTTTCAAAGATCGCTTTGACTATCTCTTCGTCTTCTTCGGGCTTTTCATTGATGTTAAAATCATATTTCAGTGTTTTACCTGCTAAGGGATGATTGAAATCTATCCTTATCCTGCCTGCGGTAGCCTGGATGATCGTACCTCTTTTATTATCGATCTCGACTTCTTTACCTACGGCCGGATCGATGCCCTTCCTATCCAATTCCCTTCTACTGAATAGTTCTATCTTACCAGGGTCTCTATTACCTATCCCTTTTTCTGGAGGGACTTCGACGGATTTCTCTTCACCGACTTCACTATCTAATAAAGCTTCATAGAAGCCTTCTACTATCTCTCCTTCTCCGATAATAAACGGGGTAGAACCATAAGAAGTATCTTCATCAAATATCTCTTCTTCTTTTGCTTTTTCTTCATCAGTGGTATCGAAGAGTATAGGCTCTTCATCCTCATTGTCAGGCATTATCCATATATCGTAATCCACGTAAACTAAATCTCCTTCTTCCATACAGGGCACCTATTACGGTTCAAGAAGCAGGTCCTTTTTAAGCGTTTTCGTTAAAAAGTCCGTTAACTTTAACCGATATGAGATTCTAACCACCTTCATGGACTTCAACATTCCACCTATACTGAGCGCACAGCAGCTATTGGATAAAGCCTTCAGAAAAGCCTCAAAGAAAAGTAAGGAGGGGGCAAATAGGGAAGAAAGTACTAAGAAGACAAATTCTGCAAAACTCAATTCCGTAGCCCATACTCTTGAAGATACTTTAAAAAGATATGAGAAGGAGTTCCCTTCTATCGATATTCTTCCACAATTCTATCACGAGATCATCGACATAATGATAGGCATAGATAAACTCAAGAAGAGTATCGGTGCTGTGAACTGGGCAAAACGTAGAACCAAAAGAATCCTTATGGAATCTGCCAGAAAACTGATGAAAAAGGAAACCGTGGAAGAGATGGAGAGGATCAGAAAGCAAGCTTATGGTAGAACTTCCTCGATACTAAACCAGATAGACGATGATCTAGCATTTTTAGACGAGTGTAAGAAGAAATTGAATTCCTTACCCGACATCCAAACTGATATACCTACTGTGGTTGTAGCGGGATATCCAAATGTGGGTAAATCTTTACTAGTTTCGAAGATCTCCAGCGGTAAACCAAAAGTGGCGGTTTATCCGTTCACCACCAAAGAGGTGGGTATAGGTCATTTCATGTTAGAAAGGCACAAATGCCAATTATTAGATACACCTGGATTGCTCGATAGGCCCAGTGAAAAGAGGAATGATATCGAGAAACAGGCTGTGAACGCCCTTGAGAGTTTAGCAGATCTCATATTGTTCTTGTATGACCCTACAGGAACTTGTGGATATCCGGTCTCAGACCAAGAAGCTCTCGCTGCTGAACTTAAAGAGAGTTTCCGCGATGTTAAAATTATAGAAGTCGATAACAAATCAGATATCGACGAATCGGATAATCAAAGGCTTCATATATCAGCTCTGCAAGAAAAAAATCTAGATGAATTGATGGGATCGATAAAAAACGGGCTAAAATATAAATATGACCTGTAAAAATATTCCCTTGAATGTTTGCTAGACTTATCGATATAGTAAAGTTCGATTTTAAGATGAAAGACGATTCTAAAGAATACAACTTGGCCTCTGGAGGAGGCAAATTATACATTACAGATGATGGACTTCTGTTGTCTGATGGAAGCTCATGGTACGAGATACCTCTTAAAGAGGTCAACGAAATCAGGGACTTAAATCACGATAGCCCCTCTTTATTATTGAATATCTCAGGTATGAATGTCTTTATCCATGGATCGAAAGCAAACATACTTTCAGCACTCAGACATTATTTATTACCTTACGTAGGCTGAGTCAGTAGAAAAAAAATAAGAATACAGTGAATACCAGTGCAGTAGTAAGGACAGGTAAGGTTGGTATTTTTTTTGAATGACTAAAACCGTGCTTGATCCTTCGCTTTAGTAAAAGTACAAGTCCTGTATGTATCAGGACTAGAAATGGGGTCATCAATGGATGGAGTAATGAGAGTGCTGCTAGAAAAGCGAGCTTATCATCAAAGACCATGAAGTTTATTTCCTTTAAATAAAATATCGATGTGATCACAGCTATTAGAACCCATTTTGCGCCCAAATATATGGTTGAACCAGGCTGTAGTACAGCATCATGCCCTACCATAGCTACGATAAATACTATCCATAATTCCCATAGATCCCTACGGGATGCCCAGTTCTGAAGGTCTAATAACGATTTAACGGAGAAGCATCCGACTAGGAAAAAGAGCGCGTAAAGCTGTGTGCCGGTTAGGAGCATATAAAGAAGGTATTAGGGAAGAAGTATTTTTATCTTTCAGTTTTACTCTTCGAAGGACGGGATCTTTCCGCACCCTTTCCTTTTTTACGCAAACCTCTAGATTTTCTTCCCGCGGATGTCAGGCCCCTGAAAACTCTTCCTTTCTGTGAATCATCACATATCCAATTTATCTTTTCATCGTTTTCTATGACCGGATGGTGTGGGTCCACAAGGATGATCTCGAAGTATTTGTGTTTACCATCCTGACCGATCCAATAAGAATTTAAAACTCTCAGATTCGGATACCGCTTGGACGTTCTCTCTTCAGCTATACGCTGAAGATTTTTTCTAGGCGTTATCTTTTTCAGACCCAGTTTCTTAGGTTTACGTCCACCTTTCGGTCTACTTTTATGTAACCCACCTCTTCTTATTTTAGACCGTACGATAACATAACCCTGTTTCGCTTTATAACCAAGTTTCCGAGCCTTATCCAATCTAGTAGGTCTTTCAACACGGGTAAAATTATCTTCCCTTCTCCATCTCTGGATCCGTTCCCACTGGAGTTTCTTCAGATAACCCTCATCCGGATTTTTCCAAGCGTCTTCGATATATTTATAAACACTTTGTTTGTTCTCAGCTTCTTCATCTCCTTCTAACGTGAATTCTTCTTCTGCCATATTAACCACTTTATTCGCTGTTTATGGATTCACCCTGCTAAGGGCACATCTCCGGCGGGAGTTTATCCCGCTCCTTAGAGGTTTTACGGAGATGGGGTATTTATCTGTTGTGCTTGACGATTTAACTGATCTGCTGGATTTTTTATCTTAGATTGTAAGTCATATTATCATGCGTCAAGGGTTAATTTTTAATACCCCCCTCATCATGAGTTGGTTAAAATCGTTTCATCAATGATCAAGAGGTGTTACAGATGAAAGTATACAAAGTGAAAGGTAAATTTCGAATGGGGCGAAGAAGAACTGATTGGCAAAACTTCGCCAAAGAAGTCATCGGGGATGATGAAGAATCAGCAGTAGAGAAGATATATTCACTTCTAGGTAGCAAACACAGAGTGAAACGTACCAATGTAAAGATTAGAGAAGTAGACGAAGTAGAAAAAGAGCAAGTAGAAGATGCGTATATAAATGATATATTGAATAGGGAGAATTAGATAATATGGTAAATCAACAAGAGTTCAGACAGAAGGTAAATAGACTACAGCAGTTGAATTCACAGGTTGAAGCTTTTCAAGACCAACTAGATTTTATCGACAATATGATAGAAGGTCATAATGAAGCTAAAAAGACCATGGAAAATTACAGTAAGAAAGAATCTGGTAGTCAATTACTCGTTCCTATAGGTGCCAATTCATACCTCCTATCAAAAGTAGGAGAGAACGATAAAGTACTTATCGGGCTTGGAGCAGATGTTTCTGCTGAAAAAGAGGTCGGCGAGGCAAAAGAAATAGTCGAGAAAAGGAAGAAGGAATTCAAGGATACGAAAGACGATCTTATGGAAGATTTTGAAGAGATGAAACAGCAGGCACAGCAGTTGGAACAAGAAGTAAGACAGGAATATCAAGAATTACAATCTCAGGGACAGGTATAGGCCGAGTCCCTTTTTAAGTGCGGGAGTGCGGAGAGATGTTTGAGAAACTAAAGAAGAAATTATCGAATATCACAAAATCCGGTAAGAAAAGTGTAGAGGAATCTCCAGAGGAAGCCTTTGTAGACGGATGGGGGTCCAAAATAAAGGAAAAAAAACTGGATGAGATCTTATGGGAGCTGAAATTATCGCTTTTAGAAGCAGACGTTGCTCTATCTATCACTGAAGAGATACAAGAAGATGTTAAGGACAATTTACTGGGAAAAAAGATCGATAGAGGTTATGAAGTTGAAGAGGTCATAGAAGAAAGTTTAAAGAAAGCTGTACAGTCCGCTCTGGAAGTCGAAAACGTAAATTTTGACAGGAGAGTCGAAAAATCCCAGAAACCCTTCTCGATCATGTTTGTAGGTGTGAACGGAACAGGAAAAACCACTACGATCGCCAAGATCTCTCATAGATTGATGAAGAAGGGATACTCATGCGTGCTCGCGGCGGCGGACACATTCAGGGCCGGTGCGTTAGAACAGATCCAAAAACATGGTGATAAGTTGGGCGTGAAGGTCATAAAACACTCGAAAGGCAGTGATCCCGCAGCGGTGGCCTACGATGCCATAGAACATGCTGAAGCTAGAGGCAAAGATTTTGTATTGATCGATACAGCCGGACGGATGCAGACCAATGTTAATCTTATGGATGAGATGAAGAAGATCAAGAGAGTAGCAGAACCCGATATGGTCATATTCGTAGGGGATGCTCTTACAGGGAGTGATGCAGTAGACCAGGCTCAGAAGTTCGATGAAGCCGTGGGTATCGATGGAGTAGTTTTAAGTAAGATCGACGCAGATGCAAAAGGCGGTGGAGCTTTATCCATAGGTCACGCCGTGAACAAACCTATTTTGTTCGTAGGAACCGGTGAGGGATATGATGACCTAGCAGAATTCGACCCCAGATGGATGACAGAGAGATTATTCGGTGGATGAAATGAATTGGAAAAAATTCGTAAACAAAAATAGATTGCTAGATTTTCCTGTACTCCAGGTATTATCCACCCTCCTAAAAAACAACATAGGTAACCTAGTTATCAATTCCAAGCCCTCCGAAGGCGGAAAGGGTCCTACTGATAAATTGTTGAGTATCGAAGGCAGCCCTTCCGACTACACGATAAACATCCTAGCAGATAATAGAAAAACGCTTAACAATCTTACATCTGCTATGACCAGGAGCGGATTGATCGAACCTTATGATCTGGATAAGGTAGCAAAAAAGTTAGCTAACAATAAAGATCTAATACTGGGTTTAGATACAAATCTACTTTACAATTGCATAGTATCTGAACATATATTACAATCACTAGATGACATGAATCCTTACTCTTATTCTAAGATCCCGAAATGGATACTTTTTGCTGTACCTGGTGTGGTGATGAAAGAGATAGAGAATGCCGCTAACCATAAGAGTAAAGGCAGGTTGACTCATATAGGCCGGATCGGTTTTAGAGCACTTCAGGAGATACATACTTTACAAGAGAACAAGGGTAATTCGGGATACACCGTTTTGGTAGTTGGGAAAACCAATCCAAGACAGTTAAGATATACTGGAGAGGAAAGCGATAGACTTCAGAACGCCGATTCACTCATCAGAGATCAGTTCAGAACCTTCGTTCAGGAGATCGACCTAAGGAAAGGTGTTTACTTCTTAACCATGGACAAGACTAATTCATCCCTAGGAGAAGCTGAAGGTCTAAATGCGATAAGAGTTAAACATCCAAAGATGCTGAAGTCTGGATATGAATTAAGGCAGGCTAAAGGGGATACGATACTTTTAGGCAGGATAATCTACGAACTAGCAGTTGAATTCGGTATAATCGAGATCACTTGGAAAGAACACGGTCGGTATCACTATTTAGAATTAGATGCCGGTTGGCAGTGGAAGAATATGGGTCATTGGGAGAACTGGCAGCTTCTTTGCTCGGATTTCGACCATAACTTTTACCGAGAGGTCGATTCATATGAAGACGTACCGGTTCAAAGGATAAATGAAGGATGGAACGAATTCAGGGGCTCTATAGATTAAAATCTGGATTTTTGATTAACGAAATATATTTATAGTATAAACAACCAATTTATATAGTAGAATACAAGGTAATGATCATTATGGCCGAGGATGAAGTTAATGAGAACGGTTTGTCTACAGCTCTCACTATAGAACAACTCACAGGAGCTATTCAGAACAGCGTAGACGGGCGCACCATGCAGAAGAGTGCGGCTAAGATGATGGCTGAACACGTTTTGAATTTCTTCGGATATAGTGAACGGATCATAGACAATATCCTAGAACAGGAAGATAGAGACGTATTCTACATGCTGGAAGATGCAGGGTTGTTAACTACTGAAAGAGAAGAAACTACTCTTTACGACGGTAGGGAATGGAGGATACACTACTGGTTATTCAGAAGAGAGAAGATCCGCGAACTGATAGAAAGGCAAAAAGAAAGTGAATCTCAGGGAGAGAAAGAACAATCAGTATACGACGACATCCCCGATGGGGTATGGTCTTCAAGGATGGAAACGGAGAGTTAGTACGGGCAAAGTGGATTTTAGAATTTAAGTTATGGTAGTTTGATTTTTAGCTGATGGTCTTTTTTTTAGATGTTGAATGGGCCCGCCGAAATTTGAATTCGGGTTCCGGCGCCCCGAACGCCGAAGGATGGGCCAAGCTACCCCACGGGCCCTGAAGTGTAATATGTGAGATAAGTAAAGGATAAAAAAGTTACTGTCCGTGATCCTTGAGATCTAAGTTTTTTTGTATCCTTTTATTCAGATCAGATAGATTGTTAGAGTGATAAAACAGATGACTATCACAGCTGCAATCGCTGGAACCGAAGTTTCGGATCTCTTCTGTAAATTCTCTTACCTTCTCAGCTAACAGGCATTCCTCTTCTGATTTCCCCTCTTTAACTTTCACGTTTACTATATCTCCGTGAACCAGCAGATAATCTATGTGCCAATGCTTTTTCTTATCATCTTTGAGATGCCTGTTTATACGATTTTCTAATCCATTCTGTGCAGAACCTACGTACAGATAAAATCCGGGTTCGAACTTCATCTTACCAAGTGCACCGACAGGGATAGTATGCTCTTGGTCCAAACGGATAATTAGTAGATATATGCCCGTGTCTACCATCCGACTACCTGTCCATCAGCCCTAGGTTCGGTTCCACCGGCGTAAACATCATCTTTCTTCCAAATTATCTGCCCTCGCCCGAATCCACCACTGTGTAAAGAGTAATTCAAAGCGTGACCTTTACCTGATAACTGTTCAGCGATATGTTTCGGGAAACTATGTTCTAGATGGACCTTTTTACCACTTTCCCATCTCCATCGAGGAGCATCCAGTGCTGCCTGGGGGTTAAGATCGAAATCTATGCTGTTCATTAAAATCTGCATATGTCCCTGGGGCTGCATATATCCTCCCATGACACCGAAGGGGCCGATGGGATACTCATTTTCAGTTAAAAATCCAGGGATTATCGTATGGTACGTCCTCTTTTTGGCTTCTAGGCAATTGGCTTCATTTGGGTCTAGAGAGAACGTATGTCCCCTATTTTGAAGTGCGATCCCGGTGTTGGGAACTACCAGTCCGGACCCGAAACCCATGTAATTACTTTGTATGTATGAAACCATGTTGCCATCTTTATCAGCTGTTGTTAAGTAAACCGTACCGGAATCACGTAGTTTTCCAGGTTCAGGTTCTATCGCTTTTTCGTCTATCATCTCTCTTCTTTCAGCTGCGTAATCCTCCGATAACAGTTCTTTGAAACTGACATCCATATGTTCTGGATCTGTTATGTGCTTCTTACCATCGCTGAAAGCTAGTTTGAGTGCTTCCATCTGTTTGTGATACGTTTCGATAGAGTCTTTTTCATCGAAATCGAACCCCTTCAAGATATTCAACGCCATCAGAGCGATCATCCCCTGGCCGTTGGGTGGAAGTTCCCAAACATCATAACCTCTATAATTGATACTTAATGGTTCGACCCATTCCGGTGAGAAACTAGAGAGGTCCTTTTTCGATAGGAAACCATCGTAGTTCTTTGAGAATTCATCTATCTTATCTGCGATCTCGCCCTTGTAGAAACTTTTACTCCTAGTTTCAGCGATAGATCTCAACGTTTCTGCATGGTCCGGGGACATCCAAGTCTCTCCGATTTTTGGAGGACGTCCATCTGGAGCGAAGGTATCGAACCAGTGTTCGAATTCTTCACCCTCTAATTTCTTGTAACTTTTATAAGCATAATTCCAGTACTTCCCCACGATCGGAGAAATCGGGTAACCTTCTTCTGCATACTTGATAGCCGGTTCCAGTACTTTTTCAAAACCCAGTTTTCCATGCTTTTTAGATAGTTCGGCCCAAGCTCCTGGGATACCCGGGACAGTTACCGGTATTATACCTGTCTTAGGCATCTCGTCGTATCCACGATCTTTGACCGCGTCGATCGAGATGTTCTTAGGTGCGGGACCGCTGGAATTCAATCCATGCAGTTTGCCATCCTTCCAGAATAGTACGAAGGCATCACCACCCAAACCGTTGGAAGTAGGTTCTAAAACGGTCAAACAGGATGCCGTCGCGATAGCTGCATCGACTGCGTTACCTCCCTCTTTTAAAGTCTCTAAACCTGCTTGAGCCGCTAGGGGCTGTGAGGTTCCCACCATACCATTTTTCGCATAAACCATCTTTCTTTGAGAAGCGTAGGGATACTCTAAAGGATCGTATCTTATCATGGTTATAAATTCGAATAGTGGTAAATTATCTTTACGATAAACTAAGGTCGAAAAACGTTACTTTTTATAACTGATAATATCGGTATCATACTATCAGTAGAGTGACCGCCATCACCAGCATACCCAATACGATGCCTAAGATCGCCGAGTGTGATGAATCGTAGTCCTGTGCTAAAGGTAACAGTTCGTCGAATGAGATATATACCATTATTCCGGCGACGAAGGCCAGCATTGAGACAATAAGAGCCGGTGTCAAAAAGCTCCATAGTACCAAAAAGGCTACCAGAGCTCCGACCGGTTCTGCGAGGCCGGCTCCAAGTGAATGAAGGAATGCTTTGAGTTTATCACCGGTGGCATAATAATAAGGGACAGCTACCGCCACTCCCTCCGGGATATTGTGGATGGCTATAGCTATCCCGATGATCGCACCTAATCGAATGTCAACAAGGGCAGTGAAAAATGTGACCATGCCTTCCGGGAAATTGTGTCCAGCTATTGCATATGCAGTGAGTTTACTCGTTGTGAGTAATTTCTTTTCTTTTTCTTTATCTTCCTCTGTTATGGATGAGAGATCGTAAGTATCCTTTTCTGGGATAAGAAAATCAATGATGCCGAGAACAATGATGCCTAAGAAAAATGCTAGAACTGCAACACCCTCTCCAGCATCTTCGAAAGCTTCAGGCAGCAGTTCCATGAATGATACATAAATCATCACTCCGCCGGCAAAACCTAGACCTAGTGAAAGGTATACCATCTTCGGTTTTTTGATAAAGTAAGGAGTCAAACCTCCGATGCCAGTCGATATACCTGCGAGGAAGGTCAATAGTAATGCCATTCCTACGATCCCGATCTCCATGTCAACAGATAATTAATATCAAATTATAATAATTTTTCCTACTTAGAACGGGAAAACTACGTTTATAAAAAAATAAAAAGAGAGGTTTACCCTCTTTAAAAAAATGGTTTTACTCAAGGAATTTTGATACGAACGGCGACGTATCTCCTCTACGTAGATAGTGACCCGAAGGACCTTCTCCTAAGAACTCTGAGAACCAAGATTCGTGCTGTATTTCCTCGTGAAGTATAGCTTGTGCTAGATCATAAGTTCGATGATCCTTACCTGCAGTCATGTTGCAGATCTTGGTGTACTGTCGAACAGCGCATCTCTCGGCTTCAACTAGAACTTCCATGATCTTCTTTACATCCGAAGTATCCTCCGGTAGATATGCTGGAGGACATCCGGATACGTCGTGGAAATCCTTCATATCTTTGGGTAACTCTCCACCCAACTCGTATATCCTGGGTACCAGTGCTTCGAAGTGATTCCGATCTTCGATCCTCGCCGTTTCAGCGATCTCTTTCAATCCTTCACCTTCCAAACCTATGAGATTCACTCTAAGGATCGTGTAGTAATAGAACGTTGTCAATTCAGCTGCCGCGTTCTTCACCAACAGTTCCACGAGTTCATCCACATCTACGCCTGCGTCTTCTACCATTTGTCTTGTTACTTTTGCCATTTTTTCAAACCTCCATCGTCCCTGTAATCTCCATTATGGTGTTATGTTTACTTAAATCTTTGTGTAAAACGAATGTGTCAACTTCTTTGATCTTAGGACTTTTGAATCGCCTCTTGACCTGATACTGATTTTCTGGCGAATTCGAACTGTTCTGTCAAACCGCCAGTATCCAAAACACTTTCAAACATCAATGTTCACATTTAAAAAAACATAATTGAAAACATGAAAAGACTTGCTGTTAGGTATATCAGCATATGATTTTTTGAAAAGTACATTCATTCAACACCTCCATCGTTCGTAACGGTAAATGATAAGTCAAACTCATCATCTTCTAAGGTATCATAATCCCATGGACCTTCCTGCTGTTCGATAACAAACCGAACAGTCATACCCAGCTCGTCTGCTTCTTCACTAACGTTCAATTTGATTTCAGAGGTGTGATCTTCACCGGCTTTTATATCGTTTTCAGTGTGA
>JAWOGF010000050.1:0-89261 GCA_046497075.1 Candidatus Saliniplasma sp.
ATACCTTGCCGCTTAATTGGCGGCTTGCATGAAGGATCAACGAGGGATCTACTGTCCCAACCTAAAGTCCGGTGAAAATGACTTACTGGCGCACAGTCCAGTACCAACTACTTGAAAGAGAAGACCCTGTGGAGCTTGACTGCAATCTGTCGTTGGGGTACGACCTCAAATGTGCAGTGTAGGTAGGAGACGTCACACAGGTGCATGCACAAGCATGTCGCCGAGTCGACCATGAAACACTACCCTTTTGAGATCGTGTCCCTAACCGCTTCGGTGGGACATCGATAGACGGGCAGTTTGGGTGGGGCGCCACACCCTCGAAAAAATAACAAGGGCGTCCAATGGTCAGCTCAGGTGGGTCAGGAATCCACCGTAGAATACAATGGTAAAAGCTGGCTTGACTTGGTTTGGAATAACAACAGACCAAGATACGAAAGTAAGGCATAGCGAACCCCTGAGGCCTATTTATGGGGCCCAGGGATAACAGAAAAGTTACCCCAGGGATAACTGAGTTGTCTCCTGCAAGAGTCCATATCGACCAGGAGGCTTGCTACTTCGATGTCGGCTCCCTCTATCCTGCCGGTGCAGCAACTGGCAAGGGTGGGGTTGTTCGCCCATTAAAAGGGGTCGTGAGCTGGGTTTAGACCGTCGTGAGCCAGGTTGGTTTCTTTTTAGTAGTTGTGTCTTGATACCTGAGGGGAAGGGGCCCCCAGTACGAGAGGAACAGGGCTTCGCAGCCTCTAGTTTACCAGTTGTCCGGGAGGGCATCGCTGGGTAGCCACGCTGTATGGGGATAAAGGCTGAAAGCATCTAAGCCTGAAGCCCCCCCTGAAAAGAGGTATCTGAAGACTCCCGTAAAAGACGGGGTTGATAGAACCGGGGTGTAAGTACGAAGCTTCGGCGACGTATTCAGCCCACGGTTACTAAACGTCTGGACTGCGTCTGCATTCTTGGACTGGTCATTAGACAGGTCTGTGTATGGAAGTTACTTTTCTTAATACAAAAGTATCGATAGATAGAGCTTTAGCTATGTTCTGAAATATTTTTAAAATGATTTACCATAAACCAGCTGGTGTAAGAGAATCTAATATCAGATGGGATATGTATCCTAGAAGAAAAAAGTAAAGGGACCACAAGCCTATATTTTTATCAGTTGATAATAGATATAGAGTGATAACAGTCATCCCGATAAACAAAAAGAGAAGGATCTTACTGTGTGCGAATTTTCTGTGTCTAGGTGAAAAAGGGGGATCTAATTTGTCAGGGAGTAATGCACCAAGGGATACGAACAATAATAAAAGTAAAGTCTTGAAAAACATCGAGGCCCCTATAAGGTCTGTAAAGATATCCAAAGAAGGAATATCCATCGATCGGATAGTCACTAAAACTAAATAGCCAAATAACCCGAATAATAGACCCCCGAAGATATGTGCGCTCCTTCTCATCGGTTTCCGAGTAATAATTACCATTATTAAATTATGACCCGCAGGGTTTGATGAAAGTGATATCTATCTAGTCATAGTAGATTTTTTATAACCCTATACCTTCTTCAAAGAAGACTACTATGCCTGGTGAAACAAATCCCCCTGAGAAAGATGAAGGATTCACGGTCACTCCTTGGGAAGTTGAAGGAAATATCGATTATGAAAAATTGATAGAAGAGTTCGGAACATCAAAGATAGACGAAGAACTTATAGATAGGATAAAAGATGCAGCTGGAGAAGTTCACTTCATGCTTAGAAGGAAAATCTTTTACTCCCACCGTGATTTCAACTGGATTCTAGACCAATATGAAAATAATAATACCTTTGCTATGTATACTGGCAGGGGACCTTCGGGTAACACCCATGTTGGTCACCTGATGCCTTGGATATTCGCCCAGTGGATGCAGGAAAAGTTTGGAGTCGAATTATTTTTCCAACTTACGGATGATGAAAAATTCCTATTCAATTTCGACCTCTCTTTAGAGGACACTCATTCTTTCGCTATCGAAAACGCACTCGATATCATAGCTCTAGGTTTCGATCCTGAAAAAACGCATATCATAATCGATACAGATAATATAGATACCCTATATCCTGTAGCTCTAAGGGTGGCAAAAAGGATCAATTTTTCCAATGTTAAGGCTGTATTTGGATTCGACAATTCTACAAATGTAGGAAGTATATTTTATACTGCTATACAATCCGCTCCATGTTTCATACCTAGTGAACGCAAAGGAGAGAACGTACCTGTGGTCATACCCTGCGGGATAGATCAGGACGCACATTTCCGTCTGACAAGGGATATAGCTGAAACCCTTGGATATTATAAACCCGCACTACTCCACAATAAATTAGCCCCCTCACTAGATGGGACTGGAAAGATGTCAGCTAGTAAGCCTTCATCGACTATATTCACAACGGATAGCCCAGAGGAAGTAAAGGCTAAGATAAACGAAGCCTTTACAGGTGGTCGGATCTCAGCTGAAGAGCAGAGGAAAAAAGGAGGAGATCCGGATATATGTGCTGTTCAAAACTACAGGTATTTCATATTTCAACCCGATGACGAGGTTGTTGAGGATATCGCAGAGAGATGTCGACAGGGAGATATTTTATGCGGGGAGTGTAAACATCTTCTTATGGAGACCATCAATGATTTCCTGAAAGAACATCAAGAAAAAAGAGAAAGGGCGAGGGATAAATTAGACGAATTCCTGTTTTAAAAAACAAAGTTTTGGTATGGATCCCACCATACTAGTCTATATACACCTCTGGATTGAATGAGTATTCACAAAAAGGGTTGAAAAACATATATATAGGAGTGTTTTCATGAGAAAGGCCACTGTATTTATCTGGTGATATCTGATGAGATTTAGCCTATCTAATCTAGGAAAAAAAGAAGACCAAGAGAAAAGTTCCGGCTCATCGAAGTTAAAGGAACACTGGGGCACTATAGTTTCCCTCTTAGGGATATTTATAATCGCCTTATTGGTGCGAAGCTACTTTGCCTTCGATATAGCCACAAATTATGGATCACCTTTCTTGATTTCAGGTGGTTCTGATGCTTATTATTATAGGAGAGTTATCGATTTTATCACGACCAATCATCATCATCTATTACAGGAACCTATGTTAAATTATCCTATAGGCCGTTCAAACCCGCGTCCACCTTTATTTGGATGGACCATATCTATAATGGCTTATATCTTTTCACCTCTCGTAGGAGATGTACAAATAGCTGCTGAATATGTTTTTATGTTTTCAGTAGGAGTATGGGGTGCATTGACTATATTCCCAACCTATCTGATAGGAAGGGACATCTTTGGGAAAAAAGCTGGATTAACTGGAGCTCTGCTATTAGCTATAAGCGCGGCACATCTTCAAAGAGGGATCATCACCAATGGTGACCACGATACTTTCGTCATGTTTTTCGGTGTTACTGGTTTCTATTTCTTCATGAGAGCTTTGAAGGGTATCGATGCTAAAAGAGATTGGGTACAGGATTGGGCGGACAAGACCAAGATAAAGGAAGGTTTCTTGGATTTCGTCTCTGAAAATAAAACAACTTTACTCTATGCAGCTATGACCGGTATAGCTTTTGGAGCTGTAGCTCTTGCTTGGCAGGGCTATGTATATATGATCGCTATAATTCTGGTATATTACGGGCTTCAGTTGTTCGTTGATAAATTTAAGAGAAGAGATTCCTTCGGTGTCACAATGTGCGTTATGGTATCCGTTTCCGTTACCCTCTTATTGGCAGCACCATATTACGTGACAACAGGTGTTGGGTTTAATTTGCCGTCAAGTGTAGGTCAGTTCTTCGATGTCCCACTACTATTATTCCTAGGGATGATGATCGTAGGCGTATACTTCACGGTCACTAGAGATCTACCATGGCTATTTGTACTCGGGGTGTTCGCAGTTACGATAGCTACAACCCTCATACTAGGTTTTTACTTCTTTAGAAGTTTCATGGAATCTTTAATCGGAGGTGGGGGATATTTCATCCAAACACCGTTGTACGCAACCATTGCTGAAGCACAATCACCCGGTTTTAGTAACCTCGTATTAGGGACCGGAGTTCTAACTTTCTTCTTATCATTTACTGGGATCGCTCTTGCCATCTGGCATCTTAAAAAGAATTGGAACCCCGCTTTCATATTCGTTCTAGTATGGAGCGCTTTTGCAATTTACATGGCGGTTTCAGCAGCTAGATTTATGTTCAACGCGGCCCCCGCATTCGCTTTAACAGCAGGTTGGGTAGTGGCACTTGCAGTCGATAAAGCTAATTTCCCAGATGTGGCATGGAGGATCAAAACATATAGAGGAAATTTACTTAAAGGCATATATGAAGGCTTCAAGATTAAACATATATCTGTGATACTTATAGTAATCTTGCTGATATTTTTACCCAACGCTATTCACGCTTTTGATGCGGGTATACCCTACGAAAATAAGGAAAAGTATGACGATCAGATATACCAAAGCCTACCTGAATTTCTAAGACCCCCTGAAGATGAATCAGAAGAAGCAAATACATGGTATTTAGGGGCATTTGGCTACTCATTAGACGGGCCGGATGATTACTGGCCCGCAGCATGGAAATGGCTTAGAAATCAAGATACAGATCAAAAACCTGAAGACCGACCAGGATTTTTGAGTTGGTGGGACTACGGCTTTGAGGCTGCTGGTGAAGGAAAACACCCTTCCGTCGCAGATAATTTCCAGACGGCTTATAGATTTGCAGGAAACGTCCTGATGGCTCAGAACGAATCCGAGATACTAGGGCTACTTTCAGTTAGAATGCTAGAAAAAGAGATAGAGGAAAAAGGCGAATTCAGTGAAAGTGTTCGAAATATACTGATCGAGCAGATCGGAGAGGAAAAAACTAACGAGTTAGAAGATGTGATGGAAAATCCGAGAGACGAAAAGTATCGAGAAGAGGTACTGTCAAACCCTGATCGGTATCATCCAAGAGACGAAGAGCTACATTTCCGAAACGTGAAATACGCATATACGATGGGACTTTTATCTTATGAAAACGTACATGATCTAGCCGATCTCTATAGGGAGATATGCTTGGAAATGGACGATAGGATAAAATACTTAGCGGTCGATACCAGATTATTCCCACTTTCAGCAAGTCAAACAGGTGTGTTTTACGCCCCTGCTAAGCTCTCTGGTCATAGGATAGATGATAGGCATGGGATGCGCACACCTACAGATTTCTACCAGGTCAATTTTATCGATTCTGAAAGGAATGTATACTCTGATCCTGATGATGTCCCCGAAGATGCCCAGATAGTGGACCAACGTATCGAATACCAATCTATGTTCTATAATTCTGCGTTATACAATATATTCGTGGGCTACTCGGGCAGCGATATCGGTAAGGAAGAAGGTATACCTGGTATGGAAGAGGAATTACAGGACCAGCAACCGATGCCTAGTTGGAACATGACCTATTTCAAAACGGCTTATAGAACCGCTTATTACAATCCCTATGATGATTTTCGGAACCATACTGACGCATGGAAAGCAATATCATATGATGAAGCCATAGAAAAACAACAGGAGGAAAATGGTACCGTAGATACAAGTGGTATGGCCTATATGAGACAGGGCGTTATTTTCCTCGAAAACTTCGATGGGGCTATAGTGGAAGGTACATTGAAAACAGAAGAAGGTAAACCGGTACCAGATGCTACAGTTACTGTACTAGATGAAGATATGACGGTCTCTCACGTTACTAATACCGACCAGGATGGATATTATAGGGCAATAGCACCGCCTGGAACTAATAATAATATGATCGTTACCCAAGGCGATATGGAAAGACCGATTCTGCAAACTAGAGGGACACAACTCGGATCTTACCAATTTAACGTTACTGAAGAGATGGCTATGCGGAAAAAGGTCGATAGAGATCACGACGGATCATGGGATTATCTGATCGAGAAAGATTTCGAAATCGAAGATGCTGAAATCGACGGACATATCTTTATCGATATGGATAAGTCTGATGAAACGGACGATGAAGAAACAGATGTATATGACTCTCAAGAACTAGCTTCAACTGAAAATACAAGATCAGATAATATAGATGATACCACCCCTGAGGTTGATCCAGGTGAAGAAGATATGGAAATCAATCAAGAAGATGGTGGTATGGAAATCAATCAAGAAGATGGTGGTATGGAAATTGATCCTGGTGATGGTGGTATGGAAATTGATCCTGGAATGGGAGCGGGAGATGGTCCAGGGATGGGACCTGGAGATGGTTCTGAAGGAGATTTTGAAAAACCAGAATATGATGAAGAAAACGATACCGTTATTAACGGTGAAGTTACACTTACACATCAAAAATCAGGAAAATCATATAATATGGAAACCACTGAAGGCTATTTCAACTTCGAAGGACTAATCCCAGGTGGCTATTCTTTGGAAACTGACGTAAAAGGAGCAGAATCTGTAGACGGTTTGAAGGTTAGTCCAGGACAGTCAATTACTAGGGATGTAGAGATGACTACAGGGGAAGCAAACCTAGAAATAGAATACGGTGAGGAAGTAGACACCGCCGAAGAGGTAATGCTCGAAGCACGACATTCCGAGACGGGATTGAATTATTCGACTTCGGCAGAAGAAGAAGGTACTTATAATCTGGATTCTCTAATACCTGGCAAATATGATTTAACCGTCGAATCCGATGGATATACTTTTAAACAGGGTAGATACAGATTTGAAATACAAGGAAATAATGTGGAAAACATATCTGCAACGATCACCCCTGCCGAAACCGTAGAAGGGACAGCCCTCTATAAAGGAAAATCATTGGAGAATCAGCGTATCTCGATAATTAGCTCAGAGTACTCCGATTTCCAAACGATGGTTACTACAGAGGATGACGGTGAATTTTCAGTCAAGCTCCCAGAAGGGGAGCACAGATTATACAGCAGGTCCAAAAAAGGAGAAAGGAACTTAGTGTACATGGATTTGATCACTACACCACTAGAAGAGAGGATAGAAGCAAACTTCCAAGAGGGATATCGAGTTGAAGGTAAAGCTCTTTATAGAGATTCACCAGAAGGGTCATATAACATTTTATTTACACATGAATCCGAAAAAGAGTTATCCGTAGTAACTAATTCTGAAGGAAGATTTAAGACTTATCTAATACCAGGAGATTATGATGTCTACGGTTGGAACACCCTTTCTTACAGGTCCTCAGTTTCTATGGACCGGATAGAAGTAGATGAAACTACTTCCTTTGACATAAACATAGAAAGCGGTTCAACGGTAAGCGGCACCGTTTCTAGAGACCTTCAAGATTCAGCCGAAGAACCAGAAATGACGGGCGTTAGAAGCGATATAGAGATATTGATCGATGATAAAGTAATATCAAAAGGTAGAACCTCCTCTGAGGGTTACTATGAAATCGTCGTTCCTCATAGAAAGTGTACCGTTAGGTTTTCAGCTGAAGGTTTTGTAGTTGAAGAGTTCGAGTATAAACCCGGAGACGAACTGAAAAAGAATATGTCCCTCTACGCTAACGATGTCACTGTGAGTGGGGATATACAATATGAAACGTACTTGCCCGACAATATACCGATCAAGTTTGAAGGTATAGGTAATGGTGCTGTGGATAAAGAGATAAATATCTCAGGAAACGAATATGCTGTAGATCTTCAACCTGGAGAATATGACGTATCAGTAGATCACACCTTTGATAATGGGGATAGGAAAATATACCATTCTGAAGTTATAGAAGTAGAACCCGGACAAGAGGTAGATCTTGATCTTTTCTTAAAGGAACAGGTCAGATTAACTGGTATAATAAAGGACGAAGATAACGAGGTGAAAGGTGGAGAGGTAACCTTCATCGGTACCGAGATGGAAAATATCACGACTGACGGTGAGTTCGAAGTATATCTATCGCCGGGTAATTACGGAGTGAAAGCGACAAATAGAACCGAGGGACTCGCAGCACACATGGGCTATGATCTAGAAAATGCTAGCTCTATCGATATCGTAATGAAAGATACCTATGAATACAATACGTTTGTTGATTATCAAGGAGAAGCAAAGCAAGATGTGACCGTGGAAATAGAACACCAAGAAAGTGGTTTCGTCTACACTAACACCACAGATGATACAGGATATGCCTCCTTCTCTTTAGCTCAGGGTGAATACGACTTGAATATAGATCATATTGAAAAGGAACCGGTAGAAGGTGTTTTGAGTAGAATAAGATACTACTACTCTGAAACCAAAAGCGCAGAGGAACTAACTAATACTATACATCTCTCTAGGGAGCTTTATAACTCTACACTATCTGGCATCGTTTCAGTAGATGGTACAGGTGTTGAAGATCTAGAGATAGAATTTATCTCCAATAGTCCTGAGGCAGTCTCGACCTCCACTACTACCGGAACTGACGGTGAATTTGAAGTTGAGTTGTTCCACGGAATGTACACTATCTACGTTTCTTACAGGGGTTCTAGACTGTATTCAGCCTTTGAAACTTTCGCTATGGATGAAGAAGATGAAACCCTTGACATAGAACTGCAGAGAGCCTCTGTGGTCGAAGGAGAAGTGAAAAGAGAAACGGGTTTAGAAAGTGAAGTTACGTTCCAGAGACCACAAGATAGATCTGAGAGAAGCATAACTACAAATGACCAGGGATATTATGAGATCTTGATACCTAACGATTATTATAAGATAAGCTCTGAAAAGGTTATAGGGGATAACACATACAGTGATACTAAAAACGTTGAGATACAATCGAGTAGGACCCTCGATTTGAATTTGAAATTAGTCGAAGAATACGGGATCGAGATTGGTGATATCTCAACCGTAAGTGCCTCACAAGGAGATGTTGTGAACTTAGAAGTAGATATTACGAATACAGGAAACGTAAGAGATGTATTCGAGATGTCCGCTGAAAAAGCGGTATGGGATATAGGATTCTCTCAACAGGAATTCGAAATCAATGCAGGTAGTACTAAAACTGTAGAACTGACTGTACATGTCGATAATAATGCCAGTGTTGCTCATCCACCTATAAGCTTTGAAGTTATGTCACAGAATTCTGAAGAGATAGAAGAACGAGAGATCCCGTTTGATATAGAACGGATTTATGGGGTCAATATCGTACCAGAGATCAAAACGAAGACTTTTAGAAGAGGAACCATGAATTACACATTGAATATACGAAATACGGGTAATGCTGAAGATACATTTACACTAGAAGTACTCGATCAGGATGAGCTGATGAACAAAGGATGGAACGCAACTCTCTCCGATGAGAATATCGTGATCGGAGAAGGGGAAGACAGTGATATTATCCTCACTCTTGAACCAACTCGAAGCAACCCAAATAAAGAAATCGAGGTATCCCTTTCAACCCGCAGTATGAACGATCTCTCTACTTCAGATTCGACTTCACTGAAGGTGGAATCACCTACACTAAGAAGCGATGCTGAAGACCTAGAACTAAAAGGCGAGGATATATCCTTTGAGAAAGAGGAGTTCTCACTTGAAACATGGCAGTGGGCAGCTATCGTTCTATTGATCGGGTCAATAGCTGTATACATCATGAAAAAGGAAAGGTGGATATAGATGAAAAAGATACGAGTCGTTTCGGTAATAGTACTGATGGTATCTCTTATATTTATCTCAGGGATGGTTCCAGGAATTTCACGTTCTAAGGAACTCTCAGGTAGTGGTGTAAACATATACATAAGTGGTGATCAGGAGGTACTCGTAAATGAAACTAATACTTATGAGGCTACTATAGGTGGTGTCTTTGGAGAAGAAGAAGCTCAGAATTGGACATTGAATTCTAAGGTTATTGATGGGATGGCAACGGTATCAGCAGAAAAACAGGAATCTAACACCAGTAACGTCTTTGAAGTTGAGATGACAGCAATGGAAAAGGGGACGGTAACCATTGAATTCGAAGGGTATTGTTCTGATGGAGATGAGACTCGGCGAGAGGTTGAAACCTTTGAAGTGGATGTACTCGAAGTGACCACGACGTCTGTGTTAGTGACCAACCCCTCAGACACTGTGATAGAAGATGTTAAGGTCGGCCTTTTTATAGGTGGTGAATTAAAAAAGGTCGAAAAGATAGACAAGTTGGAAGTGGATGGTAGCGAGAGGGTTCAATTTAACTGGTCCAAAGAGGGGCTAGAACCCGGTGAACATAAGATGGAGATCTGGTTAGACTATGGATATGAACAGGATGAGGATTTCAACAAAGAGGACCTGTTGTTAGAAAAGAGTATTTATATCCCGGATGAAGGGGAATATACTCTTTACACGGCCCTTGTCGTGCTTCTAATTATAGGTGTGATCGGTGCATTCTTCTACTACCAACATAAAAGAAAGAAAAGAAGAAGACCTTGGTAAAAACCCACTTAAAACCCTTTTTCTATTTTCCTTTAAAATCAGGTTCTTTTTTATCTAAAAAGGCCTTCATACCTATTTTCTGATCCTCAGTTTCAAAACACTTCTTGAACATTTTTACTTCTATCTCGAAAGGATTTTCAACATCCACATCCCAGCGATTTCCTTCGTTGATAGCTCGTTTAGCATATCTTACAGATAGAGGGCCGTTTTTAGTGATCTTTTCAGCGATCTTTATAACTTCGTCCATGAGGTCATCCGGATCGACTACTTTATTTGCAAGACCGATCTTAGCAGCCTCTTCGGCATCGATCTTTTTACCGGTAAATATCATCTCTTTGGCCTTCTTACTACCTACGATGTGAGGTAATCTTTGGGTCCCTCCGAATCCCGGGATGACTCCTAATCCCACCTCAGGCTGTCCGAATACCGATCGTTCCGATGCTACTATCAAATCACAGGCCATAGCCAACTCCATACCACCGCCAAGTGCATAACCGTTCACGGCTGCAATAACCGGTACCGGGAAATCTTCGATCCTCTGAAAGAGTTCTTGACCTTTCCTAGAAAATTTCGCTGCTTCTTCAGAATTCATATCCTTCATCTCGGATATGTCTGCACCTGCCACGAAGGCTTTTCCCTCTCCAGTCAACACCATCGCTCTAATCTCTTCGTCATTTTCCAATGAATTGAGTGTGTTTTCTAAGCTATCTAGAAGTGCGGAACAGATAGCGTTCATAGGGGGATTATCCAACTTCACTATGGCGATATCTTCTTCCTTTACCAATTCAAATTCTATCATATGATATCAGCCCTCTATTCATAATCGTAAAATCCCTTACCGGTTTTTCTACCAAAATTACCGGCCCTTACCATCTTTTTAAGGAGTGGACACGGTCTGTATTTGGGGTCAGCGAAATCCTCGTATAAAACCTCCATGATATGTAGAACAGTATCTAACCCGATCATGTCCGCTAGTTGAAGCGGGCCCATAGGATGATTTGCCCCAAGTTTCATAACCTTATCTATGTCCTCTTTAGAAGCTGTACCCTCATGAAGTGTAAAAATGGCTTCATTTATCATCGGGATCAATAAACGATTTGCGACGAATCCAGGAGAATCCTGTACTTCTACCGGTGCCTTACCTATATCTTCAGCCAGCGAGATTATAGTTTCAGTGGTCTCATCATCGGTTTTCAGACCTCTGATCACTTCGACAAGTCTCATCAAAGGAACTGGATTGAAGAAATGCATACCTATGAATTTCTGCGGCCTATCCGTAGAAGAGGCCATATCTGTTATCGGGATTGTTGAAGTATTCGAAGCGAATATAGTATCTTTAGGACATATCTCATCAAGTTCATGGAACACTTCTTTTTTTATATCTGCATCTTCGATTATGGCTTCGATAACTAAGTCACATCCACTCAAACCGTCTATATCAACGGTCGTCTCTATCCCGCTTAGAGTTTTATCCATCTCATCTTCTGTGATCTTCTCTTTTTTTACAGCTCTATTTAACGAGCGTTCTATCGAAGTAATACCGTCTTCTAACAATTCCTTTTCGATATCCCTGATGATCACGTGATAATCGTTCTGAGCTAACACCTGACCGATACCCTGACCCATGGTCCCAGCGCCTAAAACTCCAACTTTTTCGATCTCCATATTTAATCACTCCGTGCTATTTATCCACTTCAACTATTTATCATTAAGGTTTTCAACACTTATTCTCTTTCTATGAGCATGGACATCCCCATGCCTCCGCCTATGCACAAACTCGCCAACCCTAGGTGTTCTTTACTCCTAACCATCTCATGAACGAGGGTGACAACTATCCGAGCACCGGTACAACCTATAGGATGGCCTAACGATATCCCAGAACCGTATGGGTTGATACGTTCACTACCCGGTTCGCTCATACCGATACCGTATTTTGGCGAGTCCATCTCCTCCATGACAGCTAATATCTGGGCAGCGAATGCCTCGTTCTCTTCGATAATGTCAACGTCGTCCTCACTGTACTCGACTTCATCGAAAAGCTTGTTCGTAGATACAACCGGGCCCAATCCCATGTACTTAGGATCCAAACCACCGGATGTGGATTTTAAGATCGATGCCATGATATTCAATCCGTTCTCCTCAGCATATTCTCTAGAAGTGATCATGAGCGCAGCTGCACCGTCTGAGATAGACGATGCATTTCCAGCGGTTACGGTACCGTCTTTTTTGAAGACCGGTGGAAGTTTTTCTAAGGCTTCTAAACTTGTTTCACGGGGGGTTTCATCTTTATCAAACATCCCGTCTCTTAACGGGACTGGAACTATCTCGTTCTGGAATACACCATTTTTAAGAGCTTTCTGAGCCCTGTTCTGACTCTCCACACTCAACCGGTCCTGTTCTTCTCTTGATATACTGTAAGCTTCCGCTAGATTTTCAGCGGTGACGCCCATATGACAGTCGTAGAAAATTTCATAGAGACCGTCTTTGACCATCATATCTGTGACTTCACCCTTTCCGTCCACATTCATACGATAGCCCCATCTAGCTTTTGGAAGAAGATAAGGGGCACTGCTCATGTTTTCCATACCACCAGCGATTATAGAATCGGCTTCACCTGCCATAATCTTTCTAGCAGCGAGTTCTACGGATTTTAATCCAGAAGCACAAACTTTATTGACGGTGAATGCGGGGACCTCCGTAGGTATACCCGAGATCACGGCAGATTGTCTTGCGGGGTTCTGCCCCTGACCTCCCTGCAAAACATTTCCCATTATTACCTCGTCTATGTCTAGATCCAATAAACCATCGTCCCAATCTGCGTACTCACTTTCCACTTCCGAAAGACCCTTATCTTTGAATTTCTTCGGTGAGTAAGCTTTTTGAGCTTTAGAGAGTGCGGGTTTAGCTCCTAATCTACCAAACAACCCCTTTATGACTACACGCCCTAACTCTGATGGGGTTTTGTGTTTCAATGAACCTCCAAATTTTCCCTGTGGCGTTCTCACGCCATCGACTATTACGGCTTCTTTCATAATATACACGCCCTATCTACATCTAAGGTCAGGTGGATTAATGAGATATATTACTTAATAATTGTGTGCCCCCGACGTAAATCAATAATCTTTTTTATCAGTAAACAATCGTATCTATCATGAACGTTGCAGTAGTGGTCGGTACAAGACCCGAGATAATCAAGATGAGTCCGATAATCAGAGAACTGGAGGAACGAGGTGAAGATTACGATATCATACATACTGGCCAGCATTACGACCATGAGGTCTCCGAGATATTCTTTGAAGAACTGGAACTGCCGGAACCAGATCGATACTTGGGTGTGGGTTCAGGTAGTCAGGGGGAGCAGACCGGTAATGCCCTGATAGGTTTGGAAAAGGCCTTCGAAGAACTCGGTACTCGGACCGTGCTTGTTCAGGGAGATACAAATACCGTACTAGCAGGGGCACTAGCTGGTATCAAGATGGGTCTTAACGTAGGGCACGTTGAAGCAGGGTTGAGAAGTTATGATTACCGTATGCCCGAAGAGTACAACCGTAGGTTGACCGACCACGCCTCCAATCTACTTTTCGCTCCCACTGAAAACAGTGCAGAGATACTTAGAGATGAGGGTGTATGGGGTGACATATACGTAACGGGTAACACCGTCATCGACGCCTGTTTACAGAATATGAAGATCGCTGAAAGGAAAGCGGACTTCGATTTCGAGCTTCCGGATGAATACGTATTAGTCACGGCTCACAGGGCGGAGAATGTAGATGATAAAGATGTTTTAAAGAATCTATTGAACTTGTTCGAAAACCTAGATACGCCACAGATCTACCCGATACATCCCCGGGCAGAGAAGATGTTCAAGGAATTTGATCTCTACGACCGCTTGAAAAACATCGAAGGTATGAAGTTGGTAAAACCCCAGGGTTACCTTGAATTTTTAGTTCTCATGAGAGATTGTGAATATATCTTGACGGATTCCGGCGGTATCCAGGAAGAAGCTACCGCTCCGAATATCAAGAAGAAGGTTTTCGTACTCCGAGAATCTACGGAGAGACCGGAAGCCGTTGAAGCGGACTTCGCAGAGATCGTCGGAACCGATGATGAAAAGATATTAAACCAGATCAAGGATTTCGAAAAAGAGAACTGGGATCCGAAAGAAGGTCCTTATGGAGAAGGGGATGCTGGTAAAAAGATAGTGGATATAATCTGCGAACAGTAGACCTTAAACCAAACTTTCGTAGATATGGAGTAAGTAATCAGTGATCTTATCCGGGTCGTGGTATTTTTCGACGAATTTTCTCGGATATTTGACTTCATCCGGGTTTTCGAAACCGTAGTAACTGGTATATTTCTTCGGGAAGTCGGTATAAGTTTTCAACCCGCAGGCCATGGCCTCTAATCTAGCTAGGGAAACCGGATCTACCAACGGACCTATCATCATCTCGTATCGGTTCAGCAGTTCCGGGAGTTCATCATGTTCTAAAAAGGGTAAAGTTTCAACATTATCTGGAAACTTGATCTTGTCTCCCCAGTTTATACAGTCGTACTTTTTCTCAGGATCTAAAACCTTTCTTATCCCACCGCCCTCGGTGAACCTCCCTAAAAGGAGAATCCTATCGGTTTTCTCCACATCTAACGGTTTGAACATCTCTAGGTCGACTGGATTCGGAACGTATATGCCGTTAGCCCACTCTTCTAGGTCCGGAGTACTCAATAAAACCATATCCGATTTTTTTCTTATGTGCTTGGAAATCCAGCGGTGATGGAAGGGGAGCTTCTCCGCACCCCTACCTGAAATCCTTCTAACATCGCTACCGTGCGAATGCAGTATGAACGGTATAGATGCTCTTCTAGCTTTTCTGTTGGCCTGTATGACCGGTTTAGTTAGGGCATAGTGGCCGTGAACGATGTCGTAGCCTTTAACTCTCTTATCACCGAAGCTCATATCTACCTGGATGTTCTTTTCGCTCAACTTCTTTTTATAGAGCCTGATGATATTCTGCATCGGAGTCGCATCTTCGGAACAGACATGAAGGATCTTCATCATCAGTTAGATATAGTTTGAGATTAAATTATTCTTTTGGTAGAACAATTATTATAATAGATGAACTTATTTTCGTAAATGAATGAGAGATATCAAACCAGTATTCATAACTGGAACTGGAAGATGTGGCTCTCAGATTTTCTATCGGATGATGGCATACCACAAATCCTTGAGAGGGTACACTAGGATGGGAAAGATAATTGATTCATATCGAACTATAAATATGAACTTCAAGTGGAAGAAAAACATATCCTCAAAAGAAAAAAAAGTCCTCCAAGATTCATTGAAAGATACATTGCAGGAATACGGGTACGAGGTATGAAACTACGAACTAATCCCTAGAAAGTTTAAACTTGAAATATTCAACTAGATCTTCTTTCTCCGAAGATATATCACTAGTTTCATCGGGATCTTCGGTTATATCGTACAATTCTATCTTTTGTCCCTCCTCGTCATATATGAATTTATACTGTTCTGTTACGAACCCGTATATACCGTACTTCAAACTCTCTGGTCTGCTTATAAGGTTCATCCCTTTTTTCATACAACTTCTCCCGCCAGCGTGTCTAGCTCGTAATGGAACGGTCCTATCCTCATCTTTACGTTCCTTCAAACTCCTTCCAAACCTAGTGGGAGTCAAAGAGAATGTAGCAGGTATATCCCTCATCTCTACTATCCTTTCCTGTCCACCCGATACTTCTTTGATCTTAGCTATCAGGGGTATATTGACGACCTCTTCGTAAAGCTGCGACGGATGACCTAAGAAACCGTGCTCACCGAACCCCTCGCCGTGATCTGAAGTGACCACGATGTCGGTTCGGCCCCATAAATCTATAGCCTTTAAAAAATTAAAAAGGATCAACATCTGCTCATCTAACCATCTAGATGCGTCCGCGTAGAGTTCTTTTAATTCTTCTATCCTCTTCTTAGAATCTTCAGTATCTTCAATGTTCCGTTTCTTCCTGAAGTTATTTAGAGATGTGATCCGGGATATAGAGAAGTCTGTCTGTTCTAACGGGGGTGTATATGGATAATGGGTATCCATGAAGTGGATCCAGAAGAAAAAAGGTCTTTTTTTGCTTTTGAACTCAGATAACCATTCTTTGCTCTTCTGAGAGATCACCTTGCCGCTCAAAGACGAGGTGATATCCTCCTTAAAATACCATCTGTATACATCCCTAAGATTCTGAAATACGTTTGGAAATCTTTGAAAAACATTCCACATCTCCCTGCGCACTTCCCTTCCCTCAGACGTGATAAAATCCTCGAAGGTCTCGAATCCCCTTTGATAACCAGAGAGTGCTGATATGTATGGATTGCTTGCTACCAGACCCAATGTTTCGTAACCGTGGTTATTTAGGTCTTCGGTCAAGGTCGGTTCTCTTATCTTTATCGGATCTTCGATAGGGTCATAATTTCTGTTGAAAAGGCTTGGGAAGGAGAAAGGGGTCGAAGGACCGTTGGTATACGCTCGGGTGAAGTGGCTGTGGTCCTTGGCAAAAGAGTTCAAAGTCGGCATGTTCCTTATCGAATCCCTACGTAGGGAATCTACTGTGATCAGAAGTATGTTTCTTTTTTCCATCAGATATGCTTTAAATAGAAACTAGACATATAGATTTTTTTGGATAATTGCTTAATACTTTAAAAAGTATGTTTGAATGATAAACTTGTCGAAGATATCGTCGAGTAAGATCCTCTCATTCGTGATGGTTCTTCTTTTACTTGCAACCGGTCTAAATATAAGTTCGCTAGAGTTCGATAAAGAAGGAACACGCGATCCAACGATATATTCCGATCCAGAAGATACTATCTACGTAAAAGGGGGAAACAACACTTTAAAATCGATCGGATCCGAAGTAGATGATCAAAGTGTATTTTATTACGACGAAACGAATTCATCCGCTTACTGCTATGCAAATGTTACCGTTGAAGGGTGGTTGGATGTGGAATATGAAAGTTTGATCATGGATGACAAAAAAACCATACGGATCAACTCTACAGGGGGCCTCAATATGTTCCATTCATTGTTGAAAAGTGTCGAAGAGGAAAAAAGATGGTGGGAGGAGGAGAATAGATACTCGATCGAGAAGATCGATGAAGGAACGTTAAATGTAAAAAATAGTACGTTGAAAAACATCGGTTGGGACGATGAAGAGGGGAAAAGGGGCGTAGAGATATATGGAACCGGATTTGATCTTACGAATTCGACCTTAAAAAATGGTAGAAATGGTTTAGTTTTGCAGGATTGTGGGTCCGTTTTAGAAGACACTATCGAAAACTTGACTATCACAGACATGGATATGAAAAGTGTCGTCATTACAGGAACGAGTACCGTGAAAATAATTGATTCTGACCTGAAAAATAGTGGGGGTGTTGACATCCAGAAAGATGGAGAAGGCGATCTAATATTGGTCAACTCCTCTTTTGAGGATCATGAGGTCTCTGGTGAGGGTTACCTCGACATATACCACACCCAGGACTTCGTATTGAGTGATGAACACGGATCGATCTCGAACCGGGAAGTAGAGATATTCCATAAGAACAATGCATGGAGTAAAAACTATACCACCGATCCTGATGGAAAGATAAAAGACGTAACATTACTCTGGAGAGGAGTAAATGAAACGGATATCTTCAAGAAAACTTATGGTATTAGATACGATGGTAACCAAACGTATTTCTCACCCTCCAATTACAACCGAGTAAGTATCGATTTTTCTGAGGAAGCTCGTTTGTATCTAACGGATGTGTCCGTAGACCCTGATTCATATATCCCTGTAAATAACTCCCTAGTCCCTCAGAACATCACTGTCAGTGTAGAAGGTAAAAATGATCTCATTTCTGACTACCATGGAAATATTTCGTTCTATTGGGGGGATACGTATATAGATAGATCCGAACTAGATGTGCTAGAGGGAGAGAAATTTAACTTCAGCTTCGATTGGACCCCTGATATAGAGGGATACGGAAAGGTCCGAGCAGTTTTAGATACAAAGGATAGTATGAGTGAGGATAATCTCGTTAGTTGGTCTGAAACTTTTTTCGCAGGATACTACAACGAGAGTATCATCACTTACGAGAATTTTACGGAGAAATCACTCGAGATGCTGGAACACGGAGTTAGGAATGAAGACGGTGAAGGACACTATACCATCTACGAGAACTGGCTCCCTGACGTACTGATGGAATGCGGCCTCAGTTACTTTGGAGCTTACGAAGTCACGGGTAACCTCAGTTATTATGAACGCGGGGAAAAGCAGTTCGATTATGCACTAGGCTTTAGAGACCAATGGGGGCTATACAACCGAAGCACATTTTATGAAGTCCGAGGAAGATTCGAAGATACCTATCACGAATGGAGTACCCATAGGAACGTAAGAGCAGCTCTGGCATTACAGCAGGCCTATCTTTACACAGGTAACGAAACATACAAAAACGCAGCGGACCATATGATCGATTTCATTTTAGAAAAGGCTGCACGAGTGAATGTCACATACCACGACGGGACAGATTACAGTGTATTTTGGGAATCCACGGAACCGAATGAGGGGAATGGAGGTATCAAGGGTACGAGTAAGAATTTTACATTTTTATTCGTAAACGGTTACATCCAACTTGGAAGATTGTTGACTCAAGCTTACCACGATGAAAATATCAACAGCAGTTTCTACCAGAATGACAGTCTCCTCACACACATCAACACTTGCATGGAGTACTTGATCAACGATCAGATAGATTCTGGAGATTCAACCGGGACCTGGGCTTATTTCAGTTATTATGATGAACCGGATCCATGGAGACGGAGATCGATGATATACGCCGCTTTGACAGCAAAAGAATTGGCCAGAACCAACACATATCTACACTGGCAGAACATATCTAGGGCGATAAACAACTATACGGAATACGTAGAAGGAAGATTGGACCTTCGATCCGCTATAGATACCCATAACGGAGGGAACTCTAATATAATGGTTCTAAACCACTGGCGTTCTCTGTATAATACCACCGGTCGCAAACTTTCTAAGATCGAGGATTTCATGTTCTCTAATATTTATTTCAATGATGATGGGACCACCAACAGTTATACGCTTTCAAGCGATAGAGCCCCGATCGATCCCCACGATTATGGATTTTTATACGTGCACTATAATCCTCTCCGAACCATACTTTGGGATAAGTACTACGAGAGTAGAAAAGACTACTTTAGCTTAAATCTAAAATACGAAAATGAAAGCGATGGATGGAACTTCCTTTCAACGAAGCTGGTCCCGGACTTAGTTGACTTAGAGGATATATTGGATCACCCAGATCATGGGATAGAGGGAAGTTATGATAAAGTGATATGGTATGATGCAGAGGTGAAAACCTGGAAAAGTCACATACCAGATAGAGATGAACACTTTAACGATTGGGGGAGTTGGGATCACAGACAAGGCATATGGATACGCATGTTAGACGACGATGAATTGACCATCCAAGGCGTACGTCCATATAGTACCTATATCGAGCTTCACCCCGGTTGGAATATGGTTGGGTATCCATCTGAGGGAACGAAAGAGGCTCAAGAATCATTACCTACTGAGGTTACAAAAGTCGCAGTCTTAAATGGCTCTAGGGAATACAATATTGAATATAAATATGATCTTACGAACTGCTCTTTAGACCCGGGTAAGGGATATTGGATATTCAACAGCGCTGACGAGAAAGTGATATGGAATGTGGATTACCACTATCACTAAAGATCTCTAACCTTTTACGAACTCTTTCACCAATCGGATATCCTTCTCACCGATACCTCCTATGGCGTAAAGGAACACGAAGTATAACACTATACCCAGAGGAAGGAGCCAGAGCACAGAGAACTGCAAGTTCAGTAGGATAGGTAAGTAAAGCAGGCCTCCCATCAGCAAACTCGACAGGTATGGCTTCCATACGTAGGAGATAGGTGCCGGAGATAGATGGGTACTGACTATATGATAATTGAGTAAAAAGTGTGTTATCTCCGCCAAAACGATAGCTACCGCCGCACCTTCAGCACCGTATGGAGGTATCAGTAGGACGCCGCACAAGACCAGTACTGTCGAGGCGCCTAACAAATTTTTTGAAGAGTCGAACGTTCTATCACTGGACCAGAGTACCATCTTCAAACTACCATTCATGAACAGGAAGGGCAGCATCCAGACTATGGTTCTGAAGACCTGTATCGTCTGTTGATACTCTATAGCGTAAACCAATTCTAAGGCATCTTCAGCGATGACGTAAAGCCCTAACGTTAGTGGGAGAGATAAGATCAATAAAAATCTGAGTGTTTCTAGATAAGCATGCTCGATTGTATCTTTCCTAGATGTGTACAATCTGGAGAATACTGGATATACCGCCCTTCCGAAGGAATAGGGGACCACCCCTAAAAAGATGATCACCTTCCAACTGGCACTATAAACACCTGTAGTAAAGCTATCACTTAAAAACGAAAGTAAAACGATGATGACCTGCCCATATATGACACTCACTGTGATGAAAAGTGTAAATGGAGAAGATTTTTTTAAAAGTGGGACCCACCGCTTTAATGAAGGGTTAGTTATCTTTGAATCAGGTAACTTAGATTCATATATCCAAGCTGAAACGAACAGATGGATCATGTAAGATATCAGCAGGAAGAGAAGTATTTTGAAAAGATCATAACCTAAGAAGATGGCAGAGATGCCGAGTAAAAGATACAACATCTTCCATATCAAAGTCGCATAGGCCTGGAGTTCCATTCGTTCCCGGGCTTGAAACTGAGCTGAGAAGGTATTCGATAATTTCTCGAATATCAGCATGGCTATAGCTACCATCAGGATAGCGTAAGGGATATCGATCTCTAGTCTTAGTAAGACAAAATGATAAACCACTGAAATAAAGAGTATGGTCAGCAAACCTAAAAATATCCTCAAGAACAGAATGTCACTCAGATATCCGGACCCTTTATCCGGCTGTCTAGACACCTCCCTGATGGTCATCTCATCTAAACCCCAATCAACGACCACGGTGAATAGATAAGAAAAGGCTATCACGGCGTTGTATACTCCAAATGAGGAGGGCAGTAGATGATTGGCCAGCAATATGACAAAAACAGCACTGAGGATACGGGCGATCATCTGTGCAGAAGTCAGCCATCCGGCGTTCTTTAATACCTTGATAGGGTCGGTCACTGGATCACATATTTGTAATAGTTAGGATTTATAAAAGTTCTTTCTATAGGCAGCTTATTTACCGAAGTGTTCAAAAAGTCTTTTCATCCATCTGGTAACATCGATCTTATCTCTTAGAAGTCTTTTACGTGCGGCATTGAAATCAACTTCAACTTCCTCTTCAAGTATCGAGCGAAGGGTGAAAAATGCGTCATGGATCGTATTTATCTGTGCACCTAATTCATAGTGCACTTCTTGATCCTCGAGATAACCTCTAGTTTTGTTAGAAAGGTATATCCACGGTACACCCAGCACACCGGCTTCCGAAGCTGTAGTAGCACCCTCACCGATGTACATCCTTGAATACGCCAATATATCGTGAAATCTGTGCTCGGGGATATCCATGCTGTAACTTCTTATCGGTTGAGGTAAGGGGCCCTCGGAATCTACCACCACTTGACCATAATCACTCAACAGTCTTACTAGGTCTATCTTATCTCTCCTAGTGAGTACTCCCTCATCTGCCTGGTGTCTCGCATCGAAAGAAGAGAACCTCACGATCGTGTAGTTTCTAGGGACCAAACCGAGTTTATGAACCACCCATTTTTCAGGTTCGAATCTATTAGGATGTAGATATGCGAGTTCGTGATAACCTCTGTATTTGAGATGTTTACCCTTCGGTACCTGACTCCGGTAGCAGTCTGGTGTTGCTATCACATCTGCACATGGGAATGTCAGTAGATTGGTGAATGTAGCTATTTCAGTATCCATGAAATCTATTGTGGTTGAACCCAACATAGATCCGGCATGAACCGAGTATAATCCGCCTATAGAAGCCGTTATATCCGGTTCGAACTTTCGAGCTTTACTTACCAAAGAGAGATCATTATGCACGACCCCTATACCTTTACCCAATCTGCTTTTATAAGTCTTACCGAATGTCTCGTATTCAAAACCTAACAGGTCCATCAATGCAGTAGTATTTTCCCTTTCTTTGACCATCAGATTAAACTCGTGCCCCTCCTCTTCCATTTCCCAGATTAAGTTTTTGAAGAAATGCACGTGTGCAGGGTGGGCTATGACGAGCAGGACCTTCAATTGTGACACCGCATAAAACATAGTTGAGGGTAATATAAAGATAACCCAGGTTTCATCAGAAAATCCTTTAATCAGTTATATCTTTAAGGGTGCAAGATGGACCTTATAGGAATATTGTTGAACGCTGGAAGTGACCCCCTCACTTATTCTATCATATTCTTCGTGTACGTCGTTCTAGCTGCAGTTGTACTTCCTATACCAGTGGAAATAGGTCTTTTCAATCCCTATATAAACCCCATCCTTTTGATAAGCATACTTGCTGTTGGTAAAGGAGTAGGCTCTTTCTTCGTTTTCGAGATCGGTACTAAGGCTAGAAAAAAGATGAAGAAGATATCTACCAGCAATTCGTTCATCAATAAGATAGTGGAATATTCTGAGTGGTTCGTCAAAAAATGGGGCTATTACGGTCTTCTTATAATCTTGAGTACACCCCTCATGATAGATTCTATCAGTCTTTACCTCTTTTCACTACTCAATCCAGAGAAGAAAGGGGAAGGTATGGATATGAGGCCTTTCATCTTAGTGAATATAGTGGGGGGAGCTATCAGAGGGATTATAACATTAGCCGTATTTTATTATGCAGGTATAAAACTGGCATGAGATGGGCCGTCCCTCGATAAAATTTTATAAGACTACATCAGTTGTTTCATTGATGAACTGGATCATACTACTTCTATTTACTTTTGGGATAGTGGCCTTGGCTGAAATCGGAGATAAAACCCAGTTGATGACCATATCTCTCGCTTCAAAATACCATGTAAAACCTGTATTTTGGGGTATATTTTTAGGTATGGGTCTGATAACCGTAGTAGGGGTAGTTGTAGGTACCGTTTTATACAGCTTTATTCCCCCATATTATGTGAAAGTTCTTGCATCACTCATCTTCATCTTTTTTGGAGTGTACTCGCTCTACCAGGAAGAAACCGAAGATGAAGAAGATTTCAGCAGTAAAAAGATATTCACTACTTCTTTTTTTCTAGCACTGGTGGCTGAATTCGGGGATAAAACTCAACTGGTTGTCATAGCGCTCACCGCACAGTATGAAGCTCCCATCGTTGTACTTCTCGGAGCCCTAGCAGGTCTCGGTCTAGTTATCGGTATCGGTGTTGCCTTCGGTTCAAAATTGACCGAGATTGTAGAAAAAGAAAAGATCGAACTGGCGGCCTCGCTGTTATTCATCATCGTCGGAGTCATCTCCCTGGTAAATACTCTTTTTTGGGGATAAATAATATTATTTCGCTCTGTTATCACCAATCATGTCTAGGTGGAAATGTAAAGATAGCAGGGTGGTAGCAACCTCTACGTTGTTTACACTCAGAGAAGATGACGTGGTACTAAAGAACGACGTTGAAAAAACATACACTATATTGGATATGCCAGATTTTGCTGGTGTCATCCCCGTCATAGATGATAAACTGGTTATGATCAAGAACTATCGTTACCCAATCGATGAGATGGTATTGGAACTACCTGCGGGACTCATAGATGAGGGTGAAAAACCTATCGATACTGCTAGACGGGAACTAAAAGAGGAAACTGGATACGTTTTGAAGGATGCTGAGAAAATCATAGAATATCACCCAATAGCTAGCCTGAACACTCAAACAGCTCACCTTTTCCTAGGGGAAGCAGAAGAGGGGGCATCGGTGAATAGGGATATCGGGGAGGATATCGAAGTTGAATTAATTCCGATCAAAAAAGTATATGAGATGTTAAGAAAAAAAGAGATATCACACCCCCACACTATCATAGCCCTATTTTACTGTGAAAATGTGTTATGTGAAAGAACCTGAGAATTCATGTATTTACTAAAAATAGAATATATTCCAATAAAGACCGAAAATGTTTATAGATAAAAATTAATTTCGGAAGGCTTGTTTATGGCAAAGAAGGTAAAAAGCGAGAGCGGTACTATATTTTGTTCATACTGCGGTACCGCCGTGAAAAAAGGGGACGATACTTGTCCGAGTTGTGGAGAGGAACTAGAAGAAGAGATCGTAGAGGGAAAAGTATGTCCCGCCTGTGGAAACCCTGTTGAAAGTTTGGATGGATCATGTCCAAATTGCGGTATAGACCTATCTAAAACACCATCTGAAGCAGACCAAGACGACGAATTCCTTTCTAAACTTCTAGGATGGGGAGACGAGACGGAGGGAGAATTAGAAAAGAAGATCGAGGAAAAACGCAAAGCAGTAGAAGTTTTTAAAAAGGTTGCTGGCGGGGAGGGAGGTAGTAAAGAAAGTAAAGAAAGTAAAGAAAGTAAAGATAGTAAAGATAGTAAAGAAAGTAAAGAAAGTAAAGATAAGAAAGAAAAAGATGAGGTCGAAGTGGAAATATCTTATGACTATATGGTCGAACCCTTCGAGAAAGTGGTAAATTCCACGGAAGAAAATCTCAACGACATAAAATCTGAAATGGTAAAAGTACGCGAGGAACTCGATGAAGCTGAGGGCAAGGAAAAAGAAAGACTTCAAGAGAAACTAAAATCATTGGAGAGCAGAAAATCAAGATTCCATAAGATAATATCCAACATCGAAGAGATGGATAGAGCCGTGGAAAGATTATTGGAAAACCAAAGAATAGAACTCGAGGAAAAACAGGAAGAGCTTAAAGACCGTATCAGAGAATTTAAAAAGGTTGTAAAAAAGAAGGATAAGGAAAGGGAAAACATCGAAGATAAGAAAAACAAACTGGAGGAAAAAGAAGAAAAACTAAAAGAGAGAGAGATGAAACTCAGCGTTTGGGAGGAAAACCTGAGGAAGAAGGAAAAGGAGTTAGAAGCTGAGGTAGGCCAATACAAAGAAAGCGAGGAGACTCTTGAAAAGATCGAGGAGGATATGCCAGAAGAGGGAAAGGTTACCAAAGAAGAATGGTTAGAGGAACAAAAGAAGATCCAGAAAGAACTGTTCGATCTGAAAGATATGTGGGATGATGAAGAGGAAACGATAGATATCAGCGAAGACTCGATACCGGTAGTAAAAAAGAAACTTAAGGAGAAAGAAGAACTCTGGAAAAAAAAGATCAAGGACCTCAAAGAAGAGTTGGATGAAGTTCGTAAAGAAAAAGAAAAGATGAGAGAAAAAACCCTCGAGATGGATGTTAAACAAGAAGAGGTGGAGACCATATTATCCGTACTAGATGATCTACTAGGTAATTTACCAGATGAACGTATCCATGAATTTGCAAAATCCAAGCATTTTGAACTTTATGAGAAGGTATTGGATGCTTTCGATGTATAAGGAGTAATAGACATGGGACTCAGAGAAAAGGCGAAGAAGGCACTAGAAGAAGAGGAAAAAACCTCTGAAGAACTAGAAAAGGAGGAAGAAAGAGTTGAAGATCTGGAGAAAGATATAAAAGAACTGGAGGAACGCAGATCCGAACTCGAGGATATTGTAAGTGGATTAGAAGATGAAAAGGAAGGACTTGAAGAGAAGAAAAAGGAATTCGAAAATGTTAAGGAACGGATCAAAGAATCTGTTGAAAGAAAGCAGGAACTTGAAGAGAATATCCAAAAGCTTGAATCGAGATATGAAGAACTAAAATCCAAAAGAGAAGAATTTGAAGAGTTGGCAGAAGAGTACGATGAGATTCAGCAGAAAAAGGAGAGTCTTGAAGAGGAGATCGATGAGCTACAAGGTACAAAAGATGAACTTTCGGAGAGTAAGGAGGAAGTCGAAGAATCTAAAGAAAGATTAGAAGGGGAGATCGAAGAACTGGAAAATAGAAAAGATGAACTTATAGAAAGTGAAGAAGAATTAGAGACGGTGAAAGAAGATGTTGAAGAGCTTATACAAAAGAGAGAAACACTTGAAGAGGATATCGAGGAGTTAGAGAAGGGAAAAGAAGAACTCACGACCTCAAAAGAGGAATTGGAGGAGAAATCAGAGAAGCTCGATAAAAGGATGAAAGAATTGGAAAAAGAAAAGGAGAGATTGGAAGAGGATAAAGGGGAGATAGAGGAACTAAAAAAGGAATTAGAAGAAAAAAGGAAGATATTAGAAGAGGAAGAGAAAAAATTCGAAGAGCGAAAGGAAGAACTAGATGGGAAAGAAAAAGATTTAAATGAAAAAGAAAAAAGGTTACAACAGAAAGAACAAGGGTTAGAGGATAAAGAACAAGGGTTAGAGGATAAAGAACAAGATATAGATGAAAGGATCAGCGAATTGAACGAGAGAGAGGAAGAACTCAAAAAACTCAAGAAAAGTATCGACGGTAAGAAAGGTGCTCTACAGAGATCCAAGAATAAATTGGAAGAACAGGAAGAAAAACTGGAGGAACGGAAAAAGGAGCTTGAGAAGAAAGAAAAAGATTTGAGGGAAGAACTCAAAAAAGAACTCCTTGAAGAGAAAAAAGAGGAATTGGAATCGCTGGAGGCTTCTTTGGAAGAGAAAAGAGATGAGGAAGAACAGCTGGAAGAAAAAATACAGGATTATAGTGAGAGAATAAATGAAATAGAGGAGAGGGAAGAAGAATTAGATGAAAAAGAGGAAGAACTGAAGCAGAAGGATAATGAACTGGTGGAACGGAGTTCTCTCCTGGATGATAGGGAACAGGGTATCGAAGAGAAAGAAGAAAAGATAGATGAAGCAGAAGAAAAGTTGGCAGAATTGGAGGACAAAGATACAAAACTGGAAGAGTGGCACGGGGAACTAGAGGATAAAGAAGAAACATTGGATGAGAAAAAAACAGAACTAACTAATCTCGAAAAAACCCTTGAAGATAAAGAAGTGAAGATCGAAGAGAAGGAAGAGGATCTAGAAGCAAAGGAAGATAGATTATCCGAAAAAGAAAATGAACTAGAAGATAAATCAAAAGAATTAGAAGAAAGGGAAAACAAGATCGATGAAAGATTGTCGAAGGTGGAACAGAGGGAAGAAGAGATAGAAGAATTAAAGGATTCCCTCGCTAGTAAAGAAGAAGAGCTAGAATCAAGAGAAGAAAATTTAGAGGAAAAAGAAGATGAGTTAGATAGGTTAGAGGGAGATCTAGAAAAGAGGCGTCAAGAAGTAACTGATACTGAAGCAAGTCTTGAACAAAGGGAAGAAGAATTGATCGATTGGGAAGAGGAGATAGAGGCAAGGGAGGAAGATGTATCTGAGGAAAGAACGAGGTTAGAAGAAAAAGATGATGAGTTGGACCAGAAAGAGAAGGAATTAAAAAAATTGGAAAATGAACTGGAAGATAGAGAGGAACGGTTGGAGAGTTTAGAAGACGATCTGGATGAGGTGCAAAAAGAGCTCGTAGACCGGGAAGAAAACATAAGAACCAAAGAGAAGGATTTAGAAGAAAAGGAAGAGGAACTGCAAAATTTCGAAGCCGAGCTTCAAGGATGGGAAGATAATCTAAAATCAAAAGAGGAAGATTTGGATACAAAAGAATCCGAGCTTCAAGGATGGGAGGAGGACTTAAAGGAAAAGGAGGGTGGATTGGACACTAGAGAAGAAGCGATAAATGAGAGAGAAGTAGAGCAGGACGAACTGGAAGACACCCTACAGGAAAGAAAAGAAGAACTAGGTAAAAAAGAGAATCACCTGATCGAATGGGAAGCAGAAGTGGAAGAGAGAGAGAAAAAATTGGATGAGCTTCAGAAAGAACTTGAAGGTAAAGAAGAAAATCTAGATACTATAGAGGATGAACTAGATGAGCGAACTTCAAAGGTGGAACAGCAGGAAAAAGAGTTAGAGGATAGAGAAGAAAAGATCGATGAAAGAGAAAAGACACTCAACGAAAAAGAAGATGAATTGGACCAGAAAGAGAGCGAGATAGAAGCAGAAAGAGATGAACTGGAAGAAGAAAAAGAAGGACTGCTCCAATTACGTGAGGAACTGAATAAATTTGATGACACTCTCGATGAGAAGCAGAAAGAGTTGGAGGGTGAGAGGAGTGAATTCGAAGACAAAGTGGAGATCAAGGAAGAGGAGCTAAGAAAAGAAAGGTCGTCTCTGGAAGAGAAGAAAGAACTACTAGCTGAAAAAGAAGAAAAGTTGAGTGATCTTGAGAAAGACCTATCGCAGAGAGAGGGGCGCGTATCTAAAAAAGAGAATACTTTGGACGAATTAAAAGAGGAGCTAGGTGAAAGAGAAAGGGAAGTAAAAGAAAGGGAGAATGGACTAGACTTACTCCAAGAGGAATTAGAGGATTGGAGAGATGAGTTATCTAATAAGGAAAAAGAACTAGAAAAAGAGAAAGAAGAGCTCAGAGAAAAAGTGAAAGATCTGCAGGAAAAAGAAGCTAAAATCTCTGAAAGAGAAGAAATGGTGGAGGAAGAGTTAGAAAAAGTTGAAAGTGAAAGGGACGAACTATCCGAGATGTGGACTAAAATTGGAAGAAAGATGGAAGATGTCGAGGGCAGGGAAGAGAAACTAGAAAAGGAGCACTCGGACTTAGTGATAAAAAAAGATGAACTGAAAAGGAAAGAAAGAGATTTGGATGAAAGGGAGGGGGTTATCGAAGAGAAGGAAAAAGAGTTGTCTAAAAAAGAGGAGGGGCTAGAAAAAGAGATAGATGAAGTGGCTAGAGAGATGGAAAAGGCCCGATCCTGGAGTCAGACCGCCCTCGACAAAGAAGAGGAACTCAAATCATGGGAGTCTGATCTAGAAGATTGGGAAGAGAAACTAGGGGATAGAAGAGAAAAGCTCGAGGAGGAACGTGATGAAATCGAAGAACTGCTTGATGAACTGCCAAATAGGGTAGAAGAGGTCGAAGAGAGGGAAGAAGAAGTAATAGAAAGGGAGAAAGAGTTGGATGAGGAAAAAGAAAAGTTAAAGGCCATTAAAACAGATTTATCAGAAAGGGAAGAAGAACTTGAAGAAGAAAAAGAGCACGTTCAGGAGATCAAAGAAAGTGCATTGAACATGATGCAGTATGCAAAATCAAAGAAAGCTCGGGAAGATAAAAAACTGAGAGAAGATATCCAGCAGGAACGTGAGAAATTGGAAAGAGAGAGAAGAAAACTCGAAGAAGAATTGGCTCAGAAGGAAAAGAATTTAAAGCAAAAGGATAAGAAGCTGGAAAAGAAGAAAGAAAGATTGATGGAAAAGGCTGAAGCCTTGGAAGAAAAGGAAAAGGAAGTTGAACAGAAACAGCAGAATATAAAAGATGAGAGAGATAAACTTTCTGAGATGTGGTCGGAGATTGAAGAGGAATCGATGAAGATGGAGGAATTCAAAGAGCGGGAAAGGGAGATCGAAGAACGTGAGAAAAAGTTAGAGGAAAAAGAAAATCAGTTAGAAAAGAAGAAAGAAAGGATCGAAAAGATGAAAAAGCATCTAGATGATCTTCTGTGACCTATTTCGCTCTTTCGATCATAAACTCTACCAGTGCCATCAAAATATCTTTATATTCACTTTCTGGTAAAAATTGTATTTCTTCTTTTGCACCGTTGGCGTATTCTTCTGCCAATCTGCTACAATATTCAATAGAATTATTTTTTTCTAACAGTTCGATAGCTTCTAACACAGCTTTCTGATCACTTTCACCATCTAATATTTCGATCAAGCGACGTTTATCCTCATCCCCTAGATGTTCTAAAGCATGGATCACCATCAATGTCCTCTTCCCCGCCCTGATATCACTTCCAACCGGCTTTCCTAGATCTGTTTCCTCTCCCATAAGGTCCAGATAATCATCCTGGACCTGGAAGGCGATCCCCATCTTACGGGCATATTCGCCCATGCGTTCTATCTTCTCATCAGGAGCGCCGGCGACTATAGCACCAGACCTAGCAGCCGCCTGGAAGAGGTAACTGGTCTTTTTCTCGATCATCTCGATAAACTCTTCTTCTGTTATATCGAAGGTCTTTTCAAACCTCATATCCTCCTCTTGCCCCTCTGCCACTTTTAGGACCGCATGAGATATCTCAAATAGGACCCGTTTTATCTTTAAGGGCTCAACATCCATATTCGAGATCAATCGGAAAGATAGGGCAAAAAGGGCATCTCCCACATTTATAGCAGTCGACAGACCTTCTTTTTTATGCAGTGTTTCTCTACCTCGTCTAAGATCGTCATCATCCATTATATCGTCATGGACTAACGTAAAATTATGGATCAATTCTATGGAAAGTCCCGGGATCATACCATCCTCCTCATCACCACCTAAAGCACCACAAGAGACCATAGCCAGAAAAGGTCGAAGTTTTTTTCCACCAGCCTGAGGATACCATGCCATGTTTTTCCAGATTATATGCTCCCTATCCTTGAATAGAGCATCGATCTCACCGTCTACGATCTTTCTCCTCTTTTCTATCTCAGATATTAGATCCGTCATCATCTTCACATAAAGTGGTAATCATTCGAGATATATAAGAAAAACGCTTGATCTACCCTTGATCTATACAGAACTTATCCAATCCCTCAGTTCCCCAGTGACTATCATCTTCCTATCCTTCAACTCTTCGATGTTTGAACAACCCTGCAGGAACATTGAGACCTTCAGTCCGTGTATCACGTGCTTTAGATATCTAACTACTTCATCCTTACCTTTTTTAACGTGAGGTAGGACTCCTCCGGCGATGCCTGTCAACTCTGCACCAAGGGAAAGGGCTTTCGATACTTGTACCCCATTTCTTATCCCTCCAGTAGAAATTATTGGTATCTCCACCGCACTGCTGCATTCAAGGGTTGATACCGGTGTTGGTATCCCCCAATCCCAGAGTTCCTTAGCTAATGACTTTTTATGGCTATCTTCCTCTCTAAAGTACTCCACGGCGGAAAATGAGGTACCGCCCATACCGCCTACGTCTAAGGACTTAACTCCCGTATCACAAAGCTTTCGAGCAACATCGCTAGATAACCCTGCACCTGTTTCTTTAGCTATCGTCGGCACATGGTGAGATAATTCAGACAGAGCTTCCAGTAGCCCTTTTGCGTTTGTATCCCCCTCGGGCTGAACGACCTCTTGGAGATAATTAAAATGAACCGCAAGTAGATCACCATCGATCATCTCTAAAGCTTTTTTGGCGTGTTCGATCCCATAAGCTTCATCATCATCCTGTTCTATGAGCTGAGGAGCCCCGAGGTTACCAAGAACTAAAGGGGGATAGTGATCCCTTATAACCTCATAGGACCTTCTCAATTTCTTATCTTCTAGAGCTGCCCTTTGGCTGCCAACACCGAAGGGGATACCTATTTCTTCAGCGGCTTCAGATAACCTAGCATTTATCTTTTCAGCACCGCCGTAGCCGCCAGTTATAGCTGATATCATTATAGGAGCTGATAATCCAGTACCCAAAAAATCTACGGTTGTATCTATCTCTTCAAAATCTATTTCTGGTGCAGAGTTATGGTAAAATTTGAGCATGCCCCAGTAATCTTTATCTATCTCAACGTCCTCCTTTAAACATATGTCCATATGGTCCTCTTTTCGGGTTTCTATCATCTTTTAACCTCTGTATAGATCGTCTCTTTTTTTAAGATCAAACGTTTCAAACGGCCTTCTTCCGTCCCATTTATAACAAATGTTGGGCAGTGCTCGGAAAGCTCCAACATCTTTTCAACCTTTCCGTTCATCCCGCCTGTGACGTCTATGGAGCCATCTACGCCCGGGATGTCTTTTTCGGTTAAAGGATACATCTTTTCCGTGAATGTCTTTACTAATTCTTTATCTTTATAGATCCCATCAACGTTGGTGACGAAGATCGCCCTATCTGCTCTTTCACCAAGAGCCAACATCAGATCATCCCCGGAACAGATCGTTACTCCTCTCTCATCATCCAAAGCAACATCACCGAAAGTGACGGGAACGTTACCTAAATCTAGATATCTATTAAAAACATCATTATCTATATCCAATAGATCTCCGTCATCGTATCTTGTTACGACCCCACCAGGTATAGAAATAGGCCACAGTTCTTTTTTGATCATCATCTCGATTATACGGTTGTTCAATACTCTCATATCATTTTGAACTCTAGAAGTCGCTTCGCATATACTTTTAGGATCCTCACTATTTAGGCCAAATTTCTCTGCGCCTGGGTGGCCAAAACTACCACCACCATGTACGACAATTAATTCATCTGTAACAGAGGAGGCCATCTCTTGGATCAATCTTTGGGTTCTCCTGCGTTTAAAAGTATATGGTAAATTCTTATCTGAGATTACACTGCCGCCTAGTTTGATCAAAATCAAGGTCTATCCTTCCTTCTTCCTACTGCAGATCGCAAACTCATCACCATCAAAAAAAACTTCCCTATCGGGATTCTCCATCTGGATTTTTTCTATCATCTCTTCTATATCTGCGAGCGTGATAGATTCATCATGGCGGTCGATCTTTTTATGGATTTTCTTATCCATTCAGATTCCTCTAGCTTATTTATGTAGGAGATTTAACTACTTATATTTTTTTGGTAAAGAAAAAGAATAATTCGTATCGTTTAATGCAGTTTTTTATTCTCGTCATACGCATATATACGCATATAATACATATTCGTTAATTTGACGATAAGTATATATAATGTCATGACTGTTCTAATAATGTCGGACAAATATATGACAAAATTGGTGTTATAGTATGACAGAAGGAGAAAGTATATGGGATGCAGTCGAGAAATACAAATATGCGGTTATGTATTACGTATATTTTGCAACATGTTTAGTCGTTGCACTCTGGCTGGCTAAACCTATTGAGATCCTAGCCTCTCTAATCTAGAAGTGACCTTACGGTCAGGGCGATCGATTCTGCGCTTGTATATTCAGGATTCCAGCCTAATTCTTTCAATTTATCTGTAGATAGAAGCATCACTTTTACGTCACCCTTCCAGCCTCTACCCCCATCAACACCACCGGTCCAACTGTATTCAACATCATCTAGACCCATCTCTTCACAAACTATATCTGCGATTTCTTTCACGTTGATGTAATCTTCAGAACCGATGTTGAAGTATTCGATTCTGTTTTCCATATTCCTCGTTCCGTATAACATACCACTTATACAGTCAGAGATGTAGAAATAAGATTTAGTGGTTCCTGGAGGGCTTCCCAATATCTCCAGATATCCTGGCTCCTCTTTCAATTTACGTACGAAATCATACGTCACCCCATGTGTGCTTCGTGGGCCGACAACGTTAGCGAATCTGAAACATACCGCCTGCATATCGAACGTATGACAATAAGCCGAGATCATGGCCTCGCAGGAAAGTTTTGAGGAGGCGTAAAGTGAGATGGGTTTCAATGGGCCCATATCTTCTGGGGTGGGTATCTCATCGGTTTCACCATAAACAGTCGAGGTCGAGGTAAAAACAATTTCATCAACATCGTGCTGCCTCATAGATTCTAGAATATTGTAGGTCGCAATAACGTTCTGTTCGAGATGTACATGTGTGTCATCGGCACCGGCTCTCACATCGGGATTAGCAGCTAGATGAAATACCATATCGCATCTTTTCATCTCCTCGTCCAATCGGTTTTTATCTAAAACGTCAGCTATTACCAACTCGAAATTCTTATTTTCCTGAAGATGTGAAACCAATTCTTTACTACCTGATGATAGATTATCATATCCTATGACTTGGTTTTCTTCAGCTAAAGCGTCACTCAGATGACTCCCGATAAAACCAGCCGCGCCTGTCAAGAGTATCTTCCTATCCTTCAATTTCATCCTTTTTCACCTTCTTTTGAGACATTTCTTTTAGAATATTTCATGTGATTCTTAGAAACATAATAAATCAAGACAAAAATAATGGCAACTATCACTATGGCGCCGATACCTTGGAAAACACTAGTTTGGAAAGCCTCGAGGATCGCGTCGCTCAAATATATCGAAACTACTGCGATGAATGTGCATCCTATGAAAGACCCGATGATGATCGCCAACCATGTCTTAAATTTTTCTAAGCCTACCACTCTCCCAACAATAGATGCGCCTACACCCCCACTTCCCTGGAAAGGAAAGACAACGAAAAGAGCTACGCCTATAAACGCGACTTTTGATATCCATTTTTTCTCTTTCATCTTCTGAGCACCGAACTTCTCGAACTTCTTAATCCATGTTCCGATGAGAGGTATCTTCTCAGCGATGTAAAAATTCCACAAAAGGAAGTAAGAGGTAACTATGTCTACAAAAGCTATAGACCCGGCAACCAGTACGATCGTCGTTAAGGGTGTGAGGATACCTTTGGCATTTATTGCACCCACCGTGAGAGGGATAACACTCTCTTTTCCAGCTGGTGGAAAAAAATAACCAAACATACCTCCACTGTTGAGCCAAAATATACTTCTCTGTTGTATTATTAGATACAACAAAATGATGTATAACGATGCGATGATGAAAGGTAAAAAGAACATCACTATCTTACCGGCTAGGGTGGTAAAGAATCCATCTAGGTCCTTATCTTCTTCCATCAATAAAGGAGTAGACCTAGATATTTAAGAACTTTGGGTTTTAAGACTTTGAACTTTCACCAAAAACTACCCTCTTTCCACAGAAAGGACAATCTTTCGATTCCGCTTCCGGATCTATCTGGAATTGTGTCCCGCATTTAGGACATACCGCTACAAATTCAGTCATATAATTGATAAAATAAATCAATGATTAAAAGTTATCTCCGATTTTCTAACCATTCAATCGAGAAGTGTTATATTCTCCCTACCAATATTTTTGATCACCTTATCCGCGATACTAGAATCGATCAGTTTTTCCAATTTGCCTTTAATAGATTTGTGGATGATAACTTTCTTGATATTCATACGCTCGAATTCTTCGGTTATCTCTTTAGATACATCTCCCCCAGTTCTCAGATAGACTCCATATGGGATATCGAACTCATCCATTATATCGATAAGATCGGAAGCGACCTCATCAGCATGCTGTTTTTTAGCCTGCTGGACTTCGGCATATATTTTTTCCTTTTTATCATGGCCTATATAAGCTTCCACTATCTCCGTTTCGGGTCTTTCTTTGATTATCTTAAGGATGGCAACTCTTTCTGGACATGATCTATTAATGATCTTTTTTATCTCCTCAAGCGATTCTTTAGAATATTTTTGCCCATAGCTAGCTATAAGAAGTGTTTCAGGTTTTTCCTTCTTTTCATCCTTCTTTTCGTCATCCATAATTACCACCTATTTATATCACCAATATCCTAAAAATTTCCACCAAGCTAAACCTACCGTCAGAAAAGACAATATCCCGAGGATGTTCAATAAAAATCCTGCTTTTAAAAAATCTTTAGCTTCGAGCTGTCCCGTCCCATAAACGAGCATTGCACTTGGTGTACCGATAGGTAATAAAAAAGCAAATCCGCTTGCGAGCGCTATAGTGAATACAGGAACGATGATAGGAAAACCCAAGGGTACCATAGCTGATATTCCTATAGGAAGGATTACCGCTGTGACAGCTGCGTTACTCATCGTGCTCGATAAAAATACAGTAAGAGTAGCGAATACCGCTATCATCAACACTGGATTATCCCCTACACCAGATATTATGACCGAGGAGATACGCTCTAGTAGTCCTGTATGAGGGAGGATAAGGGAGAGGGTTACCGCTCCTACATACAAGAATAATGTACCCCAGGGCATCCTAGATTCTACGTCCTCCCAAGTAACGATTTTAGAAGCGCCTATGGCGAAAGCCAACATCACCGCCACCACGCCCATGCCGAGTATTTGGCCTACTGTAGCCCAGGCGATGAATCCCGAAAAGAGGAAACCCGCTGCCATGCCTTCGCCCATCTTTAGATCACCCATCTCCTTCAGTTCACCTCTGATGTTACTCCTGATGTTCGCCATATCTACATCTTCTAAATCATACAACCAGTTTAAAACCAAATAAACCACTACAATCATCACCAGGGAGACCGGTATAGAGGCAACGAACCATTCAACGAAGGATATAGATTCACCGGTATATTCTGTATATATCTCCACCGCCAAAATGTTCCTAGCACCGCCTAAGAACGTAGCGATACTTCCTACAGAGGTACCGTATGATAGTGCTAGAAGTGTTGCTTTAGCGAAATTTGACTCCATGATATCTTTCCTATTCGTGTAAGCGTAGATACCCAATAAGATCGGGATGAATATTGCAGCGATACCATGGGAAGGCATGAGCATGGAAAGTAATGCACCGACGGCAACGATCCCCAAAAGAAATCTTTTAGTGGACTTCCCAAAGAATTTTAGGAACGTCAATGCTACCCTTTTATGAAGATCCTGAGCTTCGAAGGCTATAGCTAAAACAAAAGCACCCATTAGAAAGAAAAGGGTACCAGAATGAAAACCATAAAATGCCTCGGAAGGGGGGATAAGACCTAAGATCACGGATGTTGATATGATAAGGAATGTAGAGAAGATGAATGAGATAGGTGTGAGCAGCCACATATAAACTGCGAGAAAAACTATAGCTATCCCGTAATACAGTTTAGGAGCTGAGGCATATAGAGTCGAGAATAATACGATAAGGGAAAACACAGCTAAGCCAAAAGCTGTCTGGAACTTGTCGTTCCTCAGCATACCTAATGCATTATTTCGTTCAACCATAGCATTGAGTTATGTATCAAAGGGTATAAATTTATTTTCCAGTGGTGTTTAGAACTGTGGAGGCATTTACAATATCTATTCCACTATCAATATAGAATGGCCTTTCTGCCATCTAGATATATCTACGCATGTAACCTTCTCATACCCCTCGTCTACAACTTTCCCTACCAAATCATCGATGACCTTTTTAGAAGGTTTAGAAACATCTATACTCCTAGATTTGATAGCTATCATACCGTACCCACCCTCTCCGATAAAGGTCAGGTTTTTAAGAAATATCTCAAGTTGGTTCCGTTGTGCGATATCCTGGTAGACAAAATCTACCTGTTCTACAATATCCTCATAGGTCTCTAAGTGATTAGCATCCGCCATTATCGGGAAAATGTTTTTCCTTTTTCTAGACAGTTTCAGGAGGTTGCGATACGGTTTTCTAGCCTTTTCAACAGCAAATATCCTACCATCTGTTAAAATATCTGAGACATGCGATACCGTTGTACCGTCCCCGGCACCTAGATATAGGATCTCGTCCTCGTGGCTGAACGGTAAACCGCCTTCCTTTACTAAAAATGCTCCCAATTTACTTCGGTTTGGATCCCAGTGCCTGTATTCAAAATCATCTATTTTCAACAAATCTTCCCCGTAAACAGGTTCGCCAGGAACAAGATTCAAGGTAAAATATCTACATTCTATGCGGTAGGTACCGTCGGAAACGGGTACGGGTCCTTTCATCTCATCTCATCCAAAACCACTGGGAACTTTTCTGCAAACTTTCGAGCACCTTCTTCAGGAACCGTGAAAGATATCCTTACGAATTTATCACCGGCTTTCTTCGAGAGGTAGTTCCCGCCGCGTACGAATATATCATGCTCGTAAAGGAGCTTCTCCTGTATCTTTTGTGGGTCCAATCCGGTCTCATCTATATCTATCGCGAACATGTTGGTGTTGGATGGATAAACCGGTAGGAAAACATCGGGAATATCCTCTACTGCATCCTTGATTATAGCTTGATTTTTACGTGACTGTTCAAGCATGTCAGGGAGCCATTGTTTTTTGGTTTCCAAAGCCTTTTTCGCTCCGACCTGTGCGATGACGTTTGCAGATAGAACGTTGGTCCGGTACTTGTGAAGTATATCAGAGTATTCGTCGGGCATGATCAAGGCACCCAATCTCATCCCTGCAAAACCTATGTTCTTTGAAAAGGAATATACAAATATAGTCCGTTCAGGAACGAAATCTGATGTGAGGGTATGATCATACGCAAAATCCCTATAGGTAATATCATCGATGACTAGTAGATCATTATCCTCAGCTATCTCACAGATTCCCTTTACCTCTTTTTTAGTATAGGAGGAGCCTAACGGATTCAAAGGATCGATCAAGAGGATCATCTTGGTATCTTGGTCAACTTCTTCATTAACCTCTTCAACTGTCATCCTGTAAGGGTCTTTATAAACCTGGATCTCTTTCGGGATAGCTCCACTCAATTCTATCTGATGATGGATCGGCATGAAGCTAGGATCCGACGCGATGACGTTATCACCCTCGTCGAGCAGAGCACGGGTAAGGGTATACGTTCCTTCGATAGCCCCATTGGTTATTATTGCATCAAAACCATCTTTCAAACCGAGGTCTTCAAGTAACCTTTCTTTCAATCCGAGGACTCCATCTCTATGTGGGTAAAGATTGAATTTCTTATCTTCTAGAGCTTCTTTCATGGCTTTCAACATCTCCGGTGATGCTTCAAGCTGATTAGTGTTCTGACTCATCCAGACGATCTTTTCCTCCCTTTCATGGGCGTAAACGAACGGGTCTCTTTCCATTATACCACCAGGAATGGTATAGCGAAGTGAGTATAAGTTTTTCGGGCAGAACTGAAAATCTCTCTTAGAAAATTATTTATCGACCTTTTCTTTTAGGAGGGTTGTAGGCGGCTCGTTGGTTTTATATACCACCTGCTTTTAAGATGAGCACGTGAAGCGTTTTCAAAATCGCATCTAGCTCCCGTGGTGTAGTCCGGCCAATCATCTCGGCCTTTCGAGGCCGATAAAACCGGCCAAAGACAGCCGATCACTCGGGTTCGAATCCCGACGGGAGCATTTTTACTTTCTTTTAAAAATCCGTACGGAGGGATGAGAACCTCGGTTCTTAAGGAATTATAATTCCTTATCTCACTCACCAGGTGTGCCTCGGGACGTGAGTCTATTTTCAAAAAATAGACGAACGGTTAGAATAAGAACGAAGTGAATATTCTGAGCAGAATCCCGACGGGAGCATTTTTACATAAAGTTGGATTCTCCTTCCATCACTATTCTTCTTTTCCAGTAGATGGATCAATATTCTCATAATTACAGAAAACCTAATAACACAAGAGAGGGTTTTGACTCATGGGTTTTAAATATAAAAAACAGGTATCGTTGATTTGTATATGCTGATCAATGTAGAAAGTCTGGATAAAACCATACGAGGTAGGAAGCTATTGAAGGATGTTTCTTTCACTATAATGGAGGGAGAAGGAGTTGGATTTATAGGTCCAAATGGGGAAGGAAAATCTACACTACTGGACATAATCACAGGTAAAGATAGCTATTACACGGGAAGTGTAAAAATAAAGAACGGAATTTCCTATTCTTACCTTACTCAAGATATTAGTCTAAGAAATAAGAAAACTGTCGAAGAAGAACTCGAAGATGTCGAGGACCCAAATATAGATAAAGTAAAAGAACTCGAAAGATATTCAAAGCTTCTTGAAGAGGATTCAACAGAGGATCAATCTTTAGAAGTGGCCAAAAAATATTCAGAATTGATGAACGAGATCCATGAGGAGAAAACTGGCAGTTCTAAAGGTATCGCCAAGAATATCCTGATCGAAGACTTTGATTTCGATGAAGGTATGCTGGATAGAAAGATCGGAACTCTAAGCGGTGGAGAAAAAAGGAAGGTCGAGTTGGCAAACTTTTTCTCTAAATACAAGGATGTAGACCTCTTCATAATGGATGAACCTACGAACCATCTAGATCTTGAAGCGAAGAAATACTTTGAAAAGTATATCAACGACTTTAATGGAAGTTATTTTATGGTAGAACACGACAGGGAATTGCTTGATAACACCGTAGAAAAAATATTGGAGTTGGATGATGGTGAAATAGAAGTATATCATGGAAACTACTCTGATTATGAGAAGAAAAAAAAGACCCGGACAGTGAACAAACAAATGAAACTTGACCGACTTGAAAAGAAGGTCAAAAGCGAGAAAGAAGCTATCAAGAACTTAGAACTTAAGGCTAGCGGCGGAGGGGACTATATCAAAAAAGATAGGGTAAGAAGATTGAAAGGGTTAAAGAATAAAAGGGACCGACTGCAAAATGAACTGAGAGCAGATGAAGTAGATATCAACCTGAATTTAAAAAAGACACCCGAGGAGTATACTCTTCTAGAAGTTAAAAAATTGACCAAAAGTTACGATGAGTTCGTCTTTGAAAACATCACATTCGATATGAAACCTGGAAAAAAGATAGCATTGGTCGGACCTAATGGTTCGGGAAAATCCACATTACTAGAAATAATCTTTGGGAACAATAGTCCAGACTCCGGAAATGTCGAAGTGGGTAAAAAAACGAAGATAGGTTATCACGCTCAAGAATTTACCCCAGCAAGCGAAGATTATGTAGTACTTGACGATATCTGGGATAAAACCTACGGTGAGCATAGACCGATAACTCACACTACACATCACCTTTCTAAGGAAAAGGAAGAGAAACTAAGGAATTATCTAGGTGGTTTTGGTTTTACGGGAGATGATGTTTTTAAAGAGGTCTGCGAGCTAAGTGGCGGTGAAAAGACCTTGCTTTCCGTGGCTGAGATGATGTATGGCGGCTGTAATCTTATTCTACTGGACGAACCCACCAATAACTTAGACATTGAAAAAAGAAAAAAATTGGAGGAATCTATCAAAGATTATGAAGGCGGTGTTCTTCTAGCATCTCATGATAGAAGATTTATAAAAAACGCTTTAGACGAGGCTTGGAGCATCAAAAGAAGTGAGATCGAAAGCTACGTTCTAGATTGATTAACGTTCCCTATTCCTTTAGCGAGTTTCGAGTTTTCATATAGTCATATTTCGTTTCTTAGCCCTCAAATCTATATAACAGAAATGCGTACTTTATTAATTAGATGCAAAAAGGAAAAATATTTGATATAAAGCAGTTCGCTGTACACGACGGACCCGGGGTGAGGACTACTGTTTTCTTCAAAGGCTGCCCTCTTAACTGCTGGTGGTGCCACAACCCCGAAAGTATCGATGAAAACGACGAGCTGTTTTTCTACGGATCCATGTGTATGGCCTGTGAAGATTGTGTGAGTACCTGTACCGAAGATGCTATCCAAAAAAAAGATGGAAAAATAATCATCGATAGAATGAAGTGCAATCTGTGCGGTCGATGCGCCGAGGTTTGTCCAACCGCCTCCTTGAGATTGGTGGGTAAAACTGTTACAGTCGATGAAGTGATGTCCGAGATTAAAAAGTCTAGAATTTTTTTCGACAGCTCAAAGGGAGGTGTTACGCTGTCAGGAGGAGAACCATTCCACCAATACGAATTTATGAAAAACCTGATAGAAGCGTGCAAGGATGAGGATATACACGTAACACTGGATACCTGCGGACACGTTAAAAAAGAATATTTTAATGCCGTTATCGATGATGTTGACCTATTCTTATTCGATTTGAAGTTGATCGACGATAAACTACACAAGAAATATACAGGGATCTCAAACAAGAATATCTTGAAAAACCTTAGAAATCTACTAGGTACCAAGGGAAAGGATGTGATAATAAGATTCCCGGTTATCCCAGGAGTCACCGATACGGAAGAAAATATCGAGAATCTGATGAATTTCTTATCCCATTTCAAAAGTATCTTAGAGATCGATTTATTACCATACCACGATGTAGAAGGAAAATTCGATAAACTGGGGAAAGAATACAGGCTTCCTCCCTTATCCATTTCCAACGGGAAGTTAAAAGATATAAAAAGAAGGTTTGAATCGAAAGGTTACCGGGTGAAAATAGGTGGTTAGATGGATAACATAATGTCATGTAGTTTAGGAAGGGAAGAAGAGATAGAGGCCAGGAGGTCCTCCATAAAGCCCATCAACGAGAGGATAAAAAGATTGAGAGAGGAAAGTGTTGAAGGGGCGGTAACGGTGTCATCTGAAAGGGCTGAACTAATAACCGATTTTTACAAAAACGTGGATCTAAAAGATCATTCTGTACCGGTTCAACGAGCTTTAGCTTTCAAACATTTGATGGAAAATGTTAGCATCCCGGTCGAAAAAGGTCAACTTATTGTAGGGATACGGGGAACTGGAGTGAAAGAGGTACCGACCTACCCCGAAGTCTGCTGTCATAAAAAAGAAGATCTCGATGTCCTAGATTCTCGAGAAAACAACCCCTATAAGGTAGATAAAAATACAGAAGAGAGTTATGCCAAAGAAATCATCCCGTTCTGGGAAGGGAAAACGATACGGGAGAAAATATTCGACAGGATGAGTGAAGAGTGGAAAGACGCCTATGAGGCTGGTGTCTTCACTGAATTCATGGAACAAAGAGTACCTGGCCATACATCAGGCGGGGAAAAAATATTCTCTACAGGACTGCTGGAAATAAAAAAAGAGATCCAAGAAAAAAAGTCTGATGAACAACTGAAAAGCAGAAAACTCGAAGAATTAAAGGCTATGGAGATAACGATAGATGGTATGATATCTTATGCTGAGAGGTACGCGGATAAATTGGAAATGATGTCTGCAAAACATGAAGATAAAACCAGAAAAGAAGAACTCAAGTATATGTCTAAAATATGTAGAAAAGTTCCAAAGCATCCGCCGGATACATACTGGGAGGCCCTACAGCATTACTGGTTCATTCACGTCGGTATCACCACTGAGTCAAATCCGTGGGATTCTTTCAACCCGGGTAGACTTGACCAGCACCTTTATCCATTCTACCAAGATGGGATCGAAAACGGTGTTTTGGATAAAAGGAGGGCTAAAGAACTTCTAGAAGCATTTTGGCTCAAATTCAATAATCAGCCAGCACCTCCAAAAGTAGGTGTCACCGCCCAGGAAAGCAATACCTATAACGATTTTTCTAAGATCAACATAGGAGGGGTCGATAAAGATGGTTTTAACGGTGTGAATGAGATCTCTTACCTATTATTGGAAACATTAGAGGATATGAGAACCCTCCAACCGAACACGGCGGTGTTGATCAGCAAGAAGGCCCCAGATAAGTTTTTGAATAAAGCCCTAGAAGTAGTAAAACCGGGTTTCGGGGAACCTCCCTTTTTCAATCACGATGAGATCATCAAGATATTGTTGAGGCAGGGTAAAGAATTAAAGGACGCAAGGACCGGCGGGGTCAGCGGATGTATTGAGACCGGTGCATTCGGGAAGGAAAGCTACATACTCACTGGTTATTTTAACCTACCTAAAGTATTAGAGATCACGCTTCACAACGGGATTGATCCTATGAGCGGGAAGAAAATAGGATCGAAAACCGGTGAGGTAAAAAATTTTGATACGTTTTCAGAACTGTTCCAGGCTTTCAAAGAACAACTGAGATATTTTATCGATGTCAAGGAGAAGGGTAACGATACGATAGAAAAAATTTATCACGAGGAGCTACCCGTACCTTTCTTATCGTTGTGGATAGAAGATTGTGTGGAAGAAGGAACAGATTATAACAGCGGTGGGGCTCGCTACAATACCCAATATATACAGATGGTGGGTCTCGGAACGATCGTGGATTCGCTTTCCTCGGTAAAATTCAATATTTTCAACAAAAACAGGTATGATTTTGAGAAAGTGATGACCGCATTGGAAGAAAACTTCGAGACAGAAGAGCGGATGCGTCAGGTATTCATCAACAAGACTCCTAAATATGGAAACGATAACGATTACGCCGACGACATCGCAAAGAAACTCTTCGACACATGTATAGATATCGTAGAGAGTTACCCCCCTTCTCCCATAAGAAAGGCATCTAGACGAGTTTACGGACTTCCTACCACAGTTCACGTTTACTTTGGAAGTATGTGTAAGGCTACACCCGACGGAAGGAAATCCGGAGAGCCTCTTTCGGAAGGTATATCCCCTGTACAGGGTGCCGACAGAAAGGGTATAGGAGCAGTATTTCGATCTGTAGGAAAATTGGATCATGTCAAATCCGGCGGGACCCTGTTGAACCAAAAGTTATCCCCGGATCTTATCAATGACGAGGAGGTTAGAAAAAAGCTGGGGGCCTTGATGAGAGGGTACTTCAAGATGGATTCACATCACGTCCAGTATAACGTTGTGAGCACCGAGCTGTTGAGAGAAGCTCAGGAAAATCCGGACGAGTTCAGGGATCTTATGGTCCGGGTTGCTGGGTACAGTGACTATTTTGTAAATCTTCCAAAGGGTTTACAAGAAGAGATAATAGAAAGGACCGAGCAGAATGGATGATCGCTGACATACTTAACCCCCCTCCACCCCATGCCTAACTCAGTGTAAAATGTAATTATCCCACCTCTAGCAAATATCTCAATGGAGGGGGTATGTTGTACGATATTTATTGAGATTTGAACGGGAAACAAGGGGACGAACAAAATTCGATAACCGCTAAATCGCCCTTATTGATTTATATCACCTTATACATACATAATATAGTAAATATGTTAGACAAAGATATGGTTCAAAAGATAAAAGATCTTTCATTACAGGGTGAAGAGGCCTGCGATATAGCAGAGAAACTGAATTGTGAAGTTAACGAGGTCCTCAAAATAATCGGTTTGGAAGATATCATCTCTGATGTCGTACCTCAAAAGACGCAATCCAAAGCTTTTGAAATGTTCGATAAGGGGAAAAAACCCGTTGATTTAGTAAAGGACGAAATCCTAACGGTTGACGAAGCTGGTCTTCTCTATAACAAATTCGTAGAACTTTCAAAGATAGGCACACCAGAAGAAAGTGAAAAAGAATCTGTCGAAAAATTATCTACACAATTGGGGCTGCTGGGGAGTAGATTATCAAGAGTCGAGTTGAAGATAATGAACTCTGTGTTACTTCCAAAAACTAGAGTCTGTAATAAATGTGACACTAGTGCTTCTTACGGTATAGGCATCGTCTGTTCGAACTGTGGCGATATGGATATCATACAAAAAGAAAAGAAACCGGCAGATATAGTGAAGGGGATTCACGAGCTTATAAAGAAAAAAGAATGAAGAATGATTTATGATTTTCATTCCTCTTGATTCTCTAAGATCGTTTTTACCATACGTTTTCCTTGATCTAACCGATCTAACCACATGTTCTCCCTTTTTGGTTTCCAACGATTGTCTTCAAATACAGCTTCTAACCCCGCTTTCATGGCTTCTGTCCCGTTATCCCTAATAAATTCTATCCTTTCTTTTTCAGACATATTTTCAACAACCTCTGTCTTTTCATCCCGGTCAAAATCTCCAAAAGTTAACTGTTGAATGCTTTCCGCCATGTAAACCACAATATTTTTTTAATCCTTATACATATACCCAATATTTATTTTACGCTGCTCAATCCAAATCCTCAGTTGATAATACTTCCATCTCTCTTTCTAAGATACTTATCTGCCTTTCTTTCAGTGCGGATGGGCTCACGGTTATCAAAAGCAAAGAGTCTGTTTCCGATATGATGTCTATCATATGTCTGAGGAACTGGATAGTTGCATCAAAACCCGTATTACTTATCAAATATTCAATACCGTCTAGCAAAATGACCTTCCCTTCATCTATTATCTCTTCAAGTCTGTATGTTATACTCTCTAGGTTGGGACGAATTGTTTCTAGATTTTCGCTGTCTCTACCGGTCAACCAGTACATCTCTGCTCCATCAAGGGAATATTCTTTAAGTATCCTATTGGGATTTAGACGGGAGATGATATAGATCTGATTCTCTTTGCGCAGTAGATCTTCTAACATCCTAAATCCTTTATCGGGACGTTCTTCCTCTATTATATAACTGATTCCGGGCTCGAGTTCATTAGTTATATCAGCTTTAGGTCCCTCTTCCTCACTTTCGATTTTGTTTCGAAAACTCTTTTTAACAGTCTCCAACGTGATCTCTTCGTTTAAGAGAGAGGAAAAAGCCAATAATCGGTTGATAGCTCCTTCGATCTCTCTTACATTTTTAGTGATATGGGTGGCTAAGAATTCTTTTACATCTACAGGCACATCCACTCCTTTTTGTTCAATTTTCCGTTCTATGATTTTTAATCTATTTTCATAGGGGGGAGGGTCGATACTGATAACAAGTCCTGATTTAAACCTAGATACTAATCTTTCTTTAATATCTGGGATCTCCTCCGGAGGTCTATCACACGTAAATATTATCTGTCGGCCTTCTGTAGTGAGATGATTGAACAGGTAGAATATTATCTCTTGATGTTTCTCTCTACCAGCTAAGAATTGGATATCATCAAGGAGCAGTAAATCAGTATCATAATATTTCTCTCTCACGTCCTTAGAGGTCTCATCTTTTAAGCTCTGTATCAGATCTGCAGTACAGTTTTCCGTCGTGGAATATACGACATCCAACTCCGGATGATTCTTCCTTGTATAATGTCCGATTGCCTTTAGAAGATGTGTCTTACCCATGCCTGAACCGCTTGTCAGTACTAAGGGATTGAAGGATCTTCCAACACCCCGAGCTACTTCTCTTGATGCGACATAAGCTAATTTATTATTCTCCCCTACTACAAAATTATCAAAGGTATATCTCTCTGGAAATATACTGTCCTCTATTTTTTTCCCCTGCCTTTCTTTTATGATCATATCGTAAACTTCGAGTTCTTTCTCATCCATATCATCACGAGTTATCTGTTCTTCGATTTCTTTTGATTCAGCAGATATCTCCTCCTCGGTCTCCTCGGAAACCGTTTCCTGCAGACTTTTTGTCTCGTCCCCAACCTGTTCTAGCATCTCGATTACATCTTCCTCAAAATCGGGAGTCTGTTCAGAGATATTTTCATCGAGTTGGCCGCCTACATCTTTGATCAGTTTGTCGATGTCTACCTTTGTATGAACCTCAAGATAAAGTTCCTCTTTATCATCTAAACTTAGTATCTTTTTGTACGCATCCTCACCGGATATCTCCATATCTGATGGGGTATATAGAAGAGCATTTTTTGGTGTTCCATCTTTCAATGTGATATAACCCTCAAGCTCTTCGTCCACGGTTACCCGAATATAACCACGGAATGAATACTTTTCGAGCTTTTCTAGGGTCTTAGAAAGTTTTCCAGGACCTTTTTTATCCTGTATCTTTAATCCTTCGGGGAACTTTTTTCTTGACAAGGTAAGGGGCTAATCGCAAATGACTAATAAATATGTTTCCTGTAGAACCCAAAACTCTTATCCATAAAAATTAATAATGAGATAGATGAGATATCTAGCTACACGCTGTCCCGAATGTATATCAAGTTTCTACAAAAAGATCGAAAGGGGGCCTTTCGTAGATATCAAATGTCCTTATTGTGGTGAAAAATACGTCGAAAAGGTAAACGAAAACAAAGTAAAAGATGCCGATTTTTATTGGGAACTCTATATCAACCTGTATCCCCGTCTTAAAAACAGATACCACAATTATAGACTTTTGAAGGTCGGATCGATCTTCTTATCCATAGCTATACTCATCAATTCTATCAGTATTATCAAAGGAGTAATGGGCCCTGGATTTACATTAGAAAATGTTTCGGTTTTCATATCTGGTTTGATTTTGTCAGGTATGATCTTTTTAGGCTTCGCTGTTATTGGAACTGTGAGTGTTCTTCTTAAATATTCCTACTCTATAGCTATATCTGGCGCCTTTTTCGGAGGGTTGACTTCGATACTGCTTTATATATATGGGGTCTATTCAGGGATATCGGCAGCTCCATTCAGTTTGAGCTTCAATACTATAATCGCATTTTTCCTGTCGATGATCTCCTTATTTATCATCCTACATAACCGATGGGAATTTTTAAGGAGTTGATCACCCACCGAGATATAAATAGGTAAGATAAAGAAAATATGCTGCGGTCATGATTACTCCCTCCAACCTACCAAACTTTTTACCCGTATATATGAATGCGGTCAAAGCTATGCTAACCGATATCATAATCATCATATTGGGAAATATCTCCGGAGTGAATGTTATCGGGGCAAATATAGCACATATACCCAGCACCATCAAAATATTGAAGGTGTTCGAACCGATCACATTACCGATGGAGATATCGGACTCCCCTTTATGGGCTGCCATTGAAGAGGCGGCCAATTCAGGGAGCGAAGTAGCGATAGCGATGATGGTAAGACCGACCAAACCTTCTGAAAGTTGAAATTCATGTATGTAAAAAACTGCGGACCGTATCATCAGTTCAGCACCTATAGCGATACCTACCAACCCTATAATCAACTTTCCAATATTGATTTTCAACTCCTTCGACCTGACGCGTTTGTATTCTTCGGTTTCAAACTTCTTCTCCACAACTTCCTTCTCACCTTCAACAAAAGCCACCAAAACAAAGAACGCAATATATGCAATTAGACCTATGAGAAGTAGGATCCCACCCAACCTATCGATGGTCATCCCGAATGAAACGACCAACAATAATGAAATAGCACCGAACATTATCGGGATCTCCCTTTTTATCACCCCAATATTCACCGATATGGGTTTTATCAGCGAGCTGATACCCAATACTAAAAGTATATTCGCGATATTAGAACCGATCACATTACCGATAGAGATACCAGTCCTTCCTTTGAAAACTGCGTTCAAGCTAGATGCGAGTTCTGGTAATGACGTTCCGAACGATACTAAGGTCAATCCGATGACCAGGGCTGGAACCCCTAGATATGCCGCAGTTTTACTGCCGCCTTCTACCAGATAATCTGCCCCTTTGATAAGTATGACTACACCTATAGCTAAAATCACCGTCCATCCTATCAGATTTACTGCCATTTCCCATAGATATATGTAGTTTTATTAATAATTGACCGACAACGTAATGAATAAATTATATGTACCGGAATAGGTTAGTAATTGATTAATGCAGCAGATGGATGTAAAAAAGGTAGACGGGAATCTCACCCTGCTGGGTGTTGATTATCTCGGCGATGAAGATATCGAAAAGAATGTATTCGAATTCATCGAAGAAAAGAAGCCTGATAAGGTCGGTATAGCCATCTGTGAAACTAGATTCGAGACTCTAAAAGGGGATGGGAGTTGGAAAGAAAAACCATTATTACCTACCTATAAAAAAGGAAAAATCGGTCCACTGATCTACCAAACATTCGTGGATTCGATCAATGAGAATCTAAGACAGTTTAAAAATATCGAACCAGAGATACACGTGGCTCGACTGGTACCTTTTATGGATAAACTAAATACTGATGTAGAGTTCATAGATAGGGATATAACGCTCACTCTTGGAACAGCTTATCAAAACATGTCTATTTTTGAAAAGCTAAAGATGGTCAAGTACCTAAAGTCTACTATGCTGAGCTTTTCTGGTAAAAAAAAGAGTGACTCAGTGGACAATATAAAACATCATGACGATCTTGTTGAAGGGGTTTTAGAAAAATTAGAGATGTTCGCACCCTCCGTAGCTAATAAAGCAAGGAAAGAAAGAAAGGAATATATGGCAAAGATGTTATACGGGTTCAGTAAAAGTGGAACTGTTGTCGCTGTGTTACCAAAAAGTAAGATATATGACGTCTTTAAAGAAGTTAACCGATTAAAGATGGAAGAACGGTTTAAAGGTGAAAGTTCAAGTGTTAAACACCTAGAAAATATCGGTAAAAAGGTATATTCTAAAGTAATACGTTACGCTTCCTCTATTTTCTTCATAGCCCTTGCGATATACCTATTCCTTTTTTCTGACGTTTTAAACATATGGCGTGCTTGGCTCTACTGGTTCTTAGCGGTGGGAGGTATGTCCGCATTAGGATCCGCATTAGTAAAAGGACATCCATTCTCGATAATCATCTCATTTCTGTTAGCACCATTTATGTCTCTAACGTTGCATGGTCCCGGTTGGATAGCCGGCTATGTAGAACTGAAGGTCAGGAACCCCACTATGGCTGACGTTAAGAACCTGACCGCTTGTAGGAACGCCTCGGAGTTTTTATCAAATAACGTGATAAAAGTTTTCCTTGTAGGAACTTTTTCCAATATATTCACGTGGTTAGGGCTCTTTATCATACTCCCTTTATTGATCAGATTCGCCGGATAGTGGAAAAAAATATATCACCCTCTATTCATAATGCCAGCATCAGATGAGTCATAAAGAATACTTTAAACGGGTTTTCGAAGGAATCCTGATGGGGATGGCAAACATCATCCCTGGCGTGTCCGGTGGTACCATGGCACTGGTCACAGGCATATACGATAGGCTGATACATTCCATAAACACCATCCCTATTGATGCGCCGATGATCTTATTGAAAGGAGATTTTCAAAAGTTTCGAAAAAAACTTCGTGAGATTGATTATCGTTTCCTGATACCCCTGATCTTTGGTATCCTTATAGGTTCTTTATTATTAGCAAGGGCTATAGAATACCTCCTTGATTCACTCCCGGCAGCTACCTATTCCTTTTTCTTCGGTCTCATACTTGCCGGACTGGGTGTGATCTACAAATATATAGAGAAAATCGATCTGAAAACAATATTATGGGGTGTTGGAGGGTTTCTATTCGCATTCCTTATCGTAGGCCTACCTACATTCCAGACGGACCCCAGCCTTCCCATCGTATTTATTGCAGGATTTTTTGCCATCATCTCTATGATTTTACCTGGAATATCCGGTGCTTTCATACTTATCTTCCTCCAGCAGTACGATTATATGCTGCATGCACTCAACGATTTCGATATACCCGTGATACTGACCTTCATCATCGGCGGAACAGTAGGTCTATTTGGATTTTCCAGACTACTCGACTTTCTGTTAAAGAATCATAAATCCGTGATGATGGCGTTCCTCTTCGGACTGATGGTTGGGGGACTGAGAGCACCCGGCCTAGAGATCGCCGCCATATCCCCGCCTCTTTATGAAATCATATTGCCAGCACTGGTGGGTTCAATTTTGGTGATACTTCTAGAATATAGATACGTTGTGTCTGAAAATTGAAAAATCTTGTTATGAAAATTCATATCTTTTTGAAACCCCGGCGAGCGTATCCAAGGATCGCCCTCCTGATATAGAAGAACGTTTGAACAAAAGTCCTATCCTCTCCACCGGCATCTACATTACCTTTTTCGATCTCTGATACAACATCATCCCATGACTCTATATTTTCAAATATCCCGTAAGCCTTGCCAACGGATTTGAGTCTATGGGCGTCACTACCACCTATTATAGGCAATCCCAACTTTTTAGCCGCTTTTCTAGCCTTTATATTTTTCCCGTACCAGCTTCTACCGTTGATACCTTCGATAGCGGTCCAATCGTTTGAAAATAGATTCTCCTCCCCCATCCCAGACCAGTATCGATAGGGATGTGGGGCTGCTGCTATGGCTCCCTGAGCTTGTATCTCATCTATGGCTTCAGCGATGGTGGGTTGTTTACCGATCTCTTCCTGTATCCCTATAGCCATCACGTGCCCCTGTTCAGTACTAACTTCTATCCCAGGGACTACTATAAGAGAGGTTTCTTCGTCCTTTATACTCCTGTAGCCCTCTAAAGTATTGTGATCCATGATTGCTAACCCATCCAGGTCTGTCTTCTCAGCTTTCTTTAAAATATCCCTAGGTTTACCATTGGAATCGCCGGAGTAAGTGGAATGTACGTGCAGGTCGATCTTCATCAATATCCCTCGATCAAGTCCAATATCTTTTCGGTGATCTTATCCTCTTTATTTTCAAGGATTTTATATATCTTTTCCTTTAGTTTCTCTTTATACTTTCCTTCGGCAAGAGGGACCCTAGTGGCGTAAACCATTGAATCCACTAATGGGTCTTCCCGCTGTATATATCTACCCTCACCGAACTTTTCGATGATCCGAGCGTTGACCTTGGAAACCGTGGTTTTACCCAACTCGTCCTCTAACTCATAATCTTGGAGATCAGAGACCTCACAAAGATGAACTATAGACGCTGTTTGGGGATAATAAAATCCGGCCTTATTTTCCATGAGGTCCTCAGCTAGCTCTTGATAGCCCGGTTCGTCATGTCCCTTCAAGGACGCTTTGTAAAATAGAGATGGATCATCTACTAAAGAAAATGTGAATCTAGGATTCTTTCGTAGATTCCTAGCTGAATCCGATGGATGATAGATATCCAATTCGATGAAACCCTCTTCTAACCGAGCACCTGCAGCCGAGGTGTTCATGTGGCTGTTCCAAGTCACCAGTATACCTTCATATCTCCTCATGATCAGTTTTCACGCAACCTCCATACCCCTCTGAGGTTTCTCTTTCTTACCTTTTTTTGGCACATTCACCTTTGGCATAGGTATAGGAGGGGGAAGCTGTACTTCTCTAGCGATCAGAACCGACTTAGGTATACAATTTTGGATCACAGCAGAATGGACTGTGTTGGCTATCTCGTTAGGCATCTCATTGTCCTTTCTCCACTTCGAGGCTAAATCAGAGGGGGCATCCTTGATCTTCAGCCTTCCTTCCAGCTCGATCCTGCCGAGACTTTTGTAATTGGCCGTGAACCTAAAGTAAATGTCGAATGAATCTTTTGTGATCTGCTTGATCTTTGTGACCGAACTGTTGTGATCTATTCTCACATTTTTCTTCCCTTTGCTATTACTAGAGAACCGTTCAGCGTCGATAGATTTGATCTCAAACTTGGTGATTGACATGAGGTGTAATATTCTTTGGTGATTTAATAATCTTTCCATCCAACAAGTCCCACTGGGTTTTGAATAAGAGTATATTCGGATATAGGCAAGAATATAGATAAGAATATAGGCAAAATCTTTATAATCTCCCAACCTGATTGTGATATACCTAATTTGTTTAAAAGTCGTGGTTATTATGGCAACGAATACGATAGAGAGGTTATTAAACAAGGTCAAGAAGGACCTTGACGTGGATGAGATTACTTTGATTTCCAGAAGTGGTATGCATATAGGAGGAGATGTTCCAGAAAATGCTCATCTCGAAACTTTTGTGGCCATGTCTGCAATCCTCCTTGGATCCGCTGAAACTGCTACCTCCGAATTGGATGAAGAACTCTCACACGTTGTGGTTGAGTTAAAAAAGTCTCGGGTCCTAGTTATGAACGATGGGCCTTCAGCTTTATTAGCGATCAAGATGCCCAAAGACTCAGATATGGATAAAATTTTACAAGGGTTGGAAGAACCGATAGAAGAACTTAAAGATCTGCTATAGGGTTGAGAATAATGTCTAAAGCTTTTATCAATTGTAATGTAATCCCTTTAGCTAGTCGTTCCGAAAAATATCATGGATTTTTAGTCGAAGACGGGTATATTTCATGCATAGAAGACTATGATAGGATAATGAAAGAAAGCGAAAAAAAGGTCAATTTAAAAGGCTACACGGTCCTTCCTGGTTTTATAGATTCTCACGTTCACTTGATGCAGGAAGGGATCAAAGAGGATAGATTAGATCTCTCGGATACGGACAGTTTCGAAGAGGCGAAGTTCTATCTCGAAAAGGAATTAGAAAAAAAAGATGGATGGATAATAGGAGTTGATTTTGACGACACAAAGTGGAAAAAATCAAATTATCCGTCTAAACAGGATTTAGACGAAATAAGTGACACGCATCCTATAGTCGTGACTAGAGTGTGTGGACATCTCGCCGTTGCAAATTCCAAGGCCCTCGAGCTGATCGATGATGACTGGGAAAAAGTGGATAGGGATTCTGGAATCTTAAAAGAGGAAGCGGTGTGGAATCTAGATGAAGTGATAGGAGTAGACAAAGAAAAAAGGAAGGCCGCTATCAAGAAGGGTATCAAATCTGCCCATGAACTGGGAGTCACAAGTGTTCACGAGATTGTCGATAGAGAGGGGTGGGAAGCCTATGTTGAATTGGATGAAGAGTCGGATCTGAAATTAAGGACAAGGTGTTATTTGCACTATGACGATGTAGGGGACCTAGAACCTGAGGACAAAAGTGAGTATCTTTCATTGAGAGGTATCAAAATCTTCGCAGATGGGTCACTTGGAGGACGGACCGCGGCACTTTGGGAAGAATATACCGATGACCCAGGGAACAAAGGCATGTTGCTGCATCAAAAGGAAGAGCTTGATAAGATCATAGTTGATGCTGAAAACAAGGGTTTTCAATGTATGATACACGCCATAGGGGATAGAGCTATAGATACGGTATTAGATTCCTATTCGGACTCGACTGAGAAAACTGACGAATTACGGCATAGGATAGAACATGCTGAGATGCTTTTGGATGAAAACATCAAAAGAGTTCGAGAACTGGGATTGATGCTTTCAATACAACCAAATTTTGCCTATAATTGGTCACAACCCGGCGGTATGAATGAGAGAAGACTCGGTGAAGAAAGGTTGAAGAAAACAGATCCATTATGGAACATACAGCGTGCCTTGGTCAAGATGGCTTTCGGTTCAGATAATATGCCGATGTCACCTCTTTTTGGAGTTTACTGTGCTACAAACCATCCTTTATTAGAACAAAGGATATCCACATATAATGCACTTCAGAGCTATATAACAAATGGTGCCTACATAGGGAGGGATGAGGAAGAATTTGGAGAAATTCAAGAGGGTAAGAAAGCGGACTTCGTTGTTCTATCGGAGAATCCTCTAGAAGTCGAGGATATCAAAGATATAGAAGTCAAGATGACTGTTGTGAACGGGGAGATAGTTTATGACGATCTGTAAAATCGATTATATTATATATTCGGAACCTGTTTAGAAAGGTTGATAACATGGTTGAGATAGATGAGGATTTAAAATATACTAAAAATCATGAATGGATCAAGGTGGATGAGGATGAGATAACTTACGGTATCACAGATTATGCACAGGAAGAGCTTGGTGATATCGTATACGTCGAATTACCCATTGAAGATGAAGAGGTCGAAAAGGGCGATGTCATCGGGGTTGTCGAATCCGTGAAAACTGTATCGGATCTTTTTGCTCCTGTATCGGGTACGATCGCCGCTGTGAACTCTGCACTCGAAGAAGCACCTGAACATATAAATGATGACCCCTTCGGAGAAGGATGGATAGCCAAGCTTGAGATGGACGATAAGTCCGAGCTGGAAGCATTACTCTCTGCAGAGGAATACGAAGCTCAAACGGATTAAAAATAAAAAAAAAGAGTGTTTAGCTGTACTTGTCCAGGAATGTGAATCGTTCGTGTGCCGGTAGTCCTTCTTCGTAGCAGTAATGTATCTCCTGGAAATCGCTCCTGAATTCAACAACGTCCTCTTTGACCCTTTTCGGATCCTCTCCGTCTTTCACGATCCGTTTTATGAAATCTGCCACTTCGTCCATGTGGGTTTCTTTCATCCCCAAACGCGTCAATTCTTGGGCACCGAGTCTGATACCGCTCGGTTCTTTTGCGCTGTTTACGTTATCCCAGGGCATCAGATTCTTGTTGGCGATCATATTGGATTCTTCCATAGCTTCCACTAGAGTTTCTCCTCCACCTTCTTTCTGAACATCGATGGCTAAAGTATGAGATTCAGTAAATCCTTTGTGAGAACACATGACGTCGATGTCCCGTTCATGTAGACTTTGACCCAAAGCTTTAGCGTTCTTTATGATCTGCTTGGCATACTCCTTACCGAACTCCTGATGCTCTGCTAGAGATACCGCTAGTGCCGCCATGGTGTGCAGATGATGGTTAGATAGTACGCCCGGGAATACACCGAAGAATATGTTCTTCTCCATACCTTCGTCCCTAGGATTCGATAGGATAATGCCTCGCTGTGGTCCAGGTAGTGTTTTATGGGTACTACCCGTCATGACCTCAACTCCCTCTCTAAGAGGATCCTGGAACTCCCCACCCGCGATCAGACCTAAAACATGTGCCGCATCGTACCAGACATAACATCCAGCTTCTTCAAAAGCATCCCTCAATTCCTCGAGTGGTGGGGGGAACAGATAAACAGACCTGCCGAATAGTGCGATATCTGGTTGTTCTTCTTTTATCAATTTTCTCGCCCCATCTACATCGATGTTCATCTCTTCTACATCGAAAGGATACGTCTTGGGTTTCATGCCTCTGAACCCTACCGAACCGAATTTAGCACTGCTTATATGAGCTCCGTCGGCTACGTCTACTGACGTTATACTCTTGCCCGGACCACCCAATCCCATAAGTACCGCTTGGTTAGCGTTTGTTCCAGATATCGGTCTAACGTCCGCATATTCAGCATCGAATAGATCCTTCGCGAGTTCTTGGGCCTTCAACTCGACCTTATCCACATATGTGTTACCCTGATAATATCTATCTCCTGGAGGACCTTCTGCATATCTATCATGAAAATCGCTGATTAGTAATTCTCTTGCCATCGGACTGATTATGTTCTCCGAGGCGATCATGGGTAACGATTTCTTGAACCATTCATGGTGTTTTTCCACCTGCTCGTATATATACTCCGCATCTTTCTTCATTAGTACACCTCGACAGGGTGATTGTGCTATCGATATTAAATCATTTTGTTGAAAACGAAGAAGTCAAGACAATTTTTTTATAGTCCGCAGATGTTGTTATATCAAATATAATTGAAGGAGATAACAATGGCTCGAGTAGAAGATTTCCAGGCAAAAGACGTGATGACCAAGAATTTTATAACCGCTAAATCCGATGATAAGGTATCGGATGCTATAGGCATCATGCGTAACAAAGGTGTAGCAGAGATCCCGATCCTAGAGGACGGGGATATTGTAGGTATTGTAGCGGAAGATATGTTCGTTAAAAAGAGACATCTTCCTTTTTCTACTAAACTAGCGCACGTCATGACTAAACCCCCTAATGTGAAGGTTGATGACAACCTTATAGAGGTGAGCGAAATGCTTTTATCCTCCGGATATCGAGGTGTACCAGTTCAGGCAAAAAATAAAGAGTCCGTAGGCTTCGTTTCCCGTACAGATATAATAAAAAAGATACCCGAGATCGACGATCTAAAAAAATCCACAGTCGGAGAATACATGACTCCAAATCCCACTACGATTAAAGAACATGACTCCATTAACAAAGCAAAGAATATGATGGAGAACTTGGATGAAAAAGTCATACCTGTTACCGATGAACATGGGAGATTGTCCGGTATGGTGGGAATCAAAGATATCATCAAAGATAGTTCTAGACCCGTATCTAGACACGAAAGAGGTGAAAAGAGTGGGGAGAAAGATTCACCATATCAAGATATGGAGATCAGGAGTTTGATGGTAACTCCCCCTATCACAACGACACCTGATGAATCTTTACATGACGGTGCTGAAAAGATGACTAAAAATAATATATCGACTTTGGTAGCCGTTAAAGGCGAAGATATCAAAGGTATACTCACTCAGATCGATCTGATAGAAACCATCGCGAGTTTTCGAGAATCCGATCAGGTCTACGTTCAGATAACCGGACTCGAGGAGGATCCTGACGTCTATGATCAGATGTACCAGATGGTTCAAAAATACTTGCAGAAGATCAATAAGGTATTAAAACCTCTCGTATTAAATCTACATGTGGTCACCCACCAAACTTCAGGACATGAGAAAAAATACAGTATAAGATTGAGACTCAATACGGACCACGGCATGTTCTACGCAAAAAAATTCGATTGGAATATTATGAGAGCTTTGGATGACGGGATGAACAGTGTACAGAAGAAGATATTCAAGGAGAAGGAAAAGAAATTGGATAGATATCGAAAACATCCCAAATACAGGGCATCAAAATAGATCCCAGTACTTCATCAATGCCTCTTTAGTTTCTAATACCTCTTCCTTTCCTTTTTGTGCTGTATCGCTCACACGGGTATACTCTAGGGAGATATCTTTACCATGTTCCGAACCTATGATCCCGGCAACTATCTCGGATAAACATCCTAAGTTGTAACCGCCTTCTAGCATATATGATACAGCTCCATCACACAACTGTTTTGATAAAGCCGTGATCCTCTCTGCCATGTGTATGTAACACTGGCTGGAATATGTAAGTCCCGTCAACTTATCGGCATAATGTCCATCTGTCCCGATAGAAACGATAATCGCTTCAGGATCATACTGAGTCAATATGGGCTTCATGATCTCAGTCCATGCTAAATCCATGGATGAGTCTCCTCTTCCAGTTTTAAAAGGGATATTTACATTGTAACCCTCACCAGGCCCCTCACCGACTGCTACTGAATCACCCGTTCCTGGATAGATACCATAATGATGAGCTGATATATACAGCACGTTCGGATCGGAGTAAAAAATATCGCTAGTTCCGTTCCCATGATGGGCATCTAAGTCTACTATAGCCACTCCACCGCCATCAACTAGGTTCGCTGCGATAGCTGCATTGTTCAGATAGCAGAAACCACCACCATAATCCTTACCAGCATGATGGCCGGGTGGTCTAAGTAGACCAAGCGTTCTTTCACCATCTAACGCCTTTTCAATCCCCTTTAAAGCACCACCCACTGACAAACTAGCAATCTCAAAGGTGTCCTCATCAAGGTAGGTGTCACCACCATCGATATACTGCCCAGAACCGCTCTCCAGCAAATCAAGATAACTCGGTGTATGCGTTTTTTCTAAAATCTCTCTCTCTACAGACTCTGGAATCAAAACTTCCTCGATGAGTTCCTCATCCTCAAGTCGGTTCAATATGGATTTCAACCTTTCGGGTGATTCAGGATGCGTTCCACGGTGTCTGTGTTCCAGATATTTTGGGTGAAAGATTACGTCCATGGTTGTTTAATTAAGCGAAATTATTTAAACGTTGACGTGAAATCTGTAAAGAAAGGAAATGAAGTATGCTGCTCTGTTCTCAGGAGGCAAGGATTCCGCACTAGCCTTGTGGAAAGCTCAAAAAGATGGTTTGAACGTGGAGTATTTAGTAACTGTATTTCCTGAAAGAGATGATTCCTACATGTTCCATAAACCGAATCTAGATCTTGTCCCAGATATCGCTGAATCAGTGGGTATTGAGTTGGTTAAAGTGAGAACGGAGGGGGAAAAAGAGAAGGAGCTGCAAGACCTGAAAGAGGGTTTGGAGAATTTAAAGATCGGGGGGATCATCACCGGTGCTGTGGCATCTTCTTACCAATATAAAAGACTCGAAAAACTTTCTTCTCAGTTAGAACTAGAACTGTACGCACCTTTGTGGGGGATGGATCAAGAAAATTTATTAAATGAATTATTAGAAGATGAATTTGATGTGATTATAGTGAGCGTTGCGGCCATGGGCCTTGATGAAAAGTGGTTAGGTCGGAAGATCGACAAGTACTGTGTTGATGAACTTGAGGAATTGAACGACAAATACGGAATCAACGTTGCAGGGGAAGGCGGTGAATACGAGAGCTTGGTACTAAATGCACCCAATTTTAAATGGGCGTTCGAAGTGGTTGATGCAGATATAAAGTGGGATGGACATCGTGGGGAATATAAAATTAATAAAATTAAGAAAAAAAGGGAATGATTTTTAGCCTATACTTTCTCAAGCCTGTCCCTTTCTATCATATTCGAAATGGTTTCGCGAGCGAAACCGGGTGTCTTTTTATCTTTTTGTTTTTCGAATTGGTCTTTTCCAGTTTCATAAAGATATTTTTCAGCTTTCAAACTCTCATAATGCCCTTTTTCCATCAAAGCGATATATTTGAAAAGTGTGCGGTATTTTTCTTTTCGTTTAGAAAGATGACTATAAAGTTCATAGGCATCATCTTCTGCTTTCATAGCACGATCTATAGCTTCGATCAGGTTCCTCACGGTTTTTATTTCTTTTACGAATACTCCTTCATGAGGCGGGAGGCCTTCAACGTCAGGAACAACATAATCTTTATCACCAAATTCCATTTTATGAAGTTTTAAAAGTTCTTCCTTATGTCTTTTTTCATCTTCAGCTAAGCTTTTAAATTTCTTAGATGCTAGACCCTCCAACTTTTTAGAAAGGGACATATAGCCCTCATGAGCAGCTTGTTCACCCTCGATAGAATAGCCAACGAGTTCTTTGAAGCTTATTTCATCTAATTTCTCATACATACTAATCACTCTAGTTATTTTGATGTTTTCACCGTTATTAAGTTTTTCTATTTTTTCCGCACAACAACCTATATATAAGACAGTTAACATTTGCATTACGGTGCAAATATGCGGGACATCACTAATTATGCAATAAAAAAATTAGAGGACTCAGATATCCAGTACGGTGATATCCGGTTTTCAGATATTTTGACTCAATCGATACAGGTGAGGAACGGATCTGTTGAAAGTATCAAAGACAATACCAGTAGAGGATACGGTATCAGAATTATAGACAAAGGCTGGGGTTTCGCCTCATCTTCTGTATTATCGAAGAAGGGCATTGACGAGACCTTAAAAAGAGCGAAAAAGATCGCAAAAGCCTCTGGAAAAACTTCTGAAGGTGTAGAACTGAAGGATGTGGAGATCCACAAGGACAAGTATGTAAACGATTACAAAAAAGATCCTTTCGAGGTCGATCTAGAAGAGAAGATTGATTATCTAGTTGATGCAAACGAGCGGCTTGATGTCGATGATCAAATAAACGTTCGGACTTCCAATTTTAAAGCTTGGAGGTTCTTGAAAGAGTTCGCAAGTACGGAAGGTGCACGTATAGAACAGGAATTAGTCCAGTGCGGCGGAGGTTTGAGTGTGACCGTTTCTGACGGGGAAGACGTTCAAACTCGAAGTTATCCTAATTCCTTTGGAGGCGATTACAGTTCAAGAGGATACGAATTCTTCGAAGGGATGGATCTGCTAGGGAATGCGGAGGAAACAGCCCATGAGGGTGTAGATCTTTTAAACGCTGATCAATGTCCAGAAGGAAAGATGGATATCATATTGAACACGAACCAACTAGCTTTACAGGTCCACGAGAGCTGTGGTCATCCAACAGAATTGGATAGAGCCTTAGGAACTGAAGCCAGTTATGCGGGGACGAGTTTCATGACTCCTGGCAAACTCGGAAAGCTGAGGTATGGGTCAGATATAGTTCATCTGACTTCGGATGCCACCGCGAAAGGTGGATTAGGAACGTTTGGGTACGACGATGAAGGAGTTAAAGCCAAGAAAGTCGATCTTGTAAAAGACGGTATTTTCGTTGGGTATCAAGCGTCTAGAGAAGATGCGGCCCAGGTAGATGTAGAAGTGAGTGGAAGTATGCGTGCCGACGGATGGAGTAATTTACCACTAGTCAGGATGACTAATATCAATTTAGAACCAGGAGATTGGTCCCGGAAAGAGATAATCGAAGAAACTGATAAAGGTATCATCTTCGACGGCGTCAAAAGTTGGAGTATAGATGATAAGAGATTGAACTTCATGTTCGGAACTGAGGCCGGTTATTTAGTTGAAGATGGAGAAGTTAAAAAACTGATCAAGAACCCAACCTATACGGGCATCACTTACGAGTTCTGGAGAAGATGCAACGCGATATCTGGAAAAGATGATTGGAAACTGCACGGAGTCCCGAATTGCGGAAAAGGAGAACCACCTCAAGTAATGAGGGTTGGTCACGGTGTTGCGCCTGCTCGATTTGAAGACGTTACAGTGGGGGTGGGAAAATGGTAAACGAAGATTTAGAGCGCTCTGCTCAGAAGGTACTGGATAAAGTTGAAGTCGATGAAGTCGAAGTGCTGATAAATAGAAAAGACAGAGCTTTGACGAGATACGCTAATTCTAAAATCCACCAGAATGTTGGACAAAATGATTTCGACGTGTCCATAAGAGCGATTCTTGGAAAGAAAGTTGGATCAGTTTCCACTAACTCCGTCGATGAAAAATCTTTGGTGGAAGCTTTACGAAGAGCTGAGAATATAGCCAAGCATCAGAAAGAAGACCCTGACTTTATAGGTCTTCCAGAACCTAAAGAGGGGCGTGATGGTAAAGAGAATTATTTCGAAGAAACTGCTTCTTTCACACCAGACGAGCGTGCTGAAAAGGTCAAAGAGATCATCGAGTATGCAAGCGGTAAAGGGGTTGACCGTATGTACGGGGCTTTTGAAACGGAAACCATCGAAGTACTTGTTGCAAATACTAACGGGATTATGAAAAGTAGCAGGATGAGTAAAGCCAATTTGACCGCTACCGCTATAGCAGACTGGGATAACGACCAAGGATTCGGTTGGAGTGAACAGTGCTCCGCTAACGTGAAAGATATCGATCACATGAACGTTGCTAAGACTGCTGTTGATAAAGGCCTGAACAACATGAATACCGAGAACATCGAACCCGGTGAGTATACAGTTGTGTTGGAACCGTTAGCAGTTAACACCATGCTCATGTACCTAGCCATGATGGGTATGAGCGCTAAGAAAGTTCAGGAGAAAAGAAGTTTCATGAACGGAAAATTTGGTGAACAGATCATGGACGAACGGGTAAATATCTTCGACGATGCTATGCACGATGAGATGATCGGTTTCCCATTTGATTACGAAGGAGTACCCAAACAGAGAGTAGATATAGTGAAGAACGGGATTGCAAATGATGTCGTTTACGATTCCTACACCGCTGGAAGAGAAGAAGAAGATAAAGAATCTACAGGACATGCCTTACCGATGCCGAATCCCATGAGTCCTATGCCTCTAAATCTGATGATGGATACGGGAGATGCTAGCGTACAGGAGATGATCGAAGATACTGAGAAAGGGATACTGGTCACTAGATTCAATTACTGCAGACCGGTACATCCAGTAAAAGGTATATTGACCGGACTTACTAGAGACGGGACCTGGATGATCGAAGACGGAGAGGTTACACAACCGTTGAAGAATCTTAGGTTCACACAGAATCTACTCGATGCTTTCAGAAACGTCGAATTGATCGGAAAAGAACGGGTAATGTTCTCGCTTGGATTCTACCCGGGTTACTCAGTAGTTCCAGCTTTGAAGATACCCGAGTTTAACTTCACAGGTACGACAGAATTCTAAAAAACACTTTTTTCTTTTTTTGATATATAGTGAATTATACGTAAACATTAGAATAAAAACCGTTTTGTGGGTCATTTGTTTTCTTCTTGGAAAACAAACTACTGGGTGTGCATAACATCGGGAACAACAAAACTATTCATTTCACAAATAATCTTTTTTTCTCTAAATACAGTGTAACCTCATTAACAAATTTCTTAGCACTTTCATTCAAATCTTCAGCCTCGTGATCTGATATTTCAAATGTATATTCATAATCACCTAGTTGTCTTTTATCAAAGGCTCTGGTGACCTCCTCACCCACCTGGTTTACATCAGGAAGGTGCTTCCTTCCATTTATCCGTGTATACTGGAATTCTGAAGAATTCCAACGAGTCTCAGAATTATAGAATAATTCTAATTTAGTGATACTTTCTTTTCAAAATTGTTACACTATTTGGAATTTGATTCCAAAAATATCATCTGGTTTTCGGACTACCGAAGGAATCTATCAGGAACGTCCTGATAGGGCGGAACGTCCACTTTTTTGACGGTTGCCACCTACCTCACCAACTTGCGTTGCAGAGGACGGGTCGTCGGTAGTGGCTTCGAGCACGGTCACGGTGCTCCAGATACCAGAGGATATGAGAATTCTATTTAGATAACCGAACAGCATGCTAGATACTCATCGCTATTAACGGGAGTTGTTTCAGGCTCATCGGCCGGGGAGTGCCTCCGGATTGAATCCCTTGACGATAAGCCATACGGCCAGTACCATCTCCTGGAGCGCCAGTGGGAGCTGCAGCAAAGAATCCACTGTGGACATATGACCGATAATACCGAACATGACTAGGAATCCGGCAGCTAGAAAGGGCATCGCTGCGATTAGCCCCCATCCTGAAATCCAGCGGGGGACCAGCTGGCTCCGGTAGAGGACAGTGTAAAACATCAGTGCGCCGAGGATGAAAACGATGACACCGATCTTGCCAATCCAAATGCTCGCATCTTTGAGAGCGGCACCAGTCGCTTCAATAGAAAGCGCCTCTACCCCACCAGTGCCGATGAGTCCCTGAGCGAAGGTTATCAGCACAAGCCAACTTATGACGGTTGCGATACAGGTGAACGTTTCCAACGCTCCTCGAAAGATAACGTAACCGAGAGCCAAGGTTTCATTGTGCTTTCTTAGCACAGGATAGACAACGACCGGAATCAGCGCAAGCGATAGACTCATCGTGAGCACACATAAAGCGGCGAGGATCAGCCGGTTGGAATGCGCCGCAACCTGATCGAGGTAATCCGGGACATCCACGACGGGCCCTGAAAAAACGAGACTCAAAATACCGGCCACGGTACCTATTATGAATAGTACTCCGACGATAATAGCTGTTTTCCTGTGTTTAGTCCACTTCTCTTCGGCATGTTTTTCCATTCTTTTATTGGTATAGTTTTTAAACATATTCATTACGATAATCTAAAAAAATACTAAACGCTTGAGCCTTATATATATGGTAGTTTAAATAGGTAAACCTCTATCTCTAACTATGAGAAAATTGATCATCGAAATAAGACCTAAAGAGAAAGCGAAAGAAAGGCAAAGTTCGATATTCTCAAAAATACATTCTTATGAAGTCTTGGAAGTTCTGAAGATGGATTATGAAGAGAAAATATATGTCGATCTGATCGAGTTCAAACTGAAAGAGCATGTATCCATTGAAAATTTGAAATCCATAGGTAATATGGAGATCCTGAGCATTCTAAAATCTGAAGGGAATAAGCATACTTGTTTGGTGAAAGGTCATCAACCTGGGATCCCAAGCGATACATACAAAGAACTCGATCTGAATCTGATCTACACTAGACCTAGTCTGATATCTGAAGATAAGGTCGTTGTCAGCTGTATTGGCAATCAGGAGAACCTCGTGAGATTCATAGATATAGTGAAAAATATCGGTGAGGTCAGTAAGATGAGATTCAAAAAAGTAGCATACCAAAAGAAATACGTCCTTTCGGTTTTGACTGAAAAGCAAAAAGAGATACTGGTCGCAGCTTTTGATAGTGGATATTATGGCATCCCTAAAAAGATAAGCAGTGAGAGATTATCAGAAAAACTAAACATCAGTAAACCCACTCTATTGGAGCATCTAAGAAAGGCAGAAAAACGTATCTTTTCAGAGATATTAGCGGGATATTCAGATTGATATTACGATATTCCCCACAAAACTCCCTTTCGCATAATATCGAAATGCTTCTGGGACTTTCTTCAAGGGGAAGATCCTGTCTACCACAGGTTTTATTTCCCCTTCCCCATAAAATTTATTCAAAAATTCTAGATCTGATGATTTTGGTTTGTGCAACAGCAGGCGTACTTTTTTACCACCTAGGACCCAAGACCCGAGAAATATAGCTTGGATGATCTTAGAATCTGAACCTCCTATAAGCACACATATGCCTTTGGGATTTAATGCACGTTTATATTCAAAAACCGAATGTTGTGCTTTTACATCGAGAATGAGATCATAACTCTTGCCTTTTTTAGTGAAATCTTCTTTTGTATAATCGATGACGTGGTCTGCTCCTATCGAGAGACACTTATCAAGCTTCTCTGAGCTGTCTACTCCAGTAACCTCAGCACCATATGATTTAGCAATCTGAATAGCAACTGTTCCTACACCACCTCCTGCACCATTTATCAAAACCTTTTGGTTCTCATGGATATTCCCTTTATCTCTTAGACCTTGTAAAGCTAGTACCGATGCTTGCGGTGCTGCTGCCGCTTCCTCGAATGACATTTTAGATGATTTTTGTCCTAATACTTTTTCTCTACAGCACACGTACTCTGCAAATCCACCAAAGTTATCTCTAGATATGTCTCCAAATATGTCATCACCCGGATGGAATCTCCTAACATCTTTACCTACTCTTTCTACTGTACCCGATATGTCACATCCTAGTATCTCATATTTTGGTTTTAGACGACCTCCTAAGTTAAAGATAGACTTACCACTGAGGAGTTCCCAATCCCATGAATTGATAGATGTAGCTTTGACTCTAACCAGTATTTCATCATCCTTAGGATCAGGTTTTCCTACATCTTTTAGCTGAAGATTATCCGGTGATCCGTAATCGGTCCAGACAACAGCTTTCACCTGTTCACCAACCCATCCCTCAAATCTTTTACAAACTCCTCAGCCCTCTTTAGATCATCCTCCTCGGGTCTGCCCTTATTAATCCCTCCAAATAACTTAAGGAAACTATTGGTATTCAAACCTATACAGCCAAATTCATCAACAACCGTGTATCCTTTAGACTGTAATTTTTCCTTCAATCTAGAATGAGTTTTTCTAAAATATTCTTCCCTTAACACCATCTCTGGAGTACCACAGGTCGAGAAGATGAATACTTTTTTGTTTTCAACCTTGGGTAATTTATCGACAAGAGCGTACAGAGTCTCATGATGTTTTCCACTATAAATTCCAGAACCAAAACCCAGGATATCATATTCTCCTATCTCATCCAGATCTACTTCTTCAGGCTCCACTACTTCTGAATCCAAGACTTTAGCCATCCTATCTGCGACCTTTTTCGTGTTGCCGTGATGTATTGATTTACATATTATAAGCGATTTCATAAACTCTCACCTTTACTATCTTTATCATCATTCATAGTGATGACTTCGCTACTTTTTTATGACCCGTGTCGACGTATCCGTGGACTTTGATGATCTGTTCAAATTGATAACGCCTATCGATTGCTAGTCTTACTTCTCCAGCCTTTAAAAGTTCTTTGTGATAGTTCAGACTCTTAATGTTAGTAACCGCTTCCTCTACAACCATCTTTTTATCTGCAGTAATAGATGCCCACTTCATTCGAAGACGTACAGCAGGTGCAACGATGAGATGTATAATCACCCTTTCTTTTTTCAATGTTCTAAGGCGGGACGATTTCGATCTGTTTCCTACAGCTTCAGAGGTAACATCGTGTTTTTCTCCACTTTCAGTGAAATCATCCTCAGTGTAATCCATCACATCACGATAACATAATCTTCAAAGACATAGATATGATTTTCGAGGAATAGTTGAAGTATCTGAATCATCTGTTATGAGTTAGATTCAGTTGTGAAGGTTCAGAACCTTCGTGTCCACATAATTTCTTAGAAAAAAGCGACATCACTACATTGAAATCCACTTTGCGATGATCTGTTGAAATTTTGATCATAGATATGCTTTGTTCTAGATTTTCCTATTGATTTATCGATCCAAAAAAACCTATACAAAAATAAGGAGAAAAAAGAGAGTTTTTAAAAAGGTTTTATTTTCTTTATGGATCTTACGATATCGTGCTCTATAGATGTCGCTATCTGGTTTATAGATAAGTGCTCTTTTACATCGGTATCACTATGTAAGGACACTATGTTATCTCTGTGCAATTCCCTTATATGATCTCTGTTTAATGTCTCTATATCCTGTTTGTTCGTAGTCTGTGTCTGATCGACTGTTAGATCCGATAGCACATCTTCCATCACTGCATTTCTATCCTCTGAGCTTGATATCGCTTCGAAACCGAATCCAAAGTATATCACATCGTGTTCCCCACTGTATTCTACCGCTGCTCCCTGAGGGCCTGTCCAATAGCCGCCAGGATATGAAGCGTATTCACTTCCGCCGTTTATAGGGTCGATCTCATCTGGATAGTCCTGGTTATCTGCACCGTCTCCACCTGATATACTGTACTCCTTGCCGTTCATGTTCACTGCTGTTTCACCCGAATCGTCTGCATTGAACGAAGCGTGTAGATAATCGTTGTAGAACGTATTATCACCGTTATCATCTAGATGGTAACCTATATCCTGTCCTGAGATGAACAGCTTACCGCCGTTATCTAGATAGTTCGAGATTATCCCTTGTTCAGTCGATGTAATAGTGTTCTGGTAATCGTCACCTGTGAACCATATAACTGCTGTGTAGTCCTGTAAGTCTCCCTGCGATAATTCAGAAGACTGCTTTAATTCATAACCGTAGCCCGCTGCCTCAACGGCTTCAGTATAATACGATTCGTAGCTATCGCCGTCATCATCGTCTACTATCAGAATCCCTTGAGTTGAAACTTCTTCGAGTGTGAAGTTAGTCCATGTGGTTTCACTAGAATTCACACCAAACGACTTGCTTTCACTCTCATAACCGTCTTTCTCTGCGGTTATCTGCATGTCTAATTGGTCGAATTCCGTTATGCCTTCCATCTTGTAATGTCCATCTGAATCTGTGTGATCACTGTGATCTGTTCCTTCTACATAGACATGTGCATCATCTACTGCAACACCATAATCGTCTTCAACGTAACCCTCTGCTATTCCTGGTTCTGGTTCTTCAATCACTAGTGTTATGTCTTCATAATGGTTCTCAGTTATCGTGATACCTTCAACAGTGTCGGTTTTCTCGTCATCGTCTGCCTTTACTGTATACGTGCCCGGGTTCACCTTGAACTCGAATGGGGCTTCCATACCTAGGCCGGATTGTGTCTCGTCTAACACATTGTCTTGGTCATCATAAAGTGTTACATTTGCTCCGGTAACCGGTTTGTTCATTCCATTAAGATCTTCCTCGAAGACTCCTCCTATCACAGATGTGTTCTGCAACATTGTAACGTTCATAAATTTGGTCTTAGATTCCTCTATGCTGAAATTTACAGTAGTATCCTGATGATACTCAGCTTTCAACTGCATCGTATTGTTGCCTGAAGTTACGTTCATACTGTATTCGCCGTGATAATCTGTCTCTGTCTGATTATCTCCAATTGTTATCTGTGCTTCCTTGACTTCCTCACCAGTATTATCCGTTACGTATCCTTTTATGATGGCTATTCCTTCCATCGTTTCATTGAGCCATCTTGTATCCCCTTGTACGATTCCAACCTGTTTAGTAACATCTATATAACCCGATACCGAAAATGTAACATTGTATGTTCCTTCCGAGATGTCCTGGTACCGATAATAACCACTCCTGTCTGTCTGTTTCTCACCGTATCCTGGCAAAGATACTGTAGCAGATATCGGATCACTATCACTGTTTTTCACATATCCTTTTAGTGTACCGTTTCCTAGTGGAGGTAAAACCGCATCTACTTCTACGGTTTCACCGACTTCCACCGTGATATTTTCCTTGTTTATAGTTTCTCTTCCTTCCTTGGAGAACTCCAACATTTCAACCGAGTCCCTCGCTTCCATAAAATATGTACCGTCTTCATCTGTTGTAGTCTCGTTGATCACTATATCTGAAGGGAATCCAGGCGCCAATGCTCTGACCGTTACACCAGCTAAACCGTTGGTTTGATCAGAACTTTCCCAAGCAGTTCCTTTAATTGTCCCCTTGGTTTGTTCTTCCTCCATCTCTATCGTGACATCCTTAAATTCACCTGTCTCAAGTGGTGATATCTCTTTCACCGTCGTTAAATAACCGTCTTTACTCACATGCACATTTATCTGTTTACCTGCAGGGACATGTCTAATAGGTTCTCTTTCAATCGCACTGATCTCCGTCATGAACTGTTCTTCACCGGAAACATACTGGTATACCGTCCCTGATACATGATCTAGTTCATCACCGGATTGATCTACAACGGTCATATTGATCTGTGGTGGTTCTTCTACTTCTGGTTTAACATCGTTTAACATCTCTTCCATGAAGTCATTCCTTGTGACCTCATCATCTATAGCTTCGTATCCGAATGCTAGATAGACTAGATTGTAATCACCATCATAAGTCACACCTGCAGTTTTATCTGAGCCGTATGATGCGTATTCGGTAGCCCCATTGACCGGATCGATCTCTGAAGGATACTGCTGATTATCAGCTCCATCTCCTCCGGATATACCGAATGAATATCCTTGTCCATTAACGTCCCTTGAGTCTACAGCATCGGTAACAAAATCTGCTTTCAGATAATCAGAATAGAATGATGTATCCTTAATATCGTATCCAATATCTTGTCCAGATATTATCAGATTCCCTCCTTGATCCATATAGCTTGCTAGATTGTCCTGGTCTGTTGACGTCAATGTAGTCTGGTAATCGTCACCTGTAAACCATATCACTACCGGATAGGAATCTAACCTATCTAATGAGGGGGATCCTTGATTTGGAACATCCCATTCAGTGTATGACCAATCGCTCTTTTCAAGAGCATCTGTATAGTAACTCTTGTATGATGACGTTTTATCACCAGCATCTTCTACCAAAAGGACATCCTGCTGCACGTCTCCATCTTTACTAAGCAGATAGAAATCTTGTGTTGCCACCTCTCCGTTTTTCAGTGTGTGAATCCTCTCCGCAGTGTAATATGATTCTCCGTCTAACTTAATATGCACGTCATTACTTTCTGTTATGTCTATTTCGCCTATCTTGTAATTCCCGTTTTGATCCGTAGTACTGGAAAACTCGTTGTCTGCTGTTACCGTTATTCCTTCTAGCGGATCTCCATTTGTATCATATACATGACCTTCTACTGTTGCATGGTCTTTACTTGTAATTGTGTCTTTCACTAATTTATTTGCGCCTTGTTTATCGTCTAAAGTGAAGGTGCCTCTTCCGGATTCAAAGCCATCTTTACTTGTAGAATAATGATATTCACCGATTTCCATGTCTTCTATAACAATTTCTCCATTAGAATCCGTGTAATACTCATCATCGGTCTCGATAACATATACCTTGGCCTGTTCGACAGGTTCCATGTTGCCATCTTTTTTGGTTTCCAATCTAAATGTTACATCTATCGGTTTGAACACTCTAAAATCATAGTCCTGGTCTGATTCATTGGATATTACTGTGCGATTTACAGAATTATAATATCCTTCAGCTTCCGCACGGCCACTGTATACTCCTTTTTCAAGAGAAACTGAATATCTACCATTATCATCAGTCACTGTAGTTTTCGAACTTATATGAACTGTTGAATCACTCACTGAGTTCTCTACTTCTTTTGTCCCTTCTGATGTATCTTCCTCAGTAAGATGGTATACGGTACCTGTGACGTTGAATGTTTTACTCTCTAAAGTCATATTCTGCTTAGTCAACCCGTTCACATCTACCGTAACAGCGGTGTTAAGAAAATCCTCATCGTCTGCTACTATCGTATACTGTCCATCTTCTACATCGAAGTAGTAAGAACCGTCTTCACCAGATGTTGTAGAGTTTACTACGTTTCCATCTTGTTTTAATGTGACCGTTGTGTCTCTGATAGCAACACCGTTTTCATCGACCGTGTACCCTTTTATTCCATTCAGGGTGGTTTGACCGCCTACACCTAGATCGCTTAAAACTGTATCCATAACATCTGTTCTGTCTTGAGATGTGGATATTGCCTCAAAACCAAATGAGAAGTAGACTAGATCGTAGTCACCGCTGTATGAAACCGCTGAAACCTCGTCGCTATCATATGACATATACTGAGAAGCACCGTTAACAGCACTTATCGCCGACGGGTACTGTTGATTATCTGCTCCATCTCCACCGGATATACTGAATGACATATCTTGACCAGATATACTTCTAGAGCTAACACTATCGGTCTCAAAATTAGCTCTCAAGTAATTCCCATAGAATGAAGAATCGCCAATATCATAACCTATATCCTGACCAGTTACGAACAGTTTACCACCGTTATCCATGTATTGTTGTAGATTAGATTGATCTGTAGAAGTTAGGGTTGAATCGTAATCATCACCTGTGAACCATATCACTGCATCGTATTGACCTAGAGTGCTCGAGGACGGACTTCCGTCTGAAGACACTGTCCATGTATCATAATCATATCCGCTTAGAGCGTCCGTGAAGTAGCTTTCGTAGGTCTTACCGTCGTCATCATCGACTACGAGTATACTAGATGATGATGAGGAATCCACTGATATTTCACTCTGATATGGCTCGAAATTATGTTTGTTGACTGTTATCTTAACATCTTCTGTAGTCTTAACTGTCAATTCAGCATGACCGGATGAGTCTGTTTTCTCTGTACTGAATACATTATCACCGGTTACGGTCACTCTTGCATCAGCTACTGCATTACCACTGGAATCTGTCACATCAACAGAAAGTGTATCTTGCCCAGCATCTATATTGCTGGTATGTGAGACCGAGAATGTGTCAGGAGTGTCAGTCCATATCGGTACTGCTGGATCGCCCATCAAGTTGAACATAAAGTAGTTGTCTCTATATCCTGATCCAGATGATGGAACTCCATTATCTTGGATATAATCTACTTTAGAATCCATTAAGGCACTTCCCTGTCTATAGTTCGATTCATTGAATATCTGTTCATTGAATCTGTAATTTAATCCTGCATCTCCAGTTCCACCCTGATTGTAATTAGAATCGTATACGAACCCCCATGAAATTCTTGAAGCTCCAACGAAACCTATAGCATACTTTTCGACCGCAGCTTCAGCTAGAGAATCTCCTAAATCAGAATCAAACTCACCAACACTACAGGCATGAGCGAACATCAGTGGCATCTTTTGACCATTTGTTGGTCGTTCGTCTGCTTCCCAATAATGCCCACTTCCAACAGTGCTGTTAACTGATCTGCTAATACCACTACTAGATCCGTGACCTATCATATTAACGAATGTTTCTCCTTGGCCTATAGATTCATTAAAATCTGATTTCTTCAAACCATCATCGATGTCTGGGCCGATCTGATCAGGTTTTTCAGGATTCGCCGTATGAAGATGATCAAAAGTATATCCTTGGTCTTCGAAGAACATATCGTTCATATATTCTGTCCAATTATAGGTTCTCAATTTGGTCTTCAGTGTAGGCGTTCTATCCAAAATTCCGGATCCAGCAACCACACGATTAAACCAGTCACCAGAAGGGGGGTTCTTCTCGTATGTTAATATGTTATCAACCATATCATTCATTTCCTGTTCCGTATTTGCTGGTAATCTTCCAACATCCGCTTCAGGATAGAAGTCTTCTTCTCCTTCTTCACCAAACTTACCATCTTTGTCAGTATCCCAGTTGCCCGTCAATTCCCCATAAAGGAAATCGCTAGCTAGATCTCCGTCATCATCATGGTTACGTAAGTATGCTGTTGGAACAGTATCCACATCACCAGCCATCAGAACATAATCTATACCGTACTTGATGTAATAATCTTGTATGCATCTTCTAACCTTTATGAAATCCTCTCCATCACCGTACTCAGAATAGATTTGATCCACGGTAACGACTTCGGTTCTCATGCCGTCTTCTTCTCTCCACTCGACGAGTGGTTCGATTTCTTCAGTGTAATTATCATGAGTTATTATCAAGTAATCCACTGATGACTCCGCCGCATCATCATTTGTAGTTCTGACCGAATATTCTCCGAAATTTTGTATCGTCTGTTCCATCTCGTAAGTCTCTTCATGTACTACTTGTGTATCCTGTCCATTGACGTATTCAACAAATATTTCAGCACTGTCAGCATAATAACCTGATTCTTTAACAGGCCTTATTGTCACTGTGATCACATTTCTTCCTCTCCAGTTACCCTGTGTATATACTCTCTCCGTAAAGTCATCCGCTGTAAAATCACCTACTTCGCTTTCTTCACCGTTCAATGGTTCGGGGGCCTTTGCATCAGGTACGTCACTTACATCGATCTTGCCTTTTAGGTTGTACTCGATATTCACGTCTTTAACCTCTGCATCACGTGGTAATTCAAATGTGTACCCCTTCTGAGGCAACTTTTTATCACCAGGTAATCCGTACAAAGAAAATCCATCCATCTTTACGTAGTCCCCATCCCTCTGAGGCGATGGAAACTCCACTTGAAATGACACTTCTTCATTATCCGTTGTAATCCCCACGGTTGCCGCAGGAATCAGGGAAAGAAGCATCATCCCTATCATTAGAGTTATTACTATCTTTTTATTCATTAATACCACTTGGATGGGGCAAAGGGGGTATTTATAAAGGATTTGTCTACAATTTTGTAGTGGAATATATAATACAGTTGTAAAAGGGGAAAATAAGATATAACAATTCGAGATATACTGGTCGACGATGATACTCTGCTCCTATTCCGATAAGATACTGATCCATCTTTACGGTCAGGATAAGTACCTAGATTCATTAGTTGTACCGCAGAAACTATCTCAATCGGGGATCGCTGAGTATATAGACTCTGATGTCCCTTATGTGAACCGATTGTTAAAGAAATTGAAAAAAAATGATCTCGTTAGGTCCGATAAAAGAAAGGTGAGTGAGACACAGAGGAAAAGGAAGGTCTATTTCCTAACTGATAAAGGAAAAAGAATAGCTGATAAACTGATCTCCGATCTAGAAGAAGAGGATGTGACCCTAATAAAAGGTAATGAGGAGAGAGAAGTAAAGATTAGGAGTTTGGACGAACACCTGGATGTAGATAATCCTATAATGTTTACTTTGAACAATATGGATGAGGAAGACAGATTGATACCTGAAAAAATAAAAACACCGGAAAAAGATATCTTCGTAGATAGGGAAGAGGAGAAGGATTCGTTAAAAGAATGTCTAGATATAGTGCGTAATCATGGAGCGCGAACAATATTCATTAAAGGGAAGGCTGGAGTAGGAAAAACAAGATTTGTAATGGACCTGGAGAGCTATTTTAAATCAAGAGGTTTCAAACTGCTAGTTGGTAAATCATACTACGATACGATAGACCCATATCATCCATTCAATGATGCTTTTGAAAAAATTCTAGATGACAACGAGAAAAAAAATCAAGTGCCAGGTGTCAATAGCTCTTCCAGCACGTCCAAAGAAACCAGAGATAAAAATTTCTTAGACTTTCAAAGGAGGGCAAAATTCTATGAAAGTACAAAATGGGTCAAAAAGATTGCATCTGAACAACCCCTTGTAGTTTTTCTAGACAATTTACAATGGTCAGACAATGCGACACTTAGGTTACTCCATTACATGACAGATAACCTTGGAGAATCACCTGTACTTTTCATAGGCTCCTACAGGCCTGAAGAGGTATTCTCCAATCACCCACTGATGGATATAAAACGTAGGATGTCTAGAAGGTCGTTGATCAAAGAGATAGATATAGATAGATTTGATCTGAGTGCCACTCAGAAGATAATCGAATCGGTAATAGGTGTAAAAGGTGTACCTGAAGATTTTGTAGATAAGATGTACGAGGAAACGGAAGGAAATCCGCTTTATATAAAGAGATCCTTAAAAACGTTACTCGAGGCAGGCAAGGTCGATCCGTTAAAAAATAAATACCCTAAAGAGGAAATAGAGCGGATCAATCTAAAGGTATTTAGACGTATAATTAAAAGAAGAGTTGAAAGACTCCCCCAGAAAACTAAGAATATAATTCAGGTGGGAAGTGTTATCGGAGAAAAAGTAGATTTGAAATTACTATCGAAGGTCTTGGATAAAAATGAGTTTCACCTCCTAGATATCATAGACACCCTTCTAGAAGCTGACCTATGGTATGATGAGCCTTCCAAAAATAGATTTTCGTTCTCCCATAAGGTAGTACACGATGTGGTTTACGAGAATATCAATAAATCAAAAAGGATCAGGGTGCACAAGAAGACCGCTGAAAGTTTAAAGGAACTTGAAGAGGACCATTTAGACGAATATTTCGCTGCACTCGGTTACCACTATGAAAAATCTAGACGATTTAGGTCAGCGATGAAATATTATCAAAAAGGGGCTGAAAAGGCAAAGGATATCTACGCAAATGAAGACGCACTGAAGATGTACGAAAAGGCTCTTGATCTAGAGGAAAAGGTAAGTACGGAAGATAGTACAAAGATATCTCTATTAGAAAATATCGGTGACGTTCATAAAATGTTGGGGAGATATGAGGCGGCCCGTAATTATTACAATAAAGCGCTTAAAGGAACTAGTGACTCAGAGATAAATCAAAGGTTTTATAGAAAGATAGCTGACACGTGGGAAGAACAGAGTGATGTTTCTAAGATCATTTCAGCGACTGACAAAGGGCTTTCTTTAGAGGGAAAGACGAATGAGGAGACATGTAAACTTTTGAAGAACAAAGGTTGGGCTTATCTCCGTAAAGGCGAATATGAAGAAGCCTACAGGTACTTCGAGGAAGAAAAAGAGATCGCAGAGAATTTGGAGTCTGAAGAGGATATATCTAGAGCATTACACGATCTAGGAACTTTGGAGTATTACAAGAATAATTTCGATAAAGCGGTCGAACTGCTCAAGAGATCGATCGATATAAGAAAGGATATCGGACTCAAGAAGGGTCTGTCGGCCTCTCTTAATAATCTAGGGATGGTTTATTTGAGGGGGGGCGATCAAAAAGAAGCATTAAACCACTGGAAAGAAGCATATAGAATCAATGAAGATACCAATGACAGATCAGGGATGGCACATTCTCTTCACAATATCGGCATAGTATATTTGAACCAAGGAAATCTTGAAGAAGCCTTAGATAACTATGAGAAAAGTATAGAGATCAGGAAAAAGATCGGTGATAGATCTGGAGAAGGTGTTTCTCTAGGAAGTATCGGTAACATCTATGTCAAAAAAGGGGAGATCAAAAAAGGACTGGAATATTATGAGGAAGCATTGAGTATATTCGAGGAGATAGGGGACAAACTCCGTATCTCTACGTGGCTGGCAAACAAGTCTGATATCTACATCGATAAAGGAGAACTAGATAAGGCAGAGGAGCATCTCCAAAAAGGTTACGATAGATCCCGAGAGATAGGCAATGAATTTAACAAAGGTTTCATCATGAATAAGCTTGGGGTGGTATATAGAGAAAGAGGGGAGTTGAGCAAGAGTATCAAGGTACACAAGGACTCGATAAAGATGGGGGTAGAGATAGAAAACGAAGAGCTATTGATGTCTTCTAAAGTAAACCTTGCAGATGACTATTTGGGAGAGGAAAAAGTAAGAAAGGCTGATGACCTGTTAAAGGGACTAGAAGAGTGTATTAAAGAGATAGATAACAGGGAGACTGTACTAGATTATTACAGGGTAACAAGCAAATTTTACAGAATCAAAGAAGAATTAGAGAAGGCAGAGGAGAGGCTGGAAAGTGCAGTCGAGATCGCTGATAATATCAATGATAAACGAAAAAAAGCAATATTGGACTTCGAATCCGCATTGCTCCTTAAGAAAAAGGGAGAGGTAAAGCGTGCAAAGGACGTATTTCAGGACGCTTTTGATGCTTTTGAATCGATGGGGTTGGACTTATGGTCGAAAAAAGTAAGTAAAGAGATATAAGAGCGGTTATCATTCTATTGAGTGAACGTGTACAGATAGGGTGAGATCCCTTGAGTTCCTGGATATCGTTGACGCAGTCGCCTATCAGCAACAATATGACCATGGTTCTTGAGGAGATCGATATTGTGATCAGAGTTATTTACGATGATTACCTAGACTTGCCAAAAGAGACATCGATGAAAGTGAGTAGGAACCACCTCAACGTGCTGGACGATCCGGGACCCTAGGTAAAGATAAAGTCTCTAGGAGACTGTGCGGGGCCATCATACAAATTTGGATCTGCACAAGTAATAATACCCTCTTTTCTTATTTTTTTTAAGTCACTCATATTTTTTATTAAACAATTGATTGAGCAAGGAAGAGAGATGAGAAGGAGTCGGGCTAGGATTTTAGAATCCCCTAGAAAAAACTTCAAAATACTACAAAAGATCATACTATGCTAAATCAGTTAAAAGAAATTATTTAATGTTTGCCTGGTATATATTTCGATAGTTTTTTAATCCCTATACCTATTTACCACTAAAATGATAAAGGAGTACCTTAAACTCTCACGGCTTTTTAACATGGGTCTTACAGGAGTAGCGCCGATATTCGGTGCCCTAGCCATGTGGAATGTCGGACGCACGTCGATCCTTGGCGTTATAATACTCTTTGTTATCGGCTGTCTTTCTCACATATATGGTTTTGTGCTGAATGACGTCATAGATGTCGATATGGACAAACTATCGAGTGACCTGAAGGCAAGGCCTCTAGTCAGCGGAACGATAACGAGAAGGGAGGCTACCTACTTTGCGGTTTCAGCGATGATCTTATCCTGGATCTTAGCTCTATTCTTCTACGAAGAGCTTTGGCGATTTTTAGTAATCATTTCGATACTGATCCTTGCAGATTTCCTCTCAACGATCTATAATTTCATTAGCAAAAAATACCCAGGGATGGATATATTTGTGACAGGTGCCGTCTTCTTCCTCATAATATTCGGTGGGGCAACCGTATCAACTGAAAAATTATTCTCGACTCCGATCCTGTGGATAGTAGCTTCTATAGGTAGTATACAGGTGTTGTTCATGAACATGATAAACGGGGCCTTGAAGGATATAGACCACGACGCGGAAGGTAGTGGTAGAACACTCGCGATCCGATTAGGAGCGAAAGTGAGTGATGAAAAATTGATCATCCCCAACGCATTCAAGATCGCCGGTTACTCCATTGAAGGGTTAAGAACCGCTCTAGTGTTTCTTCCTTTCGTCATTCTATCAGAGCAGTTCTCACTTCTGTCATGGCAGATAGCCCTCCTACTAGGCCTCACGGTGATAACATTCTATCTTATCCATACGTTGTTCTCCCTGGATAAATTTGTAAGAGGAAAAGTCAGAAAGAAGATAGGTATCATCGTTATCTTCATGTACGCGTCGACGCCTGTGATGCTCTATTCTCTGCATCCCTATATAATATTGATAGCGCTCGTCCCACCACTATGGTTCCTATCCAGTAACACTTTCCTACACTCATCAGCATTCGAACCTGAAACCATGTGAAGATCACAGCTCCTCCGATAGCTGTACGACAGAGTCCACTACAAAATCCATGCTGATTCCAGATGATTTTATACAATCGCCGACCATGTAAAGACCTTCTACGGGCGGTCCGAAGTCGGCTTTTCATTATCGATCGTCTTCGCAACACCGTTCGGATGGTGGATTTTCAGCTGGATAGCAAATTTCAGGCTATAGGGACATAAGGTCCGACATTTCTTGGAAAGCTAAGACTACATGTAAGTATATCTGTCCTTATAAAAATAGAGGGAAAATTGAAAATGGGTTGTTATCTCATGCTCATAGTCGTCGTTTCTTATTTTGATAGGCTGCCAAAGCTATGGATAAGGCCAATAGCATCAGGATCGAAGTGAATCCGGGCGTACCGTTATCCCCGTCACTTTCATCACCACCGTCTTTGTCCACTTCTTCAATGTTTACCGTCTCTGTCTGATCGCTAAATTCTATAGTATGTTTTCCTTCCTTTTCAAACTCATGAGTATAATCGAGATCCTCCGCCTCACCGGCTCCTAGTGTTATACTTTCGATCTCCTCACCATCTATCATCAATCCTAAAGATCCTTCAGCGTTTCCGACATTCTCCACATCGGCTGTTATGTTTAATTCGAGTCCGTTCTCTTCAATACTAAAGTAGGGTACTTCAAATTCTGCTACCAATTTTTCAAAGTTGACTGTTATCGATTTGTTTTCGTCCATCGTGATATTTATCTCTAGCCCTTCTTCATCTTCAGGTACATTTCCAGTCCACTCTACGAATTCCCAGCCATCAACGGGCGTAGCTTCTACCATCACAATATCTCCCTCTTCATAGGTGTGGTTGCCTTCTGAAGGATATATGCTGCCCTCTCCGTCAACCTCTACAGTGAGATCATATGATTGGACTGAACTCTTTTCTTGGAAGAAAGCTGTTATCTCTTTATCTTCGTTCATCTTTACCGTTATCTCTTCCCCAGTCTTGTCGGTTCCGCTCCACCCGTCGAAGTACCAACCTTTATCTGGGTTGGCAGTTATCGTCACCTCTTTTCCTTCGATATGGGTATATTTTCCAGGTATAGGTTCAGTAGTGCCGCTTCCCTTTACACCGAGAGTTAAGTCGTACTCCTGTAGAACCATTACAGTTCTTTCATCCTTGGTGTCATCGCTGCTCACAATCAGATCGTATCCCCCAGCATCACCTTTTTCTGTCTGCCAGATGAAAGAAGCGGAATGATCCTCTTCCGGTCCAAGCTGTAGTCCCGAGAAAGCATCCTCGTAAACCTTTCCTCCGTTATCATAAACGGTGAGCACTATATCTTGTGTACCTTCGCTTATTCCAGTGTTCTCTACTTCATAGTCGACTGTTATTTTATCTTCTTCAACAAAATTTTCTTCTCCTTCAGGTGAAGTGATATCTACATCGAAGTTCGCTCCTCCTGCTGTAGTGAAACTCCATGTCTTGGATTCGTAATTTTTGTCACCGCATTCAGCCACGGCGTACCACCCGTATGTAGTGTTGGGTTTTAAATCGTCCCAAGTAGTTCTAGCATAATCACCGCTGGATACTCTTTCTTCAGACCCTATGAAACCCCCGTCGGAACCGTAGAAATCGATGTCCATCTCTTCACCATTTTGGTGACCGACGATCACGCTCAATTCTGTGTCCAAACCCACTCCTTCATTTCCATCTTTTGGCTCAGGGAACTTCGGGCTGTTATCGTGGTGTATACTCAGAGTGGCCACAGCATATTCATCTTCCTCCCCGTCTATCTGTGCGATCAAACCAACAGATGAAAATTCATATGTGGTTTCAGTCATGTCTTCGGCTATAGGCACCTCTATAACATTTTCAAAATATCCATTTTCATCGGTAGTAGTTTCCCATCTCTCTCGCGGTTCCGCTCCCTGACAGATATCGATGATAACGTGCTCATTAGCTTTATCCGGAAATTGTCCTGAAAGAGTGACTTCCTCTCCGACTTGTGCTTCTGATGGTTCTATAGATAATTCGTTGGTGGTCTCATGGACCTGATAGCCCGTGAGACTCCTTCTCATATCCCCCTGCTCTGTATGGCTGACCTCTTTCACTGGCATCCCGATGTCCGGGCTGTACCATATCTCTTGAGTTCCATTACTATCACCTGATACAGTGTTATTTATGTGATAACATTCGAACTCACCAGCCGCTACCTGGACAGTTTCCTTAGTATCCACAGTGGTTTCACTTAGAGAGCTTGTATTTCCCTCAGTATGATTCTCCTGTGTATTATCGCCAACTTCGATCCTATTGTACCCCCAATTATGTATGGTTGTGTTGGCCCAAAATGAATCGCCGATATTTACCGGGGAATCATAAGTTTCCGCTGGAGGACTGTAACTCTGATTCACGTATGACCATCCTTCTAGTTCACCGAAGGCCCCTTCGCCATAATAATATCTCAACTTACGGCGTTCAACAACAGCTAGATCACTCATCCTCAGCAGATTATAACCTTCAATATGGCCTCCCTTGATATCTATATTAGTGGATGATGTTTCTATATAACCATCAACGACCTCACCTTCTATGGAGATATTATACGCTAAATATGTCTCCCCCTCGTGGTCGATTTGCTCTATCGAGTCGACTGTGAAGTTGAGTACATCCTCGAAGTGCAAATATTGCTCCTCTTCTGTATTATTCGTCCAAACGAGATTATCATATGTCCAATAACTACCTATCTCCCAGGTAGGCACATCGGCAATAGATGTCGCATGTAAATCATTCTCATCAGTGATATCGTTTCGGTTAAAATCATCTATAACCGTATCTTCTCTTTCTAAGTTCTCTTCACATAGTTCATCGCCCTCAAAATTACCATAGACCGCCCCTAAAACAGATAAAAAGAGCAACAGGGAAACGGAAAAAACCATTAATATAAAAGGTCTGCCTGCTTCTTCAGAATTTCTCTCACTCATATCGTCCACATGCTGAATCAGGCTAGCTAAACCATATAAAAATTATGTAAACATGTGTGTCGATTTTTTACCTACAATAGGTCATTCCAGTATAACCGTTATAGCACTTTCGTTCTGCACTAGCTATTTTTTAGTAACACTTTCCTATACTCATCAGCATTCGAACCTGAAATCATGTGAAGATCACAGCTCCTCCGATAGCTGTACGGCGGAGTCCACTGCGCAGTTCATGCCGATCCCAGAAGATTTGATACAGTCGCCGACCATGTAAAGACCTTCTACGGGCGTGTCCGAAGTCGGCTTTTCATTATCGATCGTCTTCGCAACACCGTCTAGATGGTAAATAGTTGGATAGATAGCAAATTTGAGATGATCTCTGAAACCCGGTACCAATATCTCCATGTTTTTGTCTAGAGCCTTTCTCAGCTTCTTTACTGTGCCTTTGTCCTTCGCCTCTTCAGGCGTACATATGATATAGGCCTGGACCAGGTATTCACCTTCAGGCGACATATTCATCTCAGGTTTTACAGTCTGGAAATCGATTATACCTGCAGCATGATCACCTTGTATGCCCATGTTCTTCTCTCTGAAAGCGATCGGTTTCCTTAAAACATCCTCATCTAGGTGTTCCAGCGCATAGTAAGCACAAACGCTACCGCTACCTTCTAGATTAACAAGTTTGTCCACGTACGCATCTGGAAAGTGTTTTTCAGAAGTGATCTCAAATAGGTCTTGAACTGGAAGATTAGAGATGACTATATCTAGTTTCTTTTCCTCTCCGTCGACTATAACTCCTTTGGCTTCGCCCCCGTCTATCTGGATCTTATCGACTTCTCTTCCCAGGTTTACTTTTCCGCCGTTCTTTTTTATTATTTCAGCTAACCCTTCAGCAAGGGTACCGCTTCCATCTCTTGGGTAGCCCGTGGGCTCAGCATCTCCACCCCACTGTCGCAGCACTTCCAGGACCTCAGCGGTCGATATCTTCTCAAGGTCATTCACAGTAGAGATAAACCTGGCTGAGGTACCGAGGGCATCCTTTATCAGACCTCCACAGTATTTATCTATGGTTTCACTTATCGGTGTCTTCTGCGTCTTAGAGATCATCGTATCTGTTCTCAATGAAAACCTGAGTAGAAGTGGTAAAAGTCTTAACTTGTCCCTGAGCCTTAAGGAATCATTGAAATCCTGTATCACTTCACCCTCGGGTGAGATCACACCGAACTTAGAGACGGAATAATTGGGTTCTATCCCCTCCTTATTCAATATCTTTGTCAGCGATACATTCCTAGCGTAGCCTAGCAGATGGAAACCTAGGTCTAATCTGTAGCCTTCCAGCATATCCTTTTCAAAGATCTCCTCAAGAGACGGTTTTGAGTGGGGCAGCCACATATCGAAACGGTGGAGTATATTTTTATATTCTTGGAGCGTTAAATCGTTTCCATCAAGCGTAAGAGCTCTCCCACCAACCAATTTCTCTTTTTCAAAAACTTCTACGTCATATCCCTTTTGAGATAAAAGAGCGCCAGTGGTGAGACCCCCGAGCCCAGCGCCAATGATACCTATCTTTTTCATATGAGTTTCCTCCTGACCAGGCCTTTAAAAACTACCATATTCAAGCAGCAGTATTATATTTAAGCTTTGTTTCGCAGAGTGGATAAACGTTCTGTATAAACGTTTATCGACCGTTGATTACTTATATCCTAGACTCCATAAACCCGAATGATATGAGCGATAAGAGTACCGATCCTTCTGAACCTCTAGTCGGTTTTTTACCCTGTTTTTTCAGTATGGGGGAAGCTATCCCCGTTATAAAGATCGCAGAAGAGTACATAGGTAGAGGAGGTTCTGCAGTTGTATTCAGCCACGGCGGTGATTATGAAGATCTGGTAGATGATCTTGATACAGAAGTTATACAGCTCAATGACATCTGGGATGGCGTTTCTAAAGATAGTGATGAATTCTTCAAAGAGGGAAACAAGCTCCATCAACTGGTGCGTACCATCTATCCTCCTGACAATATAAGAAGGTGTGTAGATGAAGAGGTCAAGGCTTTCCGTGAAACGGGCATCGATATGATAGTCTGTTCTTTCAATCTGACCGTGACCATTTCCTCGAAGGTAGTAGGTATACCACAGGTAGCGGTCGTTTCAGGGACCGCTATCCCACCATATTACGAGGAATGGGCGACCTTTATCGATAATTTTGAAAATAAAGTCACACAACTATTTCCAGACTCTATAAAGAACCGATTTATACGATTGTTTCTCCGGCATAACAAACTCGGAATTAGCTTATTCAATAAAGTCGCACCAGAGTATGGTGTAGATAAATTCCGGACGTATGAAAATGTATACTGTGGCGAGCGATCACTGGTTTGTGATGATCTGAGTTATCTAGACATCTCTCCTACCGAAGAGTTCCCGAAAGAAAACTTTATCGGACCGATCGTTTACGGGGACCCGTCCGAGTTCCATCGAGAGAACGTAGACGACGATGTTAAGGCACATATACAGGGTGATGGTAACTCAATAATTGTAGTCATGGGTAGCACCGGTGTTAAGGAGATATTCCTTGATATCGTTGATCTCTTCGATGGTACGGATTACAATGTTATCTTCGCCTATACCAACCTGTTGAGCGAGGAGGAACTTCCTTCAACCCATGAAAATATACTGTTCAAGGAATTCGTATCGCTTGCAGATGTTTCAAAGATGACAGACCTGGCTATCACTCACGGCGGTAGAGGTACGGTCCAGACCCTAGCGTACTCAGGTAAACCAGCTATATGTGTACCTATGTTCATCGAGCACCAGTATAACGTGGAAAATATGGTCCGACAGGGTACTACCATCAAGATAAAAAAGAAGAGTTTCTCGACTGACAAGCTGGAAGAGGCTGTCGACAAGATATTCAACAATTATGATGAATACCTTAAAAACGCTAAAAAGGTAGCTGACCGGTTACCAGAGGAACTCGGTGAATCAAAGGGTGCCCGTAGGATCCGTGAACTGGCTAACCAGTATTATCAATAACCGTCATACCCAAAATATTCGCAGTAGTGATCCATGTGTCTCATGACATATCCTTTTAGTTTTTTTACACAATCTTCCGTTGATGTATCGCGGGGGCTTATGAATGAAGAAAAATCCATATCTTTTCCATCCTCACACCCTAGGAAATCTAGAAGATCCTCCATAGTCCCTTGAGGAGTATTACACAATTCTTCGTATTTAACATGGGTATATGAATCTTCAGGGATCTCCTTAACCTGCTCTAAGAACCTCTCAGTTGCTTTTTCTTCCACTTTAGTGATCGCTAAAAGCGGTAGCATAGAAATATTGTCGAAGAAGAAGCGTATAAGACGCAGTCTAAACTGTCTGTTATACAAGCGCTGGTAATGATCGAATATGCGCATAGAATATGGGTTTTTATATTTCACCAAGTGATGGATAGCGCGAAAAGTAGAATCGAATATATCTATAGGGTTACGGGCTATGAAGACGAACTTAGCGTCTGGAAATTTATTTTGTATATACTTGACATTCTGGAAATCAAATGGATTCTTAAGTAGAAGAGGATTATCTCCTTCTGATATGAATTGGATCTTCTTCCCCATCTCAGTGAACCTACCCACTGTGGTGGGTTTGATATACATCTCAGTTAATTCACTGCCGAGTATGTATCCGTACTCCTCAGGAAAATCCGCAGTGATATCTAATCTATCTATACCTCTATCATCGACGCCTTCTTTATCGAATTCATCATCGAGCTCCTGTCGCGCTTGTTCTTCTTTTTCGTTCAGATGATTGTATATGAGTCGGTCATAATTTATAACATGATATGATGTAACTGCATTGAAACAACCTGTTTTTGTAAGCATCTTATATAGGATACTTGTGCCGGAACGGGGGAGACCCAATACGAATATAGGTTTGAAGCTGGTGTTCTCTAACCTGTCTAGATAGACTCTGTCTAAGGTTTTATCCTTCTTCATAGTTCCACCGTCGTAGTAAGAATCTCCCAGTATCATCCTCTTTCACTTTCCTTCATACCTATGTGCATCTTTAAGGTCTCTAGGGGTGTTAACGTTGATGTACTCTCCGTCAAAATGTAGGGGTTTAATCTCTTCACCATGGTCGGCCATGGTCTGTATAACATCAGTTATCTCAACAGTGTTATTTAGATCTGATTGCGGTGTCATAGGGATGTAATCGAATAATTTCTTTTGGAAAAGATAGAGGCCCATCCCACAGAGATCATTCACGATCTGCGATGGTTTTTCCACTACTTTATCCACTGTATCTCCTTCTATCTGGACTGAGTAATTTTGTTTTATCTCCTCTTCATCTTCGGTCTTTATTACTCCGATCCCCTGGTTGATCTCTTCAGGCATCTCAAATTCTCCGTCCATATAACAGTCCCCTAAGACCACTAGGAACTTATCATTTACCAAGTCCTCAGTATAGGTAAGGGCATCGGCAATACCATTGAGCTCCTTCTGCTCTACGAATTCAGCGTTCACCGGTAGCTCTTGAGCAAAATCTATCACTTTTTCTTTCTCGTAGCCTACTACAAAAACAAAATCGTCTGTATACTTACTCCAGTAATCCACTACATGAGACAGTATTGGCTCTCCATCTACAGGTAATAGAACCTTGGGAATTTTTTCGGAGTGCGGCCTTAACCTTGTGCCTTTTCCGGCACACAGAACAACACATTTCGAGTCCTCGTCTAAAAAATTGTTATCCATATTTTACCTCCAGTTTTTTTAAGGATATTCCTATTTTCAGTTTGATGTGCGTATTAGAATAAAGGTTTGATTGTCACAGAATCAGCGCGATGGCTGTCAAAAGGAACCACCCCCCTAGGACCAAATAGAATATCTGCCAGACCATATTATTTTCCAGATGCTCTATTGCCTTACTCTTCCCAAGATACATGTGCATTACCAACGTAGGAATTGCAAGTATCAGGAGAAGGTAAGAAGAAAATGGAACGATATCATACCACAGGAATAAACCCAGGATCACGAACGATGCCACTGATGGAAATATTATGATCTTCTTCAACTTCTCGACACCATAATAAACAGCTGGGGTATTGATACCGTATTTTGCGTCACCTTCTATATCATCGATATCCTTTGCACTCTGCCATCCTAGAACCCATAAGAATATACATAGACCTATCATCCATGGAATGGGATTAAAAACATCGCCAAAAACCGCCCAGGCGGCAGGGAGTGGCAGTAATCCTCTACTGAATGCCATCGATATGTTATTGAGCCATAATCTTTTCTTTAATCGAAGCGGCTCAAAATTATATGCAACTATAACAACATAGATTATCGAGACCATCATCCCAAATTGAGCGGCTATCAAAAACGCACTCGCGATCGAAAAGAGAGCCAACCCCCATCCAATAGAGATAGCCTCTTCCTGGCTTATGACACCACTCGGGATAGGTCGATAGCCTTTGTCATTAATCCGGTCGAGTTCAGGGGGATCACACGCCTGGTTACTGATCTGACCTGATGCCTGTGCTATCATCATAGCGATCCCTGCGAAAAGGAGTTCGTATATCCTGTCACCCATCAGATGCAGCTCACTCGCATATCCCATCTGGGCCATAGCTCCAAAGAGGACAGCCAACATCGGAGCGAAAAGAGTGAACGGTCTAAACAACTGGATTAATGCTCTCATTCTTTCAGAAAGAGGTACATTTGGGTATCGTGCTTTGATACCCATACCAGTATTTTTAAGATTATCTTTGTTCATTCTCATCGTCTCCGTCTCTGTTCCCGTCTCTGTCTCTGTCGACCGATCTCCTCTGATGATCTAAGTATGCTCGTATCCTCACAGGAAAACGGTCTGTGTTACCATGAGGGGCGGTCATCTTTACTTTTAGAAACATAATATACCACCTTTCGATAATTTACATCATACCATGCTAAACACAATAGGTTCATAGCTATGAGAGAGAGTCCATGGTGTAAAATACAAATATTACGTATATAAAGCCTGATAACACATGTAGTCCGTTTAGTTTAAAATAAAATTAGATGGCAATAAATATGATCGTTTCATAATTATAATGTCTAAAGTGCATGATTTAGTATGAGAATATTTGTCAAGTCCCAGATTCTTGTTCCTTGAACCTGCCGAATTTGAACTCACATTTGGACTGGACCTTAGAACCGACAAGATAGCCGACTATAAGATATCCTATCACGAAAAAAAGCCATAATATCCCGATCTTCCCAACAACCGCAGTGAACCCTAATATTGCTGAAAGAGTTACATCCAGTAATATCGTTTTCCTATGATGGATTGCCTTTTCCTTCGTGGCAAATCTATACATGACGAAGGCCTGTGAGGGAATACCATACGCAAGTAAGAACACTAGATAATATACATTGTGGGAGAGTATATATGGTAGGAAACAGACGATCACAAATGAAGCTTTTAAAGCTAGCCCGTATATAAAATAGGGATGAGTAACGCTGATCTTTTTGTTATTTTTCACCCCAGTAACAACGGCTAGGCTTTTTACCCCAACACTTCTGTCTGCATTCACGTCCTTAAAGCCATTTTCCCACTGTGCAAAGGCAGTGGGTGCAAAGATCACTATCCCGATAAATATCCATGTATATGTTGTCGGCATGCCTCCTATTGCAAAAACGCCGAAAAGTACTGTGAATGCATAGGAAACGGAAAACGAATAATCATATGAGATGAGATATTCTTTTCCTTTCCACCCATACCAGATTAGCCATAGAAACGATTGTATGAAACATACTAGAGTTAATAAAACGTAGAAGAGGTCCAAGAACAATGCCAACCCTAAAACCCACATCATGCAGAAGAAGATGGACCCGTAAACAAAATTTTTCGCCATTTTTTCGGACAGAACACCCTCTGTAACTGGATTTCTCGATGGTACGTATGTGTTCGAGTCCAGTACCGTGTCACCCTTGGCTATGTACACGTTAAGTGCCATATGTGCTACCGTAGAGTATATCGTGATGTACACAATATGTTGCCAACCCAAAACAGCAGTAGAAGTAAGGGCACCTATGAGTATGATCGCACCAGTTGTGGTGATTCCTTGAGTCCTGCCCATATCTGCGAAGGCTCTCAGTGTTTCGAACACAAATTTCCGAATTAAGTTTATATATATAAATAATATCCCTTCATCTATGTTTAAACCGATCCCGTAGAGATAATGGTATAGCCGGTAATTTCGATAAGGTGATGTATTAT
>JAWOGF010000090.1:0-57280 GCA_046497075.1 Candidatus Saliniplasma sp.
GATCAGATAGTGAAGCCGGACCATGGGATGAGACCAATTACCTGACGAGTGTTTCTGCCGGTACAGATAGTTACCGGGATGTAGATAAAGGTGAATTACATGGTACGACAGGGTGATATGTACTAAGAGCCGAAGACGAAATAGGTAACGAGGACTCGAACACCGATGCAGTCCCAGAACCCGGCGCGGGAACAAGTTTATTCGATATATCACTCACTACCGACACCCAATCAGACGACTGGAACTTCGTATCGTTCAATCTGGTACCGGATGACACTTCTTTAACGGGGATACTCGAGGATGCCGATTATGGCATAGATGGCAACTACGATAAGGTGATGTACTATGATGCTAGTACAGATGAATGGTTATCTTACATACCCGGAAGAGACAATTTCAACGATGATATCCAGTGGGACGAAACCAAAGGACTTTGGATACAGATGAATACCGACGATACGTTGACAGTAGAGGGAAGTGAACCAACTAGCACGGATATCACGTTGAATCCAGGATGGAACATGGTGAGTTATCCGAGTTCGACAGCAGCGGTAGAAGGTACACCTGCAGAGGTATCCATAGTAGGTCACTTCGACGCTGCTCAGGAGAACAATCTAGCCTACGATTACGATCCTGCGAACTTCGAATTTAATCCAGGAGAAGGCTACTACCTGTACAACGACGCGGACTACGATGTCAACTGGTCAGTTGAATACTAAAAACTCAAAAAAACCCTTTCTTTTTACTATATTTTGAATTGTTTTTTTGATTTGATGTAAAGATTTTATTTTCAATCATTCAATAGTGTTTTGAAAAACATATTAAGTAATTTAGTAGAATCACTGGATAATCAATTTTTTAACCTCTTCAAGATCATCCGAATATGATATGAGTCACCATAGTAAGTTATTTTTACAGATCATGTTTACTTGTAAGTATCGTTATACCCTTCTAAAAATTTGTACAAATTTAAAATTTATAACTAATGTATACATAAATAGAATACTACCGAAACTATATATATCTTTTATCTTTTAATATTCAATGAGACTCGACTTTATAGTTGAGGAGGAAAATAATATGAAAATAGATAAGCAATCTATGGCCATATTGGCCATAATAGTATTGCTAGTTTCTGTGATATCAGCGGGTATTGTTATGTCCTCTGGTGAAGCAGAAGACGATATTGTAATGGTAAGAATTGAAGAAGAAACAGACATTGATGCAGTAAAAAGACATGATCTGAATATTTTGGAACAGTATGATAACTATGTACTTGTGAGAGCCAGTGAAGAAGATGTAGATCAACTATCTGGAAGAGGATTAGGTATAAAGAGACTTCCAGCAAGAACTGAAATCTCAGTGAAAGGCCATAATTTCGACATTAGAGAAGGCACTCCAGAGTTTTCAGAGGATCTGATGATAGACGACTATGAATCAGGTGAAGAAGGTCAATACATCGTTCATATGCTTGGACCGATAGCAGATAACTGGAGACCCACACTTGAAGATAAGGGCGTACAGGTGCTGAATTACGTCCATAACTATGGTTACAGGGTCCGAATGACACCTGAGATGGCTGAGGAAGTATCCGAACTCTACTTCGTTGATTGGGTTGGTATATATCAGCCGGAATACAAACTGGAACAAGGTTTGAAAAAAGGTGTAATTGATATCGGCATGGTACCCGATGCAAGCATGGATAGCCTTGGCGAGATAAGAGAGAAAGTACCGATCCTTTCCCTTGATGAAGTATCAGATGGTGAGATCAAAATACGAACGATAGTAGATTCCGAAGAGACGCTTCATGAAATCGCAAAGATAAGAGATGTAAGCTATATCTCAGAATTCGATGAACCTGAACTTCACGCAGAAGTGGATTCACAGATCATCGGTGGCGGTGCATGGATATTAGATAATGACGACGATCCAAGCACGCCATACAGAGAGCACGGGAATTTTGGAGCTTATATAAATCAAATGGGCTACGATGGCAGCGGGGTGGTAGTATCAGTTGCAGATACTGGATTCGGAGATGGAAGTACACCAGATGCAGGTCACCCTGATTTTGATGGCCGAGTGATAGGCGGTCACACCTTCGGTACCGGTGGATGGGAAGACGGACATGGTCACGGAACTCACTGTGCTGGTTCTGTTGCTGGTAATACTCATGACGGTACAGGTCTTGAATATGCAGGTCATGGACCTTATTATTTGGCTGATGGCTTAGCATATGAATCAGAGTTATACCCTGCCCGAATTTTTGATGGAGGCGGAAGTTGGATCGGCCCAAGCGACTACCTTGAGATATTGGAAGTACCAAAACAGAACGCCGATGCTTATGTGAGTTCTAATTCCTGGGGGTCCGATTCTTCTGGATCTTATGGGGATGCTGACTCCGCATATGATGCAGGTGTAAGGGACGCTGATAGAGATACTGCAGGTAACCAACCAATAGTTGCTACAATATCTGCAGGAAATTCAGGTTCCGGAGAGCAGACCACAGGAAGTCCCGGCAACGGAAAGAATGTTATCACTATCGGTGCTGCAGATTCATATATGCCTGATGCTGGAAGTTATGGTAATGATCATACCACGGGTGATAACCCTGACGATATAGCAGGTTTCAGTTCACGGGGTTGGACTGCGGATAATCGTATAAAACCTGACGTTGTAGCTCCTGGTTCATCGATACTTTCTACCAGTACACCAGAAGTAGCGAGCAGTAACCTTTATGGTCTATATTCAGAGGACAGTAGGTACGAATGGTGCGATGGAACTTCAATGTCGAATCCCGCAGCCGCCGGTGCAGCAGCTGTAACAACCCAATGGTACGAGAGTAATTATGGCGAGCGACCAAACCCAGCGATGGTCAAAGCACTCATGATCAATACCGCACATGACCTAGATGACGCAAACGGAAACACAGATCCTATACCTAACAAAGACGAAGGTTGGGGTATGATTGATCTTTCAAAACTTGAATACCCAGCTAGTGATCCGGTTTCTTTCTATCTAGAAGATCAGACTTCTACGTTTACAGACAGCACTGAAGAGGATGAGTATCAAGTGATGCCGGAGAGCATGGATGAGCCCTTAAAGTTCAGTCTTGTTTGGACCGATAAGGAAGCTGACGCCGGTACGGGTGAAGGTGATTCACTCATAAATGACTTGAATCTTGAAGTAGAGTCCCCTGGTGGTGATATCTATAGAGGCAACGCTTTCCAAAACGGTTGGACAGAAGCTAACACAGATACGATTGGTGACTTTGATGACAGTGGAGACGGTTGGGATGATACAAATACAGTAGAAAATGTATATATCCCGGAAGCTGATGTAGAGGATGGTCTTTATACGGTTAGAGTTAGAGCTGAAAACATTGCTGATGATGCAGTTGGTATCGGGGAAAACAGCCAGGATTATGCATTGGTAGGATACAACGGTATGGACGAAGTACCCGGTGATCCACCACAGATCGATCTTACTAGACCGGTAGGCGGAGAAGTATGGCAAGCAGATACCCAGGAAGATATAACTTGGGATACGACCGCTGGTGATGACCCGATAGATTATGTGAATCTCTATTACAGCGTTGACGGTGGAACTAGTTTTGAAACTATAGCAACAGAGGTTGCGGATACGGGCAGTTATACCTGGAACATACCTAATGAGGATAGTACAACCTGCCAGGTTCGTGCCCAAGTCGTTGACGAAGTAGGCCGGACCAATGAAAGTGTTAGTGGTGATTTCACCATAGAAGGTGTACCACCGGCACCGCCGGAGAACCTGAATGTAGAACATTATGGCCGATCAGTCCAGGCTCTGTTCGAAGACGATGTATCGGAAGACTTAGGTTATACAACAGGTGAATCGGACCCTGATGCCAGTCAATGGGGTATAAGACAGCACGGTTCAGCAGTAGGAAATAATTCATGGGATTTCGGTGATGGACAGTTCTACAAGGATTCATCTACAGGTAGATTGAGCTGGTTGATTTCACCTCAGATAGAGATACCTGTGGAAGCAGATTCGGAGTACGGAGTTAATTTTACATTCCAGCATTGGCGAGATTGGGGTGATACTTCCCAATACGATGCAGGGAACGTGAAGATATCGACAGAAGGATCTGATGGACCTTGGACTTTGATCACACCGCAAGAGGGCTACGACGGAACGGTTCCAACGACTTGGGATAATCCGTTGGGCGGCGAAGAAGCCTGGGGAGGTACATCAGATTGGACTACAGCCACTTTTGATCTGACAGAATACATCGGTGAGACGATACATCTACGCTGGGATGCGGGTGTAGAATCCTATGATGGTCTTGAAGGCCCAGGTTGGCGAATCGATGACATATACATGGAAGCATTGATCTCCGATCCTAATGGTACAGATCACAACCAAGTTTCGTGGGATGCGAGTCCGGATGACTCCGACGAGGTTGGACAGTACAACATCTACCGTTCAGCGGACCAGAGCGGTCCATGGGATGGAACGACGTTGATAGACAGTGTACCAGCAGATGGATCAGTAAACTACAGCTACCTAGATGAAGATAGAGGAGAAGTCGACGATACTTACTGGTGGTACGTTGTAAGAGCAGAAGGAGAGAACGGTCTGGAAGAGGAGAACGCCGATGCTGTACAGGAACCCGGTGCGGGAACGAGTTTATTCGATATATCACTCGTTACAGACACCCAATCAGACGACTGGAACTTCGTATCGTTCAATTTGGTACCGGGTGACACTTCTTTAACGGCGATACTCGATGATGCCGATTATGGAATAGATGGTAATTACGATAAGGTGATGTACTACGACGCTAGTACAGATGAATGGTTATCTTACATACCCGGAAGAGACAATTTCAACGATGATATCCAGTGGGACGAAACCAAAGGACTTTGGATACAGATGAATACTGACGATACGTTGACAGTAGAAGGAACGGAACCGACGAGCACGGATATCACGTTGAATCCAGGATGGAATATGGTGAGCTACCCGAGTTCGACAGCTGCGGTAGAAGGTACACCTACAGAGGTAACGATAGTAGGTCACTTCGACGCAGCTCAGGATAACAACCTTGCTTACGACTATGATCCTGCGAACTTCGAATTTAATCCAGGAGAAGGCTACTACCTGTACAACGACGCGGACTACGATGTCAACTGGTCAGTCGAATACTAAAAACTCAAAAAACCCCTTTCTTTTTTATATTATAATAAAACTATAGAGCGAGACTATATTACTATTATATATTAATCTCTAATTAAGAAAATATATATACCCTACATGTTTTAGTACGCAATCAGACTCAACTTTTTGGTTGAGGAGGAAAATAAAATGAGAAAAAGAAAACTCAAGCTTGTAGTTTTCTCTATTTTAGTGGTAGCTTTGTTAATATTTTCCACTTTAAGTGTGGCTACGATATTTAACAAAGAGGGAACTACAAAGCTTTTAATCGAATTAGAAAACGATGAGCAAATAGAATCATCAGACTATTTACAGGAGAACAGTGATATCTTAGTGGACTACAATAATGGTAGAGTTCTAATAGAGGTTGAAGAGAGCAGTTCCGATGAGATCAAGAAGAGATATGATACTAGTCTTGACGAAACTAGATATAAGATACATTTAGATACATTAGGAGAAGTTTTTGATCGCAGAGAGGGCAATCCGGAACTCGATGAAGAACTTATGGAAGAAACTGGAGCGTATATAGTACAATTTATGGGTCCGGTTAAGTCCATGGAGTGGAAAGAACAGGTAAGTAAAACCGGTGCTTCAGTAGAGCGTGAGATGGCTAACCATGCATTGTTAGTCAGAATGGACGAGAGAACTAAATCTCGTGTTGAAGACCTTGATATAGTTGAATGGATTGATCCATACTATTCCGGCTACAAACTCTCGCCTGAGCTATTATCTCCAGAAGAGGATATGGTAAGAGTTCAGGTCACTGGATGGACCGCTGAAGATGATGTCTTTATCAGAGAACAACTAAATGAGATGGGAGCTACGTTAGGAAGACTAACTGCTACAGGTAACATAATCAACGTGGATCAGTCTTTGATACCATCTATCGCTGAATTGGACGGAGTTAGAAGTGTGGAACCATATCATGGTGTAGAAACTAAAGATAATGTTGCGAATGAGATCCATGAGGTACAGGCAGGTTGGTATCCCACTTGGAGTGGATTACCAGTCGAATTGACCGGTGAAGGCGAAGTCGTTGGTGTTCAGGATACCGGTTTCGATGAAGGTGAGATATATAACGGAGATGACGGAAACCCTGATTTCTTCCAGGGTTCCGGTGGCGACAGAGTGATAAGATATACCGACCAAGGAGGAGACTCTGATCCTGACGGAATTAACACAGGTGTTGCACACGGCACTCATGTTGCAGGTATTATAGGTGGTAACGGGTACAATTGGAAGAACCACATGGGTCTAGACCCAGCTAGTAGAGAATGGCATCATGATGAAGCGACAGGAGTAGCTCCAGAAGTTGAGTTCTCTCTTGATGGATGTTCCGATAATCGAGGAAGTTTACTAACTGATCATGGATACTGGGACGGTCAGGAAACTGACGGTGCTAGAGTATTCCAGAACAGTTGGGGTGCTGGCTCAACTGGGGATTATGGTACAGATTCGGAAGACGTTGATGATAGAATGGATCCATATTCGGGAAGCGCTATGGATGGAGCGCCTGAGAATATAATCATGTTCTCTGCAGGGAATGATGGTCCTGGAGAACATACTATGACACCTCGACCTATGGCAAAAAACACGATAGCGGTCGGTGCGAGTGAAAATTATAGGTCTGGCGAATACAGCGGTGCGGATAATCCTGATTATGTAGCTGAATTCAGCAGTAGAGGGGGTCCGGACTTTTCTTCTGGGAGGATCAAACCAGATGTAGTCGCCGCAGGTACCGCTATGATCTCTGCACTAGGAAGAGGAGAATATGAATATAATGACGGAGCTAATCCTGGTTCTTGGATCCCTGACGTTGATGAATATGACACCGATGTTCCAGGAGAAGGTTCTGACGGCATTCCAGATTACCAGTACATGCAGGGGACCTCAATGGCTGGACCACAAGCCGCAGGAATGGCTGTTTTGACCCGGGAGTATTATAGAAAAGTCGAAGGTGTCCAAAATCCGACGAACCCACTTGTAAAAGCCTCTATGATAAACGGTGCCGAACGGATGGATCCAGATCTTTATGAGTATCCAGGTTATGCTCAAGGTTGGGGAAGACCTAACTTAAAGAATTCTCTCTTCCCAGATTCACCACAATCTAATCAGTTTGCTGAAGATACATTCGATGCAACAGGCACATGGGATGCAGCAACCGATGGAGGAATGGACCTAGAGGTATCTTCAAATGATGTACCTTTGAAGGCTACTTTGAATTGGTTAGACAGTTCTGGTGAGTCTATGAACAGGGAATTACACATGTATGCAGAATCACCGAGTGGGGAAACTTATTATTCTGGTGTGGACAACTATGATGAAAACGGCTGGACTACAGCAGGAAGTACAAACATCGATGGAGTCAACACGGTACAGCGAATAGAAATCGAAGATCCGGAACCGGGAACCTGGACGTTAACAGTAGAAGCTACTAATCTCCCATCGAATGCAGACTTTGCTGTAGTGACGTCTGCAGATTTTGGTCCACAAACTGATTACGACGTAGATGTTTCCACTGATTATCCTACTACCCAGAGCCTTGCATCCGGTGGAACGTCTCATCTACCTATCGAAGTGGCAAATTGGGGTAATAACGCAGATGATATACAATTGAGCGATACTTCACCTGGTGAACTAACAGTTTCATATGATCCAGAGTCCACACTTTCGCTTGAAAGTACGGAGAAAGCCAACGTTGATGTATTGATTACAGCTGATACAGGGTTAACTGAACAGGTTATGGAATTTGAGATCACTGGCACCTCTCAGGGTGATACTTCTGACCCGCCCGCAGCCGATACCATACGTATGACTATCCAGATACTGACAGAACCTCTCCCTAGCAGAAGTAAAGTTGCCGATTCTGATGCGGATGAGATGTTCCCAGAGATTGTCTCGTTTACAGACTCCGGAGGTACTGATTGGATATTTGCTGCGTATCAACAAGTGACCCCTGACGGTACTCAGCCGAGAGTGAAATATTCAGAAATCGGTGCAGACGGTGAACCTATAGAGTGGCAGGGGCCGTTCAATCCTATGTCAAATGATCCAACTGTCAGTCCTAGTTATATAAAGTTACAACATATTGATTCAGGGACTTACCAGGACCGAGTGGTCGTTTACTGGAATGGAGAGACCCCCGGAAGTAACGGAGAAGAATACGAAGCCAAAGCAAGTTGGGCTGATCCAGGAAGTTATGATACATGGAGCACTCCAACCCAGATCGATAACAATTACGGCACAGATACAATTAATCAGAAGAGAGGTTCATATATGCTTTTCCGGGATGATGGAACTGCTGAAGGGGAACTCACCTACGTTTTTGAACATCTTGATATGGATGCAGATTTCCAACCTAGCAACATCGGTATCGCATATGCCACATCTAGTGATGGAGGAGAAACCTGGGATGGAGTGAATGATGTTCCAGGAGCAGATGGTAGCAGTGGTTACTACTATTTCTTCCCAAGCGGAGTTACCGATCAGAATAACGTGAACTGGCATTTCTTCTATTACCGTGATTCTGAAGGGGATCAAAGGATGGTCGTAACTATGCTCCAAGATGATGATGGCTGGAGCGGTGAGGTGCAAATTGCCGGAGATCTTGATGGGGATCCAGTAGATAACCACCAGTTCCCGATGGCAGCTCATTATAATAACGATGGTACGAACGAGATATATATGAGCTGTATTTACGATAATGCAGGAGATTTCTCAGATCTGACCGCAGGATATGTGACCGGTGATTACTCTTCAACGAACCCTCCAGCAGATGGAGATTTCACCACGTATGACAACGTAGCTGGAAATGATGTATCTGAAGAGGATATGTCAGCAGCGGATATACTTGGAAAAACTGCAGGCGAAGACGGCTGGATATGGACTGCTTATCTGGAGACCGATACTATATTCGACGTTCCTAATGTAAACGTTGCGAGGAGTGATGATAAATATAATAGTGTCACGGAAGATTATGTTACCCGTGACAATTACAGGAAATTGAATCCGAGTATGACATCACATACGGTAGACGGTACGAGCTATGCATACGTAGCTTATCATTCATCTCATGGAACGACCCGTGACGTAGATCATGAGGTATTCTTATCGATCCTCCATTCTGACTGGGAAACTGAGGCTGATACAGTGGGACCTGAGACTTCTCATGTATCTTCTAATCCAAATCCTGTGAATCTTTCAACGGATAGTAGTTTTGATCTAACAGCGAGTCTTGATGATACGATGACAGGCGGAAGTGATATACAATCGGCAGAGTACATTGAAACGGATACAACTGTTACAGACCCGACGGCTATCGATTGGAGTGGAGCTACGGGGATGACCGTATCGGGAACTAGCCCAACAGAGATGGCTACTGCAGACGGTATTTCGATACCCGCACACTGGGAGTCAGGTAACACCTATCGTTACTGGGTACGGGGACAGGATACTGCAGATAACTGGGGCATGGAATCAGCTGGTTATGTTGATATAGAGGTTACTGGTGAAGGCGAAGTAGCAGATCCACCTACGATCACGTTGACGAACCCAACTGGTGGAGAGACGTGGAGTGCAGGAAACGAGGAAGATATCACTTGGGATACGACCGCAGGGGACGGAAATATAATAGGTGTCGATCTGGAATATACAACGGACGATGGTGGAACTTGGACAGAAATAGTCACAGGAACAGCAGACGACGGAAGCTACATGTGGACAGTTCCGGATATATCTACTACAGAGGCTAGGATAAGAGCGACCGTCAACGATGATAACGATTTGAGTGATACTGATACGAGCGGAATATTTACAATAGAAGGCACGACACCACCTGAGATAACGATCACAAGACCAGCAGGTGGAGAAGAATGGAACGCAGGGGATAACGAGGATATAGAATGGGATACGACAGCCGGCGACGGTGCGATAACAGGTGTTGACCTTGATTACAGTGTAGACGGAGGAGATTCTTGGACGAACATCGTAACAGGTACTGATGATGACGGAATACATACATGGACGGTACCAGATGAGCCAACAAATGAGGCTATGATAAGAGGAACAGTGCACGACGATAACGATTTGAGTCATCAGAACGAGAGCGGACTGTTCACTATCTTGGGAACACCACCGGCACCACCAGAGAACTTGAATGTTGAACACGACGGTACCACCACTAGTACTGAAGAATTGGTAGAGAACGGAACATTCCCAGACAATTACGATCCATGGGTGTTAACAGAGGATCAGAATGATGGAACCGCAGAATGGGATGGAACAGAGAGCTATGAAGAAGGAGGTTCTATACACGTGAGTCTTACTGAACCAGATAATGCAGTTTCTACAGAGGAGGCCCGATGGGAACAATCAATAGGACCGACCACCAGTACTCTTACAGTAAATGGGGCATACAATATGAATCTAGCTTTGGATACTGGTCAAGCTAGTGTAGATGGTACAGCCGAAATCCTTGTATATGACACAGGTACCGAAGCTTGGGAAACCGTATATACTGAAAGTAATACAGATGATACCAATACGGGTTGGGTAGAATTTGGACCTGACTCGACTTATACGCCAAATGGCGAGGTCACGGATATAAGAGCTTACATGACTGTTACTGTTGACGGACATAACCAAGGCGGCGGTTCTGGAGACATATGGATGGACAATATAAGCGCTACAGTGGAGACAACAGGAGAAGGAACTGAAGACAATCTGGTAACTTGGGATGCAAGTCCGGACGAGCCCGACGTCGCAGAATACAACGTTTACAGGTCACAGACCGAGGACGAGACGGGCGATTACGATCTCATAACAACAGTAAACGCAGACGAATCAGTGAACTACAGTTACGTTGATACAGATAGAGGTACAGCCGATGATACGTTATGGTGGTACAGAGTCCACGCAGTGGACGATCAGGGACAGGAATCTGACGGAGTTGGGCCGGTACAAGAGCCGGGAGAATCGCTATCGACTTTTGATATCCAGCTGTACGAAGATGCGGACTCAGACGGTTGGAACTTTGTATCGTTCAACCTCGTACCGGAGAACACTGGGCTCACGGTGATATTGGATGACACAGATTACGGAATAGATGGCAACTACGATAAGGTGATGTACTATGATGCTAGTACAGATGAATGGTTATCTTACATACCCGGAAGAGACAACTTCAACGATGATATCCAGTGGGACGAAACCAAAGGACTTTGGATAAAGATGAATACTGACGATACGTTGACAGTAGAAGGAACAGAACCGACGAGCACGGATATCACACTGAACCCAGGATGGAACATGGTGAGTTATCCGAGTTCGACAGCAGCGGTAGAAGGGACACCTACAGAAGTATCCATAGTAGGTCACTTCGACGCAGCTCAGGATAACAACCTTGCTTACGACTATGATCCTGCGAACTTCGAATTTAATCCAGGAGAAGGCTACTACCTGTACAACGACGCGGACTACGATGTCAACTGGTCAGTCGAATACTAAAAACTCAAAAAAACCCTTTCTTTTTACTATATTTTTATTAATTTATAGAGTGAAAGTATACATCTATTTTATATTATTATCTAATTCCCAAGATATAAATAGCCGGCTTGATTAATAATACAATCATCTCAACGTTAGTTGAGGAGGAAAAAAATATGCAGATTGATAAACGGTTTGCGGCTTTTATTGTCGCAATTGTTATGTTAGTTTCTGTTTTATCGGCAGGTATAGTAATGTCTGCACGTGAAGCAGAAAGTGAAGTAATGCTAGTACGGATGGATAATAAATCCGACTTGGATGTAGAAACAATAGAAAGCGAAATAGGACAATCTGTTTTAGAGGAATACGACGATTTCGCTCTGGTGAAAACTTCAGAAGAGAACAAGGACAAGTTGGAAAGAGATGGATTCACGATAGAATCTCTAGAGAACCGCGATTACGTTGGTTTACAGTCTTATTCTTTCAATGTTGAAGACGGTGAACCTGATATACCGGAAGAATTGGAGCTCGGAGCTAATCCATACGATGGAAGAGGTTACTATATCCTTCAGTTCATCGGCCCTATAAAGAATGAGTGGAAAGAAAAACTGGAAGACGAAGGCGTAGTTTTCCATGAATTCAGACATCGATTTAATTTTATTGTGGAGATGGATTCAGACACGAAAGAACGGGTCGAGTCACATGATTTCGTCGAATGGACCGGTATTTATCAGCCTGCCTACAGGTTCGATAGAAGTTTATTAGATGGTTCTGGTGATCAACTTTTGGAACTAAGATTGTTTGATGGAGCTGATTCCAGAGAGACAGTTAAAGAAGTCGATGACCTTGGTGGAGATATCAAGGCTGTTGGAAGGAACAGCATAACAGCGGAGGTCTATACTGAGAGAATAGAGAAAATAGCTGCCATCGATGGCTTAAACTCAATAAGCGAAGGTATGGAAGAACCCGAACTGGCTAATGCTGACGCGACTTGGGTCACCCAGACAAACGAACAGGATAACAGGAAGGTCACTGAACAAGGAGTTACAGGAACAGGCCAATTACTCACCGTTTGTGATAGTGAGTTGTACACGACCGACGACGGCCATGAGATGTGGGAAGATCCCGACGGTAATGATTTTGGAGATAATCACCGAAAGGTACAGGATTACTACTCGATTGGTGGAGATCTGAATGATGGTCAATACCATGGGACACACGTTACTGGAACAGTACTAGGTGATGCACCTACTTACGATTCTTATGACGGAGACGATGGAAATGCTATGGGTGCAAGATTGATACATCAGGACATCGGCACTTCCAGTGGTGGTCTCAGCGTACCTAATGATATGTATGCCGACGCTTGGCAACCCTCTTATGATAGTGGTTCAACTCTCCACACGAACAGCTGGGGCGGAGGAATATCGAGTTATACTGGGTTAGCCATCGACGGTGATCAGTTCATATGGGATAACGAGGATTACAACATATTGTTCGCAATGGGTAATGAAGGTGATGGTGCGGAAACCATGTCTGGAGAACCAGAGGGTAAGAATTTCTTCAGCGTTGGAGGTGTGACGAATTCCCCGGACCAGAATACTATGGCATCGTTCAGCAGTAGAGGTTATGCAGACGATGGAAGGATCAAACCTACCGTCATACACGTGGCTGAAAATGTTGTTTCTTCAGAACGAAGTTATGATGGTTATCAATCCATGAGCGGTACGAGCATGGCGACACCTGGATTGGCTGGACAGGTAGGACAGGTGAGACAGTATTACGAAGACGGTTTTCATGTTGATGGTACCTCTAATGAAAACGAAGGTTTCAATCCAAGTAATGCTCTTGTTAGATCGACTATAATCAACGGAGCGGTTGAGATCACAGGCGATGGGGCCTATACTAATGATGCTAGATTCCCGAACAATGATCAAGGATACGGGAGGAGCAAATTGGATAGAGCTCTTCATTTCGACGGAGATGATAGGAATCTGATAGCTTATGATTCTTGGAATGAGGACAATGAATTGGATACAGGTGAAAGTTGGACGACAGAATTTGTCGTAGACGATCCCACTCAAGAATTGGAAGCAACTTTAGCATGGAGTGATTATCCCGGTTCAGATGGTTCAGATTCGACCGATCCTGCAATTGTCAATGATCTTGATCTCGAGTTAACTGGACCAAACGGTGACAGATACGTAGGAAACGCGTTCACTGGAAATGATCCAGGTTATTCTGAAGCTAATCCGACCAGCAATCCATGGAATGGTCAGCGAGACGCTGAGTACGATGGGTTGAATGTTGAGGAAGATATTCTGCTTTTACCCGATCAAAACGGAGTCGAAGAAGGCACTTACGAATTGACGGTTAGTGGTAATAATGTACCCGAAAGTACTCAGCCTTTCGCTGTAGCTGTGAGTGGTGGCGTCACCGAGGTAGGCTCAGACGGAATTATTTCCCTAGATAAGGATAAGTATACTATTGAAGATAATGTCGGTTTCACAGTCAAGGACAGTGATCTAGAGGGTACAGGTAGTGTAGATGTTACCGTAGATAGCGATACTGAGACCTCGGGCGAAACGGTTACATTAACAGAAACATCAACCGATGGTGTTTTTGAAGGTTCGATAGATATATCTTCTACGGACAGCACAGGAGTATTACAGGTATCCGATGGAGATACGATAACCGGTTATTATGAAGATGAGGATACAGGTGATGGTTCTTCAGCGACGAAGACAGATACCGCAATTGTTGACGGAAGCGTAGCTAATCCGTCAGATCTGACAGTTGAATGGAGTGGTCTGTCCAATCAAACCGTGCTTGATGACGATGTAGAGGGAGGAGATCTAGGATATACTACTGGAGGAACAGAAGATTGGGCAATCCGTACCCACGGAGCAAATTCCGGGTCCAACTCATGGGATTTCGGTGATGGGGATTATACTGATCCAAGTACTGGTGGTATGAGTTATCTTACGGCACCGACCGTAGATTTATCCGATGCGGAGGATGCTACCTTGAGTTTCTACCACTGGAGAGATTTTGAAAGCGATGACACTCTGTGGGATGGAGGTAACGTTAAGATATCAACGGATGACGGAAGCAGTTGGTCAGTGATCACTCCGGAAGGTGGTTACGATGGTACTGCTCAGAGCGGATATGATAATCCCCTGGCTGGAGAATCAGTTTATGGTTATAGTAGTGCTTGGGAGCAGGTAACATTTGATTTATCTTCATACGTGGGCAACGCATCTGTTAATATCAGATGGGAAGCAGGTGTAGATAGTTTTGAAACGACCGATGCTGGTTGGAGAATTGATGATATCAACATTACGAAGGTCGTGCCAGGAGGAACGGAAGATAACTTAGTGAATTGGACTTTATCTCCCGACGATGGTGCTGGAGAGGACGACGTAACTCAGTATAACATCTACAGATCAGATAGTGAAGCCGGACCATGGGATGAGACCAATTACCTGACGAGTGTTTCTGCCGGTACAGATAGTTACCGGGATGTAGATAAAGGTGAATTAGATGGTACGACATGGTGGTATGTAGTAAGAGCCGAAGACGAAATAGGTAACGAGGACTCGAACACCGATGCAGTCCCAGAACCCGGCGCGGGAACAAGTTTATTCGATATATCACTCACTACCGACACCCAATCAGACGACTGGAACTTCGTATCGTTCAATCTGGTACCGGATGACACTTCTTTAACGGCGATACTCGAGGATGCCGATTATGGAATAGATGGCAACTACGATAAGGTGATGTACTACGACGCTAGTACAGATGAATGGTTATCTTACATACCCGGAAGAGACAACTTCAACGATGATATCCAGTGGGACGAAACCAAAGGACTTTGGATACAGATGACTACCGACGATACGTTGACAGTAGAGGGAAGTGAACCAACTAGCACGGATATCACACTGAACCCAGGATGGAACATGGTGAGTTATCCGAGTTCGACAGCAGCGGTAGAAGGTACACCTGCAGAGGTATCCATAGTAGGTCACTTCGATGCTGCTCAGGATAACAATCTAGCCTACGACTACGATCCTGCGAACTTCGAATTTAATCCAGGAGAAGGCTACTACCTGTACAACGACGCGGACTACGATGTCAACTGGTCAGTCGAATACTAAAAACTCAAAAAAACCCTTTCTTTTTACTATATTTTGAAGTTGGAATATTGGATAAGAATGGATTAAGATTGTTACAATAGTGAGGGTATGATACCATATAAATCAAGCATCATATAGCTTAATCCTACCATAAAGGCTCCAAGTGGTATGTGTTCGAAATCTTCACTGAAAAGGATGATCGAAGAGATACTCAAAGTTCCAAAAACAGTTATCAAACCTATGTTCCAGTGTACCAACAACGGAAGGAAAAAGAGGGGGACAAATACGATAGAATGGGGGATGGCAAAATTTTTCTCAAATTTTCTAAAGATAGTAGGGATATAAGTGAGCAAAAAGACTACGAGAAATATCATAATAGCAAGTCCTAATACCTGAGCGTTCAGAGGGGGATTTCGTGGAAGTGTAAGTGTACTCGAACCACCGTTATCTAGTATGGTAAGTCTCCATACATTTGGAGTGTAAACACCGATAAAGAAAGAGAACATGCAAGCTAAGGAGAAGGGGAGCGTTCCCTTCAAAGTTAATAAGTACTCCCCGTCTGAAAATGAGAAATACATCAGGATAATTCCAGTGAGAAATAGAGGGAAAGCAGTGGTCGCTCCCACCAGAAAGGCAAGAGATCCTCCGGCTAATATGGATATTATCATCATATGTTTGGCTTTGTTTGTGGAGAGCAGTCCTTCGTCCTTCTTATACTGTATGGCATAGGAACCAAAACACCCCAGAAAAAAGCCGATAGCAGTGATATAAAATATATACGGAAAGTGAAGTACGTACGAGGGATCTAGGGCCCATCCATGGGTGAAATCAGGATCGAAAAGATGGAGTATCGAGGAACCTAGGAGAGCAGGTACGGTGGTGGCTAAGATCATGGAAGTTTTTAAGGATCTAAGAGTTTTCTTCAAAAATGGGCGATAGACGATATAGAGCGAGATTATCATCATAACTACCGTGAATGTAAAGAAAAACATTGTTATGAAAAGAGAGCGCTGCTGTAAAACTAGGCTTTGGGACAGACTGAACTGCTCCGGGGAAAATACTTCTTCCCAAGTGTATCCATAGTCTGTGATAAATTCGTAGTATCTTGAATACGGTCTGAACACAAAATAATCGAGTAGGATCACACCTCTATCCCCCAATTTTATTATTGTAGGAACGATGGCACTAATGAACCATATCACTATCCATATCCCATATATTCCAAAAAAAAGTGAACAGACCTTGTTTACCGAAGGGATCCACATACGTTTTTTTAACTGAGGTACGAGGTCATTTATCCTGATCTTTATGGCTATATACAGACCGCTAGATCCGAGTATCATCATCGCCATCCTTTTCAAACCAGGACTTATCTCCTCGGCCATGAACATGTATAGAAAGTTAAGATCTGGTATCTTCTCGATGAAGGTTGCGTCAGCGGCGTAATACGCATATAGAGACGACTGTTCGATACCCCCTAAACCTAATATATAATAGTCCAAAAAAGGTGGGGCCATGACGAAAACGAAACCGAGTAAAATAATGTTGTAAACTTTTATCAAAGATTCACCGGTGGCCAATTTTATGATCAAGACCCCCATGACGAGTACGGGGAAATTGAACGCTACATGCTGGGCTAACAGATACATTGAGAAAACACGATATTCAAAGAATAAAGATTCAGCTACTGAACGGACCACACCTATCAATACCATAAATATAAAAGCCGTAAGCGGAGTAAACCGCTGTTTTTCTAGAAACTCGATAAGGGCATTGAGTTTCCTCCAAACTATGTTGTCCTGAGACTCTAAAAGGGTCTGGTCTTCTGCCATCTATCAAACTGATGTATGCTCTCATATAATTTTTTTTCCCAAAAGGGTTCACTGGAAATTAGGACAGATCCTGTCCGAGTTAAAAAAGTATATATATTGTCCCAGGGAGTAGATAATCCATGCCTCGGAGATGTTCAAAAAATTTTAGTCCCAAAACGAACATCAACATCATACTTTCTTTTGTTATTATCATCTTGTTCATATTTTCTTCCATACCTCATTCTGTAAGTGGCGATAACGGATCTGGGGATATCCCCCTTTGGCTTCATGAAGAACTAGGTACAGACCCTGAGGATCCAAAAAGCCCCGGTGTTTATGTGATGTATGATAATGGATACCGCACTCTCGATTATAATACATGGGATACTTATCAAGAGCCCGGTGGGACCGAAACAAAGACCATCGCTACCGAAAGAGTCGTGATCCGCCGAGGGACCGAATTGAAGATAGGTGGATATAAAGAAGGGTATGCAGAGATACATCCGGCAGTAGAGGGGATGACTACTTTAGAGATCCAGGAAGTTGAAGATGGTTGGCAGATACAGATACCTCCAGATTCTTCCGTGGGCACCTATACATTCACTTTGACTCAGGACGACTGGACAGACGAACTAGATATATTCGTTATCTATGATCCATGGACTTTGGATATGCCTGAAGATGAACTCAAAGCTTATGCCTACGATGAAGGAAGTGTTAGGCCCGAAAAGGAATATATATTCACAACGGGTCACACTCTGCATGAAGGAACCCTTCACCCTTTTGGGGATGACCGCCAGGATATGTTAGATATGTACGAATTCGCCTTGAGTGCAGTCGCTGGTTCCAAAGACACCCGTGAATCCGCAGCACGTATCGTGAGGGTCGTTGCACAACGAGGTGAGGCGATCCCCTCGTCGATGGCAAACCAACCTATCATAAGAGATGCTTCACAGATACTCTTCGGCAGTGGGACCACCGTACTGCATGGGGAAGAATTTGAATACACTGGTCTTACGCTTGAAGATGCGGAGGTATTGAGTAGGAACGGACAGACTATCGAAGGTATAGACGGTCTTACTGATGAGGGGAATACAATGAAGATTAATGCGTGGTGTGATGAGGTCTCTTGGGCGAAAACAGCTCTTTTAAGGGCTATCGGTATCCCTAGTAGAGTCGCCTCAGTTCATCCGACAGAAGATACCGATTTGATGGGACATTTCATGGTAGAGGTATGGTTCGAGGAATCCCTATATCAGAGCGACTGGAGTGATAGCGGAGGTGGAGATGGATGGTATGTGTTGGATGCAGATCAGTGGAACGCGGAGTGGTACGTGGCGGAACCTACATTTTGGATGCCAGCTGGAGAATGTTTTTCATCTCGTTCGAATTATGGTCGAATGGCTGAAACACTTTACAAAGGCGAATATAAGATCTATAAGATTTATGTTCCGGGTACAGGTGAAATCGATCATCGTGATGATTTAATTGATGTTACCCAACATTACATCGGCGACGAAGAGTTGTTGTTGGATTATGGGGAACTAACAAAATTGAAAGGTCGTGGTGGCGGTGATTATTTCAGGGTCGAATTAGAAAATATTTCCCGCTTGAGCTTAGAATCGTCTCCGACTGTGGAGGCCGGTTTATATGTCTCAAAAATGAGTTATCCAGTTATCCCTATAGCCTTTGAAGGGTATCCATTTTCTAGCCAGGTTGAGAGTTACGTTGGTGATGAGGTGGTGCTGGGGAACGGGACCTATTATATTTCTATCTACGCACCCAAGAATGGGAGCCCTGCAGTCGAAGGGGATTTTGGAGAATACACATTAACACTTGAAGAAACACCTAACTTAACTCCCAACTTCGAAGAAGGAGAAATAGTCGAAGAGGACGATGAAAGACGTACGGATGATTGGACATTTCGTAGTTATGCAATAGCCACGTTATTGTTTCTCTTCTGGATATTTGCGTATGTTTTGAAGAAGAAAACAAATTGAAATGATATAAATTGTTGAATTCGAAAGGGAGATATTAGCATATGATCGATCCCATAAAAAAATAGAGACATCTATGACCCCGCGGTGGAGATCATCCTGTGACACTAATATAATAGTAAAAGAGTTGTCGAGCGGCATGTTTTTGAAGAAATAGAGTACGAGAACCCAATGAATCTTTTTCCTGAATATACCGTTTAGCCAGTTAAAAAAATGGGTTCAGGATATGTAATTTCTAGGATGACATTTTTTTGATCAATTAAAGTATATAATACAGACAAATACCAGCAAAAGAAGTGGGTATCGTGTAGATATGAACCATTTAGGCATATTCTTAGCTGCACTCTTACAGGATGTTTCTAGATCTTCCTTGTTTAAAGCACCGTATATATCACCAGTTGTTTTCAAGATGACCATAGTGTTGAAAATACCCAGTATTATGAATAGGGTAGATCCATAGATATTATAGGTTGTCCACCCCAAAAAAATCGGTTTGAGAAGGACACCGAAGACAGCGATGAGCCCCCCTATGCCCGTAAATAGAAACGCTAGGACCATGGTGTTTTTTATTTCTAAGATATGTGCCCATGTTTTAATCCCTTCTTCTTTGTCCTCTCTGTAATCTTCACAGGTGTTCACAAGAGTGATGCCTTCGTTCAGAAGGGCGTATCCGATGGTGAAGACAATTATGAAAATCGATAGGGAGTTTCTAAAAACGAACCAGCCACCCAGGACAGGTAATGTGTAGAGACCTAGAAGGACTGGAACGGGACTTAATAGTCCTCTTTTCTTAAATCTTACCGGTTCTGCGGAATAGATATATCCTGCAAGTAGTCCGGAAAGCGCTAACAGGGCCGTGACTGTGTATCCTTGAAAAAGGAAAAAGGAGATCAATATCAGGATAAAAAATCCCTCAATAACTAAGATTTTCTTGACATTCTTGCCTCCTATAGTTTTCACTCCGTCACTCATGTAATGTTTATATTTCCGATCGATATCAACATCGTATAGGCAGTTTATGTTACATGCAAAAGTTATCAGTAGAAAATAAAGGATAAGATAGAGTCCAGCTATAGGTGAGAGTAACTCGGGTAGGGATGCTGCCCCCAATAAAAGTCCAAGGAGGGGATGTGGAGGAGTGCCAAGCTGGATTTTAGCTCTGCTTATAGTTAAAAATGCTTTTAGTTTTTCAGAACCCATATTATTCACATCGTGGTTGAACTATGATTTCCGCTATACGCAGGTAAGCTGTCATATTTATTTATTCTTATATCGGCGAGTATTGGATCATCATCTACACATTATTATACTTCAAAAAAACGGGCGACTCTAAAACCAGATATTTATACCGTGGATGAAGTATTTTTAAATTATGTTAGATATATGAGGTAAATCTAAGTAACAAATAGACCAGTACTAAAAAATATAGTCCAAAAACAGGACGGTGATCCTCGAACCGATAGAATATGATAGAAGATATTACACCAGCTAAGAGCATAAAAATGATGTCCAAAATGGAGTTGAAAAGAAGTAAAGGAGAGATAAATAGTAAAATAATGAGAAATGAAACTAGTTTCTTGCCTCTCTCAAAACCGAGAACCGTGTAAACATTCCTAACGCCAGTTTTTTTATCCCCTTCATAATCCGAGAGTGCATTGATCAGCGGAGATATGGATAGTACTATCACTATCAACATACCTACTAAGAACGTTTCAGGGAAAAAGGGAATATCACGCTTTATAGTTCCAGAAGCTAAGTAGATTCCATGCCTCCAAGCGATCGGGGAGTATACCCCAAAAAGAAATCCTATGAGGCTTCCAAGACCCACACAGATATGTCCATAGACTCTATCTCGCAGTCTGAATGGGGGGACTGAATACAGCACGGCTAGCATCAGGGCAGCAAAATTAAGAAGCAGTAACGGTAGGCCTAAAATCATAGAGAGAAGAGAAGAGAGTAGTGATATGAAAATCAATATATCCATATAAAATCGATGGTCGAAATCACCTGAAACCAGAGGCCTATCTGGATGGACGTGAACATCGATATCTAGATCGTAGATGTCGTTGAGCAATGTGGTAAACTGCCAAAGTAATATTAGACACAGTGCCGGTAAAAAGATGAAAGGAAAGTGATTGACCGAAAAGATGGATAGTGCTTCCCCTGTAGCGGTATTTTGGACAAAGATCACACCTAAAACAACGATCATAACGAAATGCAGCGTTCGAAATGGTTTAATAGACTTTAGCATATTTGTAAACCTTCGAGATAAAAATTTTTTGGCAAATAGGGCGTATATCAATAAGTTCTCCAGCAGTAGGAAAACGATCAATAGATGATATCGGTGATTTATTAATAATCCCATAGACCATCCCGATTGAAGTAAGATGTCTGTCTTGAACAGCTCATATAGTTTGAAATAAGGTTGTACCCCGTTGGCTAAAGACACCCGATTTATCATAAAGATAGGTATGGATACAGCGATCATACCTGATGAAAAGAGGATAGAGTTTGATATCTTCATCTTGGAACTTACCTTTAGATTCAGTGTGAATGTTAGTACAATAACCACCAACAGTATGCTCACTACACCGGAAGATAAGATACTTTCAGGAACTTCACCATATATGATATATGAAAAAATTGGAGTTAAACCGATGATCCAGAAGTACATGCCAATATCTTTGATAATTTTGGGGATTTTTTCTTTATATGATATGGATTTTAGTAATGTCAGAACGACTCCGAAAAATAGACTAAATAGCAAGGCATGGACGAAAAGCAAATGTACTGAGAAATTTTCAATGCCTTTAAGTCCGATACGCAGGCCCGTATCTAGTAATCCAACACATAGTATATACAGCAGTAGATATGTAGGACCAGGTATCACAATTAAATTTTTCAGATCGGAAGATTCCATCGGAGTTCATACTCATAAAACATAGGTGTGATAACTGATTTTTGGTTTTTGATAGCGTTAATACATTCGAAATAATAAGGACGATCATAAAATTTCCACTATATCTCTAATTTGTGAATGTATATGTGATACTGGCTAGTCCTTTTAAATGACGAAAAATTTTGGTTTTTTTTGGGAATTCCCAGGAACCGTAACAGGAGATATTGAATGTTTTATCGTCAGGTGTTTTTATCTCTAGATGTAAGGTTCCTCTTTGAAGATACAAATCTAAGAGTGGAATCATTCCAAACATCTTGAAAGTCAATTTGTCAGAAAATTCCACCTCGAATTTTGCTTTTACGGTAGTTCCATTTTCTTTGTACCCCTTTACAAAATAACAAGAAGGCAGATCTAAAACGGTGTCATATTTCAATTCGTATTCTCCGGAGTCAAATTGGAAGATAGTGTCGTTTATACCAACATACATCCTTCCTTTCGCAATATTATCAAAACGTGATTCTGCCATGGAAAAAGAAAATATTTCATTTTCTGATCTGCAAATACTGTGCCCCCATGTCCAAAGTTTATTTGAAGGATTCCAATGTCCATAGTTTGAATCATAATATCCGAGGGCCTTTATCTCGTATTTTGTTTCTTTTATTGTTATACTGCCCTCGACTTCTGCAGAATTACAAAATACTAACCAATCCATCCATGAATCTCTAAATAATTTGTTGTCTAGATCGAATCGAATTCTGTTTCCAGGAACGATCTGGGAAAAAGTCAAGTCCCAACTTAAGTCATCAATATCCCCTTTGATCTCCCAACTTTTCTTTCCCATATATCTAAGGGCGGTCGAACCAAAAACCCATAGGTTTTTTCTGTTCAATTCTAAATTTTTTTTCGATACTTCTATTTCTCCAATTTCTCTTCCCTCTTCATGGTATACAGCATAGGACACTATCCCTCTTTTCAACCCAAGTATGTTCTTTGGATTCCCAACAGAATAGCATATGAATCCTTTGATATCTTCATGGGTAAATGAGAAGTACTTCCATTCTAGGAAAAATAAACCTTTTAGATCATTTGAACAGTATTTTTTAAACCTCCAAAATTCTTTAGGGGGCATAATATGTGGGGGCATAATATGTCTGTAAGTATTAATAATCATCTGTATTTCAAACTTATCCCACGGTTGAATTATTTAGTTGCAATATTATAGCTTTGCGATAATATCTTGCTTCATCTGAACATGTTCGCCGGTGTCGCGAAATCCTTTAATAGTAAACTGTCATTGATCATACAAGTAGAGCGAGGCGCTTTTGATTCGCGGTTTAAAGAGGGTATGGTATGCCTCGTTGAATGAACAGATTTATATAATAGTTGCTTGTAGGTGCTAAAACACTGCTTCAAATAGGGCCTGTAGCTCAGCTAGGTAAGAGAGAGCTAACCTGCTCTTTCTCTAGAAAGAGCACCTGGCTTTTAACCAGGTGGTCTGGGGTTCGAATAGAGTTGCTGTCAGGCAGTTCACGGAAATCCCCACAGGCCCATCTTAAAAATCGAGAGTGGTATCTATCATGGAAAAAAAGAATTCAAAACCGGGGGAATACTATGGGTAGCTTCAACGTTATGAAACACGGCTTTGTACCGGAACATCATCTCGTTCCTAAGGAGGACGAGGAAGATATTTTAAAAGAGTTGGAAATCGATAAACAGAATCTTCCGAAGATCCTAAAAAGCGATCCAGTTATCGAACAGATGGAGAAGGTACACGGTGATATCGAAGAAGGAAGGATGGTCGAAGTGGTCAGGGAAAGCCCGACAGCTGGTGTAGCAAAAGTGTATAGATTGATAATAAGTAGATAGATTTAGAATAAGGTGTGAAAAGATGAGAGAATTAGTCGAAAGTTTCTTCCAAGAGATCAGCGTAGTCAGTCATCATCTCGAGTCATTTAACGATTTCTTGCCCACTATGGACAACCCCAATAGTAGAGCCCAGAAGATCATAGATAACATAAGGATAGGCTACGGTGAAGGTGGCTGGGGTAAGATAAGATTGAATCCTGAAAAGGTGGATGGACAGGAGATCGAGATCAGAGTTGGTAGGGAGAGGACAGAAGACGACAGAGTCGATCTTAGTTCTGAAAGGACTATAAGGATAAAGAGACCTACTGTAAAGGAAGCTACCGGTTCACAGCACAAATTGACACCTCATGAAGCAAGATTGAGGGACCTTTATTACAGTGCCGAGATCGAGATGAGGATGAGTGTTATAAATGAAGGGATAGAAGAAGAGCCCCAATGGATACCTATCGGCAGAATACCTATAATGATAGGGTCCAAGAAGTGTAATATCCATCCTGATAATATCGATAGTACTGTGGAAGAGGTCTTGAATATTGATATAAACAGTCCTGAATATGAAGAAAAAACATATGAAGAAAAAGTAAAGATGCTGGGTGAAGACCCGCATGATCCTCAGGGATATTTTGTTATCAGCGGAACTGAAAGAAATCTTATGGCCGTCGAGGACATGGCTTCGAATAGAGTGATGTGTGAGATCAATGAGAAATACGGTAGGGAGATAGAAGTCGCTAAGATATTTTCCCAACGTCATGGATATAGAGCCTTGACCATCATGGAAAAAAAGAAGGACGGACTCATAACCGTATCGGTCCCATCAGCTAGAGGGGATATTCCATTGATCATATTGATGAAAGCCCTAGGTATGGAAAACGACCAGGAGATATATAACTCTATGACGACGGATGAGGACATGTCCAGTATCATCTTCGCAAATATTGAGATGTGCCAGGAGGAAGAAGAGTATTCTCCCGAAGGTGTCTATGATAAGGAAGACGCCATGGCTTATCTAGAGAAGAAATTTGCCACAGGACAGGCAGAAGAATATCGACAGAGGAAGATAGATTCAATCCTGGACCGCTCTCTACTCCCTCACCTAGGGAATCATAAAGAAGACAGGATGAAGAAGGCTGTGTTCCTCGGTAGGATGGCAAGAGCTATCCTTGAGTTGAAGGCGGGGCATCGAGAGCCCGATGACAAAGATCATTATGCGAACAAAAGGTTAAAACTTTCAGGAGACCTGATGGCGGACCTATTCAGGGTTTCCGTCGTGAATTTACTTAAAGATCTTAAATATCAGCTTGAAAGGAATTACAGTAAGAAAGGCGAGATTCGGATAAAGTCTTCGATAAGGCCGGATCTTATGAAAAATAAACTCCAGCACGCTATGGCTACCGGGAATTGGGTCGGAGGTCGAACGGGGATATCTCAACTGCTTGATCGTACTTCCAATATGAGTGCTATAAGCCATCTGAGACGTGTTAAATCACCCTTATCTCGGAGTCAGCCACATTTTGAAGCTAGGGAACTTCATGCAACACACTGGGGTAGACTCTGTCCCAATGAAACACCAGAAGGTCAAAACTGTGGTCTAGTTAAAACATCTGCCCTGATCGTGGATGTATCTAAAGGCACCGAGCCCATGGAGGTACGATGGAAATTATATGATATGGGGTTAGAGCAGATGGGTACTGCCGGTGAAGCTAGAACGAAGGTTTACCTGAACGGAGACCTTGTAGGTTTAGTTCAAGACCCGGTTGATTTTTTGGAGAGAGTAAAGCATGAGAGGAGAAAAGGAGAGGTATCGGATCAGGTCAATATACGATACGATGAAACGATGGAAGAGGTCATATTGAATTGTGACGAGGGTAGAGTAAGAAGACCTCTCCTGGTAGTGGAAGATGGGGATATCAATCTAACAAAAGAGAGGTTGGACAAGGTTTTAGATGGTCGATCTAGTGTTAGTGAACTGTTCAGGGAGAATGTTATCGAGTGGATCGATGCGGAGGAGGAAGAAGATATTTATGTAGCTCTTTATCCCTTTGAGATCCCATCACTATGCGATGAATGTGATGCTCCTCTCTCTGAAGCGAATATATCCTGGCTTAATATGGGTCAGGGTGATGACATCGCTAAAATCGAATGTGAAAAATGTGGCGGTGTCATGGAGAGAGAGAACCTTTTGGAAGAGGATCACACACATCTGGAAGTAGACCCACTCCTAATACTAGGTGCATCCACGGGGCTGGTCCCTTATGCCGAGCATAATGCTTCTCCAAGATGTTCTATGGGCGCGAACATGATGAAACAATCTTTAGGTTTACCGTCCTCAAATTATAGGCAGAGACCAGATACTAGAGAACATTTCATGCATTATCCACAATTACCGCTTCTTCAAACTAAAACCATGGATCTGGTCAATTTCAACGAAAGACCGGCTGGTCAAAATTTCGTCGTGGCGGTGATGTCTTATCAGGGTTATAACATGGAGGACGCTCTGGTGATGAACAGGGCTGCTATCGATAGAGGATTAGCCCGTTCCACTTTCTTTAGAACATACACTACCGAAGAGAGAAGATATCCGGGAGGTCAAGAAGACCATTTTGAGATCCCGGATCCGGATGTAAGAGGCGCTAGGAGTGACCAGTTCTATAAACATCTCGACGAAGACGGTTTGATAAATCCAGAGAACCAGGTGGATGGTGGAGATGTACTGGTGGGAAAGACTTCACCACCTAGGTTCCTTGAGGAGGATACGGATTTCATGGCACCTCAGAAGAGGAGAGAAACCTCTAAGATCGTCAGGCCGAGAGAGCAAGGCTGGGTTGACACTGTGATGCTTACAGAATCAGAAGACGGGAGTAGACTAGTGAAAACCAAGGTAAGGGATCAGAGGGTCCCCGAACTCGGTGATAAATTCGCTTCTAGGCACGGTCAGAAAGGAGTGATCGGAAAGCTCGTCGAACCGGAGGATCTTCCGTTCACTGAGAACGGTACTGTTCCAGACCTTATTTTGAATCCCCATGCTATCCCCTCCAGGATGACGGTCGCTCATGTCCTAGAGATGTTGGGGGGTAAGGTAGGTTCGCTTGAAGGAAGATTTATCGATGGTACTCCATTCAGCGGTGAAACTGAAGAGGGGCTAAGAAAATCACTGAAAAATGCCGGCTTCAAACATAACGGAACTGAGGTATTATACGACGGACGGACCGGTAAGATGCTTCAGGCCGAGATATTTGTAGGTGTTATATATTATCAAAAACTTCACCACATGGTTTCTGGAAAACTTCATATGCGTTCTAGAGGACCGGTTCAGATACTTACAAGGCAGCCAACTGAAGGTCGCTCTAGACAAGGTGGACTCAGGTTCGGAGAGATGGAAAGAGATTGTTTGATCGGACACGGTACGGCTATGGTCATCAAAGATAGACTTTTAGATCAGTCCGACGGGACTACGGAATATATCTGCGGTAACCCAGATTGTGGACATGTAGCCATCTTGGATAGTAATGGAGAATTGAGATGTCCAGTATGCGGTGAAAAATCAGACGTTCATCAGATACAGACTAGCTATGCTTTCAAGTTGTTGATGGATGAGTTGAGATCACTTGGAGTGGCCATGAGATTACAATTGGAGGACCTGAAATGAGAACATCGAGTGGAATATCTAAGAGGGTTGGCAGTATCAAGTTCGCTTACATGTCACCGAAAGAGATCAGGAACTTATCGGCGACCAAGATAATCACACCGGATACCTACGATGATGACGGTTTCCCTATCGAGATGGGTTTGATGGATACGCACCTGGGCGTGATCGAGCCCGGTTTAAGGTGTAAAACCTGTGGTGGTAGGGTCGATCAATGTTCGGGTCATTTCGGTCGTATAGAGCTCGCCATGCCGGTGATCCATGTAGGTTATGTGAAAGAGATAAAGAAATTTTTAAGATCTATTTGTAGAGAGTGTGGTAGGCTACTTCTCCCGGAAGAGGAGAGGGATGAATATAAAGATCAGATGGATCAGATGGAAAGGATGGGCGCGGATTCGTTGGATATCCGGAAGTTAGCCAAGGATGTATCTAAGAAAGCTAGAAGGAATAAGGTCTGCCCGCACTGTAAGGCTGAGCAGCAGAAGATAATGTTGGATAAACCTACAACATTCCGGGAAGACAATACCAAGCTCACCCCTAAAGAAGTACGTTCTCGTTTGGAAAAGATACCAGATGAAGATTTAAGACCACTGGGGATGAATCCGGCCGTTGTTAGGCCAGAATGGTTGGTACTTTCAGTTCTTTTAGTTCCACCGGTGACTGTACGTCCATCTATCACGTTAGAATCCGGAGATCGTTCTGAGGACGATCTGACCCATAAACTTGTGGATATCCTAAGGATAAATCAGAGATTAAGAGAGAATAGAGATATCGGGTCTCCGCAATTGATCGTCGAGGATCTTTGGGACCTTTTACAGTATCACGTTACGACTTATTTCGATAATCAGACTTCGGGGATCCCACCAGCTAGACACAGAAGTGGAAGGACCTTGAAGACACTGATACAGAGGTTGAAGGGGAAAGAAGGTAGATTCAGGCAGAATCTGAGCGGTAAAAGAGTAAATTTCTCTTCGAGAACCGTTATCTCCCCAGATCCTTGGTTATCTATAAATGAAGTAGGCGTTCCCGAGAAAGCTGCTAGAGAACTCACTGTACCGCTCAACGTAACCTCTTCCAATTTAGAGTATGTGCAGGAACTGGTAGAACGTGGTCCTGAACCTAGCGAGAGAGGAGATTATTTACCGGGTGCTAATTATATAATCAGACCAGATGGCAGACGGATCAGAGTGACGGATACAAATGCAGAAAATGTTGCTGAAAAGTTAGAACCTGGATTCGTTGTTGAAAGGGGGCTCAAAGATGGCGATATCGTATTGTTTAACCGTCAGCCCTCACTACATAAGATGTCGATGATGGCTCATGAAGTGAAGATAGTGCCGGGTAAAACTTTCAGGTTAAATCTTGCTGTATGCCCACCTTACAATGCGGATTTCGATGGTGATGAGATGAACCTCCACGTACTCCAGAGTGAGGAGGCTCGTGCAGAAGCGAAGGTTATCATGCGGGTCCAGGAGAACATATTATCGCCGAGGTTTGGTGGCCCTATTATAGGTGCTATACAGGACCATATCAGTGGCCTATTCTTCTTAACGTACAAGAACCCTCATTTCTCCCGTAGGGAGGTAGTGGGTATTTTTTCAAACCTTGTCACGGATAAATTACCAGAGCCCGTTGAGATCGACGGGGAGAAATATTGGGCAGGGAAAGACATCTTCAGTCACTTTTTACCTGACGACCTTAACATGCAATTCAGAGCTTCGATTTGTGAGAAATGTGATGAATGCCTTGAAGAGGATTGTGAACATGATGCATATGTTATGATCAGGGACGGTCATTTGGTTACAGGCACTATAGATGAAGATGCTGTAGGTGCCTTCGCAGGAAATATCGTGGATAAGCTAGCAAGAGATTATGGTAAGGATATCGCTAGAGATTTCATCGATAAGATCACCACTATCGCATTGGGCAGCATAACTTTGAGAGGTTTCACCACGAGTATACAAGATGAGGACGTTCCCGAAAAAGCTCAGAAACAGATCTCTGCGGTCATGGAAAAAGCCGAGGTGAAAGTTAGAAAACTGGTCGAGGCCTACCATGAAGGCGAACTAGAGGGTTTGCCAGGCAGATCACTTGAAGAGACGTTAGAGGTCAGGATCATGAAGGAACTCGGGAAAGCAAGAGACGAAGCAGGCAAGATAGCATCGAAACATCTAGGTTTGGGAAATAATGCGGTGGTCATGGCACGGACGGGTGCTAGAGCTAGTATGCTGAATCTTACACAGATGGCAGGTTCTCTGGGGCAGCAGGCGGTTCGAGGTGAAAGACCAAAGAGAGGATATGAAGACCGTACATTAGCTCACTTTAAGAGAGGGGAGCTAGGTGCAAAATCTAGAGGTTTTGTAAAATCATCCTATAAAGACGGTTTGGATCCGTTAGAGTATTTCTTCCACAGTATGGGTGGAAGAGAAGGTTTGGTCGATACAGCGGTCAGGACCAGCAGGTCGGGATATATGCAGAGGCGTTTGATCAATGCTCTTGAAGATCTTATGGTTTCTAGGGATGAGACAGTAAGAAACACCGCAGGTACCATCGTACAGTTCGATTATGGCGAAGATGGAGTGGATCCTCAAAGGAGTAAGAGAGGCGAGGCGGTGGACATGGACGATGTGATGACAGAGTTCGAGGTCAAAAAAGGGGGTAATTGAATATGGCTAAGAAGGATACTATAAATGCCTTGATAAGGAGAGGTATAGATGAGGAGATAGCTGAGAAGTTAGCGGACGAGGGCTTTCTTTTAGGTGATGTAAAATCCGCCACGAACGAAGAACTCAGTGAACTCATGACTGAAGATCAGGCGAAGAGCGTTAAAAAGAAAATAGGAAAGAAACCCAAAAAGAAGAAACGCAAGAAGAAGAAAAAAAAGAAGAAGAAGAAGGATAAAGAGGAGGACATAGATCTTACTGCCCCTGATAAAATCAAGCCTTTAGAGGGCGTGGCGGAAAAACTTGATAAGATCAATGAAGAAAAGGATTATGACCTCCCCCGTTCCATGATAAAAAAAGCTGCGGATAGGATCGAAGAAGAAGGTGTCGATGAAGAGGATTACGAAACTATCCTTGAAATCATCCAGGATAAATTTAGAAGTAGAAAGATCGATCCCCTTGACTCGGTGGGCATAGTCGGTGCACAGTCCATCGGAGAACCCGGTACACAGATGACCATGCGGACCTTCCACCATGCAGGTGTTGCAGAACTCGGTGTAACACAAGGACTACCTAGGATGATTGAGGTTGTAGATGCTAGGAAGGTACCCAGTACACCGGTCATGGAAGTTCATATCATAGATAAATGGAAACAAGACAGGGATAAAGCTAAGATGATAGCTTCAAAACTCGAAGTTACTAGGCTGATCGACATAGCTGAACTCGAGATAGACATGGCTGATATGAAGATCAGTATAAATCCAGATATGGATGAGATCAAGGAGGAGAACATAGACCTTGATGACGTTGTAGAGCGGATGAAGAAATTGAGAGGGTTAGATGTCAAAGTTGAACGGGATGGAAATATAATTTACCTGACGTCAAAGGAAGCCAAGTTCAGTCAGCTTCATCAGATCGAAGAGAAGGCTAGAAAGGCGAAGATCAAAGGTTTAAAAGGCGTAGAGAGGGCGATAATAAGAGACGTGGGTAACGAGTATGTGATATTCACTGAGGGAACTAATCTTAAAAAGGTCCTGCAGGTCGAAGGTGTCGACATCTCGAATACATTTTCTAACAGTATGGTAGAGATATATAACGTACTTGGGGTAGAGGCTGCTAGGAACTCGATCATCAAGGAAGCTAAAGACACCTTGAACGAACAGGGTTTGGAAGTTGATATAAGGCATATAATGTTGGTTGCCGACATGATGACAAACGAAGGAGACGTGAAGGCCATCGGTAGACATGGTGTTTCTGGTAAGAAAACAAGTGTTCTAGCCAGGGCGGCTTTCGAGATTACAAGTACTCATCTTTTGAGAGCGGCTATAGTTGGCGAAGTGGATGATCTAGACGGTGTAGCGGAGAATGTCATCGTTGGACAACCTATAACCCAGGGAACTGGCGCTGTCAAGGTGAAGTATACTCCCAAAGGTAGTAAAGAGGATTGATACGATAATAAATCTAACATCATGTATGGATCTAACGTCTAAGATAACTATATATAAATCGAAAATTAAAAATTGAAGGAGGCATATTATGGATATAAACAGAGAGATCAGATTGGCCGTAAATACCGGCGAAACTAGTTTAGGAGTAAAAGAGGCCATGAAGAACATAGAGGATGGTAAAGTTAAGATGCTTATAGCGGCAAAGAATTGCCCCGAACCGAAGTTTAAAGCAAAAGATTATGAGGGTGTTCCAATATACCAATTCAAAGGAAACAACCATGAACTCGGTTCTACTGCGGGTAAACCGTTCACAGTTTCATCGATAGCTGTCATGGACCCCGGCGAATCGGATATACTCAATTTAGTAGAATAAGGAGTGTTTAATATAGGGCGGAATTAAGATGGAAGATATAACTTTCAATGAAAAAACTCTTAGATATATTTCTCTATTCGAGGAAACAACTGGAGCTAAAGTCAAAGACTGTATAGATATACCTGAGAAAGTGATCTTTTTGGTCAATCCGGGTAGTATCGAAAAGGCTATCGGAAAGGGTGGAAAGAACGTTACGAAGGTCAGCGATAAGATCGATAGAAATGTACATATCATCGAATACAGCGATGATCCTAAAAAATTACTGAAGAACATCTTTTACAGTTATGATGTGAAGGATGTGGAACTTGAAGAGAAGAATGGAGTCAAACACGGTACAGTCGAAGTCGCACCAGAGAACAAGGCCCGGGCTATCGGTAAGAAGGGTAGAAATCTATCAATTGCTAGAAAGATAATGATGAGGCATTCAGACGTATCCAGCGTATCTGTCGCTTAAGATACCTACACGGCCTCTGAAATTCAAGTACGGTTCTATTTGTAGTTCCTTTCTCCACCGCTGGTAGCAGGAACATTCTGGGCCGTTTAATCGACTTTTTATGGGTTCTACATCCTGGGTGAGATTGAATTCTCTTATTAACTCAACTATTTCTGTATCACATTCACCGCAGTTATGTGCACCTCTTTCACTACCTAAACCTACCGTGCTTGATATTACTGTAGAATCCATGTCATCCACAACTGATATCACTTTCAAAAGGGACCACAGCCATGCAGGTCTGTAGGTTCTTTCGTTCCACAACTTCTCTAAAAGACTACCTCTTTGGACGTTAACTGGATTTATCGAGATGATGTTATCCAGATGTGAAACAAGTTCGATAGAATTTGTAAGATCTTTCATAGCTTCCTTTTCGGTCAGGAATGGAGGTTTAAGTAAAAGGTAAGTTCTCAGTAAGGACTGGTTATCGAAAACCAGGTCCCTCTTTTCTAGATAATTTTCCAGTTTGAATCCCTTGTTTATACAGTTCTTCAGGACGAAATTGTTACTAGATTCCAGGCCTATGGCCACTTCCAGTTTTTTAACTTCAGAAGAAAATCTCTGTAATCTATCTGAAGTGATAAACTGCGGTCTTGTTTCCACCACTACCTTTTCAGCATCGAGAAAATTTAAGACTTTGACCGCGAACTCCTGTGGGATCTCATCTTCATCGAAAAAACTTCCAGAGGTATAGATCTTAACGATCTCCTCACCTGAGTATTTATCAGAAAATTCTTGGAATTGATCAGCCAGATCATCATGAGTTATAGCGGGATTTGTATCTGTGTAATAACCGCACATTGTACATCCAGAAGCTCGATTCCATGAACACCCTGTAGTCCGAAATATAACTGAAAAAACGTCTTTTAATTCACCCTGGTAAAGCTCCCTTTCAGTCCAGCTACTGACCAGATCTCTGCGATCAGAACGTGAAGTTCTAGATTTGCACTTCTCGATCTCTTTTAGGATGTCCATGTAATTCCAAATCTAGCGGGTAAATAAAGACTTTTGGAAAGGGTTTTGATCATAGTAGGTCTTTCAACTTCTCTAAAATCCTTAGGTTCTCCGGTAGTTCGCTTTCCGTCACTGGACTCAACTTTATCTCTTCTCCGAAGGTATTGATGAAAGTTCCGCTGTTTTCCAACCATGATCTGATATGGATCACAACATCAGCTTTGGGAAGCGGTTCGGTGTTTTCGCTGGTTAGATGTACTATATTTTCTGAATTTGGGTACTGATCCACTTTACCGTAAACGAGTACGGTCTTGGAATCGGGGATCCCAACTTTGAATTTCTTCTCTATAAGTCCCATTGTGTTAGCTCCGGGCTGGGCAACTATCATGTTTTCTGTTTCCAATTTACTATCATAGTTCAGCACTGCGACTCCCATATCTAACTGTTCTATACTGTCCACTTCTTCTACCCCGTCATCTTTAGCTCTCTTAACGAACATCTTCAAGATCGGAGCGGTCTCATAGGCCTCCTCTTCCACAAGTATCTTATCAGCGGATATCAGGTCTTTCAAATTCGCCGTAGACGCTTTACCTCCTTCAGGTATGTAAACCTCTCCACCTACTTTTTCAGCGAGACCTTTCAGTTCCTCGGCCTCTTCGATTGTAGTTTGTGATGAAACCAGCATATCCGCTCCTTCTTTCAGTAGTTCAACAGCCTCTTCGAGCTCACCTTTTTTACTTACATTTTTAACATTTGGTAACGTCTGGAATTTACCGATATCACACAGATGTCTCTGGTAATCTTCATCTTCAGCCGGTTTCAACATGACGGGTCTCCCGTTGACTGTTCTAACATCTACAGGACATGTCAGTCCACACCCTACACAATACGTTTCTCCAGCTGTGCAGGTCTCATGGGGTCCGGGTTTAATACCCTTTAGAACTTCTTCAAAAGCGCCTGTAGGGCAGGCATCCGCCAAGTCACTGATTAAAAGACTGTCGACCTCACTCAATGGGTCTCCAAAAGCCGGTTCGACGATGGTCTTGAGTCCTCTATGGGCGAACTGTACTACACCTTCGTCGTGTACTTCTTCGGAGGTCCTAACACACGAACCACACTGAATACACTTACTCGGTTCTCGAACTACCCTTTCATGTGAGTCGTCTTTCTCATACTCGAACTTGAAACCATCGTACATGTGCTGCTCCGCACCGTAGCGCTCAGCATAATCTCGCAGCAAGCATTCGAATCTATCCAGACATCCGCACTCAAGGCATCGTTCGGCTTCCTTTTCAGCCTCGTCCTTACTGTATCCTAGTTCTATTGCTTCAAAATCATGTATCCTTTCTTCTGCATCCCTCATCGGCATGTCTACGCGTGGTTTATCGGTATAATCAGCAAAATCCTCTTCTTCCATCTCAGCCTGATGCACGTACCCATAGGGCATTATGTAGTCTTCTGGGATCTCGTATGAATCCAAGGACCCGTTCAGATAAGCATCTATAGCGAAGGCGACTTCCCTTGCTTGTCCAGTACATTCTACTATGGATGAAGGACCCATGACCACATCACCGGCTGTGAAGACATCTTCGAAATTGGTCTGGAATTTGTCATTCACACCCAATGTATATTTCTCCTTCTCAAGTCCTTCTTCTTCAAGTAGATCAAGATCGGGTGATTGACCGATCGCAAGTATTACTGAATCTGTCTCTATGTCCACTGTTTCATCTGGTATCTCTATGGGTTTCGCTCTACCGGATTCATCCGGTTCACCCAGTTCCATGCAGGCGCATGTGACCTTTTCGATACCGTCTTCATCACAGCCGCATATCTTACTTGGGTTCCTAAGGAAATTGAATTCGATACCTTCTTCCTTTGCCTCTTCGATCTCGTGCTGGTTGGCCGGTGCCTGCTCTTCTGACCGCCTGTAAGCGATAGTCACATCTTTCCCCATCCTTTTAGCGACTCTAGCGACGTCCATCGCCGTGTTACCGCATCCCACCACGACCACTTTCTCTCCGATATCCATCTCTTTTCCAAGGGTCCGGTCTATGAGGAAATCGATACCGCCCATGACTCCGGGCAGTTCTTTGCCTTCGATGGGTATGATCCAGCTCTCCCACGCTCCTGTTGCGTTGAAGACAGCGTCGTACTCGTCTCTGAGTTCCTGTAAAGTGAAATCTTCCCCCATCTTAGAGTTTGTCTCCGCTTCGATACCGAGTCCAAGTATGTAATCTATCTCTTTATCCAGCAGGTCTTTCGGTAAACGGTAGTTGGGAATTCCATAGCGCATCATACCCCCCAACTTTGGCATCATATCGAATATCTTTACATCGTGACCTTTAGTCCTCAAAAAGTAGGCTGCTGTCAGTCCAGCAGGACCTCCACCGACCACTGCTACTTTCTTACCGGTACCTTCTGGGATCTCCGGAGTCCAGGGGTCGTTCATCTCGATCTCGGCAGCATACATCTTGAGCTGCCTGATAGCTAGCGGGTCCTCGACTTCCTGCCTTCTACACTCGTCCTCACAGGGTGCGAAACACGCCCTACCTAACGATAGTGCTAGAGGAGTTTGCTGTTTTATCAACTTGGAAGCCTCTTTAGGTCTACCATTTGCGATGTATGCTAGATACCCTTGACAATCTGTGCTTGCCGGGCATTCTAGTGAACACGGTGCGACACAATCACCGGTATGCTCTGAAAGCAGAAGCTCAAGTGCCATCTTCCTTCCTTTTTGAACCTGCTCAGTATCTGTGGTGATTTTCATACCTTCAGATACTGGAGTATCACAAGTTGTTGTGACTTGAGTCCCTCTATCTGTTTCGACCTCAGCTAAACAAACACGACATCCGCCGAAGGGTTCTTCGATGTACTCTATCTCACAAAGTGTAGGGATGAATATATCATTCTCTCGACAGACATCTAATACTTTGTTTGAAGGTTCTGTTTCGTATTCTTTTCCGTTAATTTTTAGGGTGACTTTATCCGACATCTACTCCACCTCCACGGCGTTAACAGGGCAGACTTCTTCACAGGCCCCACACTTAATACAGAGTTCCTGATCGATGATGTGCTTTTCTTTAGACTCACCGGATATTGCATTCGCTGGGCATTCTTGAGCACACTGGGTACACCCTATACAGTTGTCAGTTATGGTAAATGTGATAAGTTCTTTACAGACCCCAGATGGACAGGTTTCATCTTCCAGATGAGAAGTGTACTCATCTTCGAAGTATCTTAGTGTAGTCAGGACGGGATTTGGAGCAGTCTGTCCCAACCCACAGAGCGAATGTGCTTTGATTTGATAAGCCATGTCTTTCAGCTTTTCAATATCCTCTGACGTACCTTTTCCTTTGCTGAACGATGTCAACATCTCAAGCATGCGTTTGGTCCCGATCCTGCAGAAGGTACACTTTCCACATGATTCTTCTTGAGTAAAATCTAGGAAGTAATTTGCTACATTGACCATGCAGGTATCTTCGTCCATGACGATCATACCTCCGGAACCCATGATAGCACCGGCTTTTGTCAAGGTCTCATAATCGACAGGTGTATCGAGGTACTTCTTGGGTAAACATCCGCCGGAAGGTCCACCGAGTTGTACAGCTTTGAATTCCTTATCATTCTCGATCCCTCCTCCGATGTCGAAGATGACCTCTTTAAGTGTGGTCCCGATAGGCACTTCTACGAGTCCACCCCTCTTTATTTTACCTGCAAGAGCAAAAACCTTCGTACCTCCGCTTTTCTCGCTTCCGACTTCACTGAACTTCTCAGCTCCATTCCTGATAATCCATGGTATATTAGCCCAGGTTTCAACATTGTTTATGTTAGTAGGTTTTTCGAAAAGTCCCTGCTGAGCTGGGAATGGAGGTCTAGGTCTAGGCATACCACGTTTTCCTTCTATCGAGTGCATTAGAGCGGTCTCTTCTCCGCAGACAAAGGCACCGGCCCCTTCTTTGATATGCAAGTCGAAGGAGAAATCGCTTCCAAGTATATTATCTCCCAGGAACCCCTTTTCTTTCGCTTCTTTAATACCCATCTCCAATCTTTTGATAGCTAAGGGATACTCCGCTCTACAGTAGATGTAACCTTCGTCAGCTCCTATAGTGTAGGCCCCGATTATCATCCCTTCTAGAACTGCGTGAGGGTCACCTTCTAGTACAGACCTATCCATGAATGCACCGGGATCTCCTTCATCTGCATTACATATGATATACTTTTTTTGACCTTCAGCGTCCTTAGCGAACTGCCATTTCAACCCTGTAGGGAATCCTGCTCCACCTCTCCCTCTTAAATTACTTTCTTTTATAACCTCTATTATTTCATCTGGTTCCATATCCAAGACTTTTTCCAGAGCTTCGTATCCGCCCCTTTCCATATATTCTTCAATATCCTCTGGGTCGATAACACCGCTGTTACGCAGTACTATCTTGTGCTGTTTTGAGAAATAATCGTATTCTTTTTCAGTAGTTTGGATGAGTTTTTCCTTGTATGGAACACCATCTACTAGATGATCTTCTATAATCGTTTTAACGTCCTCTTTAACGAGATTTCCATATGTATATTTTTCATCATCCTCTTCGATTTCGATGATCGGTTCGTTATGGCACATACCGACACATCCAACTTTATCTACTTTTACATCGATATTTTTACTTTCCAGCTGTTTTTCAAGTTCTTCGTAAACATCTCTAGCGCCTGCCGCAATCCCGCAGGATGCGTAACCTACCAAAACACGTTTATTCATGCATCTTGCCCCCTATATTCTTCGATCACGGTTTTAACCTTCTCTCTTGTAAGGTTACCATAGACTTCACCATCTACCATTATAACGGGTGCGAGACTACAGCAGCCTAAACATGCGACCCTTTCTACGGTGAAAAGACCATCTTCCGTAGTTTCCCCGGTTTCTACATCTAATTCGTTCTCAACAGTTTCTGTGATTGATTCCGCACCCTTGACATGACATGCGGTACCATGACATAGTTTTATCATATGTTCACCCAGTGGTTCGAACCTAAATTGGGCATAGAATGTAGCTACCCCGTATATCTTACTGACGGGCAGATCTAAATGATCGCTTATATCCTTCATCACCTGTCTTGGGAGATATCCAAAATTCTCCTGACTTTCCTGCAGTAAAGGTATAAGATTACTTGGTTTTGGGTCATACTTTTTGAGTACTTTATCGATCTTCTCTTTTGGCAGTTCGGGTTCTTCCATGATTTTGTTCCTCCATAAGATATAACAAGTTACGAGGCCGATAATATCGGTATCCTCGATTAGGCATTCTTAGTGGGGCGATTGATTAATGTATTAAAAATTTTGCTAATGATATCCAACATTTTTAGTGATATATGTGTTATTGTACATTTTGGACTATTTTTATACTCGCGCAACCCATAACACATAATCGAAATACTTAAATTTAGATACCCTAATTGGTCTTCCACATAGTAGAATCGTGGAGAAAGGAGAAAAATAATATGTCTTTAGATAAAGTTTATGAGCAGGTCGTTGATAGAAACCCAGGCGAGAAAGAGTTTCACCAAGCGGTGGAAGAGGTTTTAGAAACAATCGAACCAGTGATGGAGAAGCATCCGGAATTCGTTGATGCTAAGATCGTTGAAAGATTGGTCGAGCCGGAAAGACAGATCATCTTTAGAGTACCGTGGGTAGATGATCAAGGAGAAGTCCATGTCAATCGTGGTTTCCGAGTTCAATTCAACAGTGCTATCGGGCCGTATAAAGGTGGACTCAGATTCCATCCTTCAGTCTATATCGGTATAATCAAGTTCTTAGGTTTTGAACAGATATTCAAGAATGCACTCACTGGACTTGCCATGGGTGGAGGTAAAGGAGGATCTGATTTCGATCCCAAGGGTAAATCCGATGATGAAGTGATGAGATTCTGTCAGAGTTTTATGAGCGAGTTATACAGACATATCGGTCCTGATACTGACGTCCCAGCCGGTGATATCGGTGTGGGCGGTCGAGAGATCGGATATATGTACGGCAAATACAAGAAGTTGAACAATGTCTTTGAAGGAGTATTCACTGGAAAATCTCCAGAGTGGGGTGGATCCTTAGTCAGGCCTGAAGCTACTGGTTTTGGGCTGGTGTATCTAACTCAAGAGATGTTGAAGGATGCCAACGAGAGTTTCAAAGGCAAAGAAGTCTTGATATCCGGTTCCGGAAATGTGGCACAGAACGCCTTGAAGAAATGCAACGAATTGGGAGCTAAAGTGGTAACGCTTTCAGATTCATCTGGAACGGTTTATGATCCCGAGGGGATTTCAGGGGATAAAGTAGATTACGTTGTCGAACTCAAGAATGTTAAAAGAGGCCGGATAAAAGAATACGCTGAAGAGTATGATCTAGAGTATGTCGACGGCGGTAAACCATGGGACTTCGATGCTGATATAGCTTTACCATCGGCAACGCAGAATGAGATCCAAGAGAAGGATGCCCACAAACTGGTGGATAATGACGTTATCGCAGTCGGGGAAGGTGCCAATATGCCTTCTACTCCTGATGCTATCAAGATCTTCCAACAGAATGATGTCTTGTTCGCACCCGCTAAAGCCGCCAACGCCGGCGGAGTCTCAGTAAGTGGATTAGAGATGGCTCAGAACTCCCAGAGAGAAAGCTGGTCTTTCGAAGAAGTGGATAACAAGCTAAAAGGTATCATGAAGAACATCTACCGAACGTGCTACGATACTTCCAAGAAATACGGTGACGAAGGTAATCTAGCGTTGGGGGCCAACGTAGCTGGGTTCCTCAAAGTGGCCAAAGCCATGCTGGACCAGGGCGTTATATAGATAAAACTAGAGTTCTATAACACTTTTTCAAACCCTTTCTTTTTTTGTTTTATTTTCGAATCCCCTATGCATATATTCTCAACCAATACATTTTAATCATAGTTTTCGATACCCATATATGCCTGATATCGAGGAATTACATGAAATGGTGGATGACCTTTATTCTTTAGAAAACTTCAAAGAACTCATCATCGAACGGCAGGAGGAATACGACGACCTTTTTGACATGGAGACCGTGGGGATGATGTTAGTATCAGAAAAGGGTAGGTACGATTCCATGATCAAAGATATATGTGAGTTGAAAGAGGGCGAAGAAGCGACCATAAGTGCCGAGGTTGTTGATCTTGGAAAACTGAGAACATTTGATAGGAACGGGAGCAGTGGAAAGGTGAGGAATGTGAGATTGGATGATGGCACAGCTTCGGTAAAACTGGTATTGTGGGATGAGGAGACTGAAAGAGTAGGAGAAGAGATAGTTCATGGTTCATCTATCAAGGTCATCAACGGATACGTACAGGATAAGGGATATGGTCTTCAGATACAGCCCGGGAAATGGGGCGAAGTGAGAGTAGATGGGCCGGAGAGGTAAATATTATAATATTATATCATCCCATTATAGGGTAAAAAATTAATACATACTTCTAGATTACATCATATCATGACCGAGGAAGAAGAGTTAGGTTACATCGAGATGTTGGTGGAGTGTCCTTTCTGCGCGGCTTATGTCCCGGATGATTTCGAATGTTTGAAATGTGGCTATGAGATATTCGAGTCCCAGGATGAAGAATCTGTAAAATATGTCTGTTCCTCTTGTGGTATCGGGGTAGAATTTGATTTTGAAGAATGTCCAAATTGTGGAGTTCATTTCGAGTAGAATTAGATATTGTTCGAATCTTGTACCAAATCTCATATAAAGTTGAAAGTTAAATTAAGGTATACAATCTCCGCTCCCCCCTTTCCTCCTCTTTTTTCTTTTTTTCTTTTTTTCTTTTTTTCTTTTTTTTCCGAAAACCATATTACTTGTAACTCGAGTGTTGTACTGATGCCAGAAGACGAGTTCAAAATATCCGATCTCAGAGAAGTTCTTTTACGGGAGAGAAATTCTAAACAGCTTACGGAAATACCTGAAGGGTTCTATCGCAGGTTACGGGAATATTTAAATGAATTAGAAGATGAGATTGAGGAGGTCGGCTTTCCTTCAGATTCCCGAAGTAAAGCCCTTCACCGAGAATACAGTAGAGCCAAGAATTATGCTGAAGATCTTTTTTCCAGAAGATCTCAGAAGGTCGCACTTGCATCGGTACATCATGTAGCGGGGTCCAAGAAAGTTAACACCAGTAGTATGACAACCAGGGAAGAAAAGCTGTTTTATGATATTGTCGCTCTTTTAGAGGAGATGGAGGAGGAACTTTTTTTTGGTGGATATAAAAGGGATGTTAAACCTGAAAAGGAGAAAGTAAGCGACGAAGAAGTTGAGAAACCTGGTAAAACTCCGGAAAAGACCCGAGAGAAAGAAACTTCTGTAGATGAGGTTACTGATGAAGGGGAGATGGAGGATAAAGAAAAAAGGAAAGAGAATAAAGAAAAGGGGAAAGCTGACGTATCAAAACCGATAAATGAAAGTCCCATCCAAGAAGATGATTCTATAAAGGATATAGACGAAATCCCATCTGAGATCTTGATCCATGTCATTGAGAAAGTACCTCCCTTTGTGGATATGGATGCAACTTATGACTTGAAGAAAGAAGATGTCGTTACGCTCAGAGAAGATATCGCGAATGTTTTGATAAAGAGGGGAAAAGCTAGAAAGATCGAATTGGACTAAAAGTGTCGATCGTATTCTCCCTGATCCACCAATTTTTGAAACTCTCTAGGGTCCTTTCCGTCTACCGTTATACCCATAGAAACGCAGGTTCCAGCTATCTCTTTAGTCCTTTCTTTTATAGTTTTACCCAATAGATCGTCTTCTTTCATCCCCGCGACTTCCATAGCTTCTTGTATCGACATATCAGCGACTATGTTAGAATGAGGCATACCGCTTCCTTTTTCCACTCCCAATTTCTCTTTTATTAGGGCGGAAGTAGGTGGTGTACCCACGGAGATATCGTACTCCCCAGATTCGGTATCCACTTCTAATTTTATAGGGACTTTCATCCCTTCGAATTTCTTGGTTTTCTCGTTGACTGCTTCTATTATTTCCATTATGTTTACTCCTAGAGGCCCTAATTCGGGTCCAAGAGGAGGTCCTGCGGAAACTTCGCCCGCGTCTACAAGTGCTTCTATAGTTTCTGTTGGCATAATTATGTCACTCCTATGATATTGATTATTTATCTTTTTCTAATACTCTAACATGATCTCCACGAACTGTTACCGGGATCGGTACAGTCGCTTCGAATAATTCGACAGTGATCTCATCACTGTCCTCATTTATCTGTGTTACTCTTGCCTTCTCGCCTTTGAACGGTCCTGCTGAGAGTTCAACTATATCCCCCTCGGCTATACCTTCTACAGCAAGTTTAGGTGTTAGGAAGTGTTCTATCTCTTCAAGACTAGTTTCTCCTTCAACAACATCTTTAGCTTTTCTCATGGAGCTGATAGCTTCTTCGACCCTGTGTGGGTTCATGACTTCCATAAATATGTACCCCCTGACAGGTTTAGGTGATAGCATCGAGAATATCCCGAGGTCGTTACCTTCACCGCTTTTAGAAAGAGCAAACAGATAATCCGCAACATTTTTTTCCTGCCCTATCTGGGTTTTAACGGCTACCACTGTAGGTCTAGCAGTGGCGATAAGGGTTAATGAATCCGATACCAATGTGTCTTTCTTAGAAGTTGCATCGATAACAACTTCTAATTTTTCTCCGTATCTTGCTCCCTCTGGTGCCTGGACGACGACCGGTATTCTATCCTCTTCACCGTTGTCCAATTGGATCTCCTTTTTTAACGTCTTCTCGGCAGAAGAAAAGTCCTTTTCGCCGAGTATTTTAACGTTCCAGGGGATTCGGTTTTCTTTTTCTGTGCTGTATATCAGATTGACAGTCAATTCTACTTTGTGATCCTCCCCTGTATCGTTTATGATCGAAACGTCGAAATCTGTTTCATGCCCTGTAGTGATAGATTTAGCGCTTTTTTCACAAACTAGCTGTAACCCGAGGCGTTTTTGTTCTTCTTCTACCTCTTTCTCCTCGGGTACCTCCTTGACCTCCTCCTCTTCAAAATCTTCTAAAAGTCCCATAAAAAAACCTCACATCAATAAAGGTAGATAATCCGGAACATTCTCGAACAGCAGGTATATTAAGAAACCCAGTCCTCCGATCAGTAAGATACCTCCTATACAGATAAGGATGGTTTTTTTGTACTCCTCGGGAGTGGGCTTCCTAGCCATTTTTAACAAACGGCCGTATTTACCTTTACCTATCTTGTTAGCGCTATCTTCGATTTTTTTCTGTAATTTCCAAGACTCTTCCAGTATGTCCATCTGTAATTACCTCATGCAACACTTTGAATCTCTTTTTGTGTATCTATCTCTTTACCAAATATCTGTTTGGATTTAACCCCAGTTATCACTACCATAACTCGTAGAGTTTTCTCAAGAGTGGGTTCAACTGAAGCTCCCCATATGATCCTAGCACCAGATCCGATCCTATCTTCGACCATCTGTGCAACTCTTTCGGCCTCGGAAACGGTCATATCATTTCCACCGACCACATTGACTAGAGCTGCTGTTGCATCGCTTATATCTACTTCTAACAGTGGGGAGTTGATCGCTTCTTCGATAGCTTTTTCAGCTCTGTTCTCTGAGTCATCTTCGCCCATGCCTATCATGGCTACTCCCGCTCCTTCCATGATGGTTTTTAAGTCGTTGAAGTCAAGATTGACAAGACCAGGTTTGGTAACTATCTCAGTTATCCCTTTTATGGAACGGGTCAGGACCTCATCTGCCACCTTAAAAGCTTTATTAAGTGATAATCTTGGAACGAGTTCTAGGAGTTTATCGTTGGGCACTGTGATCACGGTATCTGCGATGCTCTTCAATCTACCTAGCCCCCACTCAGCGTTCTCCATACGTGATGCCCCTTCAGCTTTGAACGGGGTTGTACAGACAGCAACGGTCAATGCGCCACTTTCCTTCGCGATTTTTGCTATCACGGGTGCGGCTCCAGTTCCAGTACCACCACCGAGACCACAAGTAACGAAAACAAGATCGGTCCCGTCTATCAATTCGTTTAATTCCTCTTGTGCTTCTTCAGTGGCCTCTCTGCCTACTTGGGGTAGTGCACCTGCACCTAATCCTCTTGTTTTTCTTCTACCGAGCAGTATCTTTCGCTGAGCATGAACTGTTAGCAGATGTTGAGCATCTGTGTTACAGGCTATCAGTTTTGCACCTTGTATCCCTTCTTCAGCCATCCTATCTATCGTATTACAACCTGCCCCACCTGCACCTATAATCTTGATCTCAGTCTTCAAACCTGAAAGTACTTCTTTTAGTTCTTCATCATCTGCAGTCATATTGCGCGGTTCACGCTCTTCTTCTGCCCCTTTCTTTCTAGAACTTTCTCGGGAAAGAGCTTCTTCAACAATTGATTCCATCAATATACTCTCCATTAAAGGTTACTTTATACAGTTAGGTAAACTATTCCTCTTATATAAAATATTTTGCACTGATATGCCCCATTAAATATCAAATATATTATAGATATCTAGTGCATGACGTTGATCGACATTTTTTTAGATTTCCAGGTTTCTATCCTTGTTTCTGGTAAGTGCGACATACTATCGTCAGACGAAATACACTATATAGAGATATTATACCAATTGATTATATTTGCCAGTATCCTGGACAATTTTTTAATTTCAACTCCAACGAGTCGTGTCCGACATAATCAAAAAAATTCCGTAATTATGCCGATTTTGAGTAAAAAATCATACAAAATAGCTGGATATTAGCGAAACTTATTTATATTAATATCCTATTAAGATACTGGGGTCAGGTAGAACGACCTTATCTAAAATGGATGACAATCGGAGGCAAAAAATATGAGCATGGAAAAAATAAGCGTGTCCAAGGCTAGAAAAATAGCCGAGGATAAAGGGTTGAAACCAGGTTTGGTAAAAGGTACAGATGGGATCCAGTTTACAAAAGGTGACAATCCAAGACTAGAAACTATTGATTGGGATGAATTCCAAGAGAAACTCGATGAGAGAGGTCTAGCGGTCTACGAATCCGGCGGCTGGATGAAGATCATGAAAGAGTAAACTTCAAAACCAATCCAAACCCTCTTTTCTTTTTATTTTACTTTTCTCTAAGAAATACTTTTTAATCTAGAAGATATTGCGTACTTAGATGATAGAGATAACCGAACGTTGGGGACTTGCAAAAAAAGGGAAATTCAGTTTAGGTGATAAGGAATTTACCTGCCCAAATATTTTATTTTTAGATGACGAATATTTCTCACCACCACCGGATGCGGAGATCACCATCTCGACAGATGGAAAAGGTGACATCAAGGTACCAGAAACTTTGTTTGATGTTCTCAGCGGTGAAGGAACATTACCCACTACCTTCGGTTATCCTGAAAACATAGGTGGTAGATCGGTGAGTGAAGAGGGTGGGAGTAAGCGAATTCAAATCCTCTACGACCAGGAACCTAGGGACGATGCAGATATATACGTCATCGGAAATTCACCACAGTTGCTTTCACGCAGTAGAGATATGTTTGAAAAGATTACTACTTTAAGGGAAAAGATACCTTACCACAAGCTGATATACACTCCAGGTATCGCTCAACCCCAGAACATGGCCCTACTCACGTATTTGGGCGTGGATCTTTTCGATTCGGTGAGTGCGGAGTATTTTGAAATGAAAGGGGTGCAGCTTTCCGGATGGATGGGATTCTACGGTGATGGAACAGATAATAAGCGAAAGATGATGGATGAATTGAAACTCATAAGAAATGCCATCGAAAAAGGGAGGATCCGAGAACTCGTTGAAACACGTGTCCGCAGTGAACCATGGCAGGTGGAAGTTTTACGGATGTTAGACGGATCTTACCCAAAATTCTCCAAGGAAGTACCTGTTACAGGCGAGAAGGTTAACGTAACGACCCGTGAAGCTTTGAACAGACCTGATATAAAACGTTTCATAACCAGAATCCAAGATCGGTATTCTCCTCCATCAAGACCGATGCTGTTACTTCTCCCATGTTCTGCATCTAAGCCGTATTTCTTATCTAGGACGCATTCTCGCATACGGCAGGCTCTACAGGGGACTCCTTGGACATCGGTCCACGAGGTGATCCTGACATCACCACTGGGTGCAGTACCCCGGGAGATCGAGATGTTTTATCCGGCAAAACAGTACGATATACCGGTGTCTAAAACTTGGTTTGAAGAAGAAAAAGAGTTGATCCTTGAACAGTTGAATCACCTCCTCGATAAAGGAAGTTACGGACACGTGATATCACACCTACCCCCTGATATGGATTTTGTGAAACAAAATGTAGACTGTATAGATACTGTATCTGAAGGGTATCACCTGGATAAAGATGCATTAGATCGATTAAGGGATGAAATAAATTCTTTGAATGAAGGGAACAATCAGGGTGTAAAACGGTTCTTGTGGGAGAACATTCGTTCTTTGGCGATATTCCAGTTCGGTTTGAAGGCTGGAGAAGCACTACTGAAAGGTGCATATATAAAAGGTCGATACCCGGAGTACCGCATAATGGAAGATGGGACTCAATTGGGGATGTTGGTATCTGAAAGAGGATTGATATCCTTAACCATAGATGGGGCTGAGAAGGTACTCGAAACCGGAGAATATCAGGCGGAGATAGATGATTTCAGACCCAAGGGCAGCGTCTTCGCAGTGGGTGTGAAAGATGCCGATAGAAAAATACATCCGGAAGACGAAGTGATACTCGTGCATAAAGGTGAGTTAAAAGGTGTCGGTCCTGCATCTATGTCAGGCGTCGAGATGATACATGCGGATAGGGGCGAGGCAGTAAGAGTCAGGCATTACGTTTGATCTTTTATCCCACTGTTTTAAAATCGGGGTGACATTCCAGGATCATACCCTCGATATTGAATGGATTTAGATGTTTAGCAAGTTTAGCAGCTTCATCTAATTTTTTTTCGTGTTCCGAGTAGATCGTGAAAAGACAGTCATCTACTTCGACCTTGTCTCCCTTTTTTTTATTGAGGATCAAACCAGCGCCGTTATCGTGTGGTGCCCCCGCACTTCGGACTATCTTGATTATGTTCCCATTGTGTATCGAACCCACATAACCCTCCTCAGAAGCTAGGATATCCTTACTATATTTACCCAGTTGAACGTCTTCTGAAGTCACATCTGGATTCCCTCCCTGTGCCTCGATGATCTCTTTCATCTTTGCTAACGCCTCACCACTTTCAAGTATACGCTTCGCTTCCTCTTTACCTCTCCCATCTCGCATACCGCCCTGCTCTAAAACCATCCCGGCGAGAGCGGTCGATTTTTCTATCAGACTCGTCGGTACTTCTTTTCCCTCAAGCGCCATGAGAGCTTCTCTAGCTTCAGCTGCAGGGCCTATAGCCTTACCAACAGGCTGACCACCGTAGCTAAGAGCACACCTGACCTGGATCCCGATCTCTTCTCCCAGGGATACGAAGTCTCTAGCATATTTTCTACCGATCTCCATACTTTCGACTTTAGTGTTCGGTCCCACTGGTATATCCATGACCAAGTAGTCGGCCCCTGTTGCTTTCTTTTTTGATAACACTGAAGCTAAAACCTGCGGATACGGATCGATGCGGAGGGGGTATTCCGCTCGAATTATGATGTCGTCACTAGGTGCTAGATTAACACCACCACCCCACGCGATGGTTCCACCGACTTCCTCGGCTATCCTTTTGATCTCATCGGTATTCAATGTAACATTTGCGAGAACCTCAAATATGTCGGCGGTTCCACCGGCACTAGATATGGCTCTAGAACTGGTTTTTGGTATCATCATCCCGGCAGCGGCTACGATGGGTACGATCAATAGTGTGATCTTATTCCCTGGTACCCCTCCGATACTGTGATGGTCGAAGACTGGATGTTTATCGAATTCGATAGTATCCCCTGTTTTGATCATAGCCCAGATGAGCTCCTTTATCTCTTTATTGGTCATACCATTTGAGTAAACCCCACACACGTATGCGGACAATTCGATATCCGATAACTTTTGGTCTACGATATCCTGGATGATCTCATTTATAGCGTGTTCTGAGAGTTCCTTACCTTCCAATTTCTCTTTTATGTGTTCGATAGATTCCGGTCCTCTCGTGGTTACTATCTTAAGTATGTCCCCTTCTTCCGCTTTCACCTCATCGAACACCTTTTCTAATAGGCCGATCTCTCCCTCATCCACTAAAGTGTTGGACGTTTCGACGATAGCACCGGTCGAATTACCTCTATTGTCTATCCGGACCCGACTCTGACTTCTCACACCCAATCGTTCCGTGTCTTTGTTATTCAATATGACAGTATGTTCGCCCGCATTGATATCAATTTTCTTGCCTTTCAATTTCAACATCTAATCACATCCACTTTTCTAATGCTCTTCTTAGTTCTTTATGATCTCTAGCGTAATCTTTGAGATCGATCCCGTTGAAAGCGGCATCTACAGCTTGTCTGAGTGCAGCAGCACCCTTCCTGACTCCGTCGGGATGTCCTGCAACTCCACCCCCGGCTTGGATCTGAACCTCGTTACCACTTTTATCCATTAGTCTATCGATCATACCCGGGTGCAGTCCTCCGCTGGCCACGGGCATCATCGGTTTCAGCCCCCTCATATCTTCCGTGATGACCTCTTTACTGTAAAGTTCCTCTTTGACATCAGCGTGCATCTTACCGATGCCATAAGTACCTATATGAAGAGCGTCTCCACCGGCTAACCGTACTAATTTGCCTACGACAGGCATGGAAATGCCATGTTCTGGATCTTTAGTTATGGCGGCGTGCATAGCCCGATGCACATGGATCGGTACCTTGATCGAAGGGTCTTCAGCTAACGCTTGAACACCTGCGAAACCCACCGTTAAAACATCCACCATGAGCTGCCTCGCACCATTTTCTAGAGCTATATCAGCGGCATCTAGAATACGGTGCCCACTGGTGCTGATATTATGGGCATGGACCATCTTGTGCCCCTCCTCTTCTAACCGGTCTAGGGATTCGCTCACTTGACTGACTCTTTCTTCTAAGGGACAGAAATCCTGGTCGACTAGGGTTTCATCGTCCTTGGAGTTCGTTAAACCCCCTTTACCAGCTTGGTAAACATAATCCGCGAATTCCTTCGGTGGGAGTCCGATCTTCGGTTTAACGATCGTTCCGATGAGCGGTTTTTCAGGGCGGTCCAGTATCTTTTTTAGACCTTCGATCCCGAACTGTGGTCCCGGATATCTATCGATTATATCCTGCGGGAAATGTATGTCGACTAATCTAACACCATCCAATGTATCTAATCCGAAAAGGTTACCCGCTACAATACTCAATATCTGTGGTATCTCGCCGATTTCACCTGAGAAATCTATTACGGGATATCCTATTTCTACCTTGCTTCCCTCAGCTTTTGTTACCTTCGCCCCATACTTTTGAAATATCTCGTCCGATAAAGTGGTTGGCCGAGTCCAAGTTCCTGTGGATTCCTCCTCTGCGATACGCTTACCCGCAGTTTCAATATCTAGGTCGCTTTTGACGGTATATTCGCAGATAAGATACTCATCTTCATCTAACTCTTCACCCAACGCCAAATAATCTATGCTCATCCTCTCATCATCTCCTTTATGACTCTATATGATTCAGAGGGGGATATAATACCTTCCTCAGTCACAACAGAATCTATATAATTTGCAGGGGTTGCGTCGAAGACCGGATTACTTATTTTCACGTCTGAAAACTCATCTGGGTCAACGATCTCTTCTGGTCCTCTTTCTTCGATCTTCACCAGGTCTCCGAAAGCCGTTTCTCTGGAAAACTTGTAAGTTTCTGCACAGACGGTGAAAGGTACTCTCGCCTCGTGGGCGCACAGCGCAACCTGAGATGTCCCTATTTTATTGATCACGGCACCATTTGAGGCGATGGTATCCGCACCAACGTAGACATGGTTCACATCTGTCATCTTGTACCTAACTGCGGAATCCACTATTAATGTTACAGGTATGCCGTATTCTGCCAATTCTCTAACCGTTATGTAACCCTGCTTTTTAGGACGTGATTCCGTGGCGATGACATCGATTTCTTTACCTTGATCCCACGCGTACTTGATAGCCCCGAGTGCCATGGAGCTGTTGCAGTGGGTAAGAATAGTGTTCCCGTCACTGATACGCTTACCGCCATACTCCGCTATCTTTTTACCGGCGGAGTGCGACCTTCTAATAAAACTCTCTACCCTTTCTTTGATCACATCAACTGTAAAACCGGACCCTTTTTCACCGGTGACAAATCGTAGAGCGTTTTGAAGTGAAACCGCTGTAGGTCTGGTTCTTTTTAATCGTTCAACCGCTTCTTTGATACGTTCGTCTAAATCGTCATCATCAGATTCCATAGCTTCCTCTTTTAGAGCGTATGCCCCTGCTCGAGCTATTTTAGCGGCACCTCTTATCTCCATGGATTCGATCTTTTCAGCTATCTCTTCTAATCCCAACCCAGCGAGCTCATCATCTTTCATGATATAAAATATGTTGAACAATATTGATAAAATCTTCGGGGGATGGAATTGTATCAGTTCAAACTGTCTTTACAGTTTCCCAAACCTTAGAGAGGTCCTTTTCAGTTATAATCACATCAGCAGCATAGCGCACTTTTTCATCGGCAGGATCAAAAGCGATACCCAACCCCGCTCGTTCGAGCATAGGTGCGTCTATGAAACTGTTCCCAACGGCAACGGTCCTTTCTGGAGTCGTATCGAACTCTTTTATAACCTCATCGAAGGCGGTACCTTTGTCGTTCAACGGTACTTCAAGTATCCCCTCACCGGTGAGTTTATCTTCCTTTGAATCCACATCATTGGCTTTGATAACATCGAAGTAAGAATCACCGATTATGCGGGCAAGTGGTTTCAACCCTCCGCTTATTATGGCGGTCTTGAAATCGTGTCTTTTGAAACAAGCTAGACAATCTTCGTATCCGGGCATGAGAGGAGTGTCTTTTAAGATCTCTTCGATATCCCCCTTTGTGATATCTTTTTTCTTACCTTTCCAAAGACCGATATCTCTGCGTATGAATTCGAGATCATCGATCTCACCGTTAAGGTACGCTTTCAGGGAGTGATTGTTATCAACGTCAAAATGTTCGTGTACCCAAGCCCAAGAACTATGGACGTCCACAAGGACTCCGTCCATGTCGAAGATCACGAGTTCGTACCTAGTTTTTTCCATGTCATCTAATGGCGGTTAAGTGTTATATGAGTTTTTTTACTGACTATAGCTAGATATCGTATTTTTCCAAATTTTAATACGTCTTCCCCCAAAGGGTATAAATAGCTCCTGATATCTGTATATCCGTGCTTTTTATGCGTTGCGAAAAATGTGGAGAAGAGATGGAAGAAGTAGTCGGTTTTCCTGGATATATTTGGTGCAGAGATTGTCATATCACTAAAAAGGTGGAAGAGGGCGAGTTGACCTCTGAGGACTGCCGAAAAGAGATCGAGACTGAAAGTTGATAAACATATTTTCTAAATACGTTATCTGGCCTGTTAGGATCAGATGATGCTTATGAGTGTTGACTCAAAATATTTGAGGATCTCAAAGAGATGGAAAGCGAGGAAACTCAGTTATTAATAAAATGATCTCATTGAATACTTTTCAGGTAACTTATTATAGTACGTTTGATTATGAAAGATTTGTTATGAGATGTGAAGAATTCGTTGTTGAATACCTACCTGCTGTCAAAGCTACTATCGTTAAGAAACTCTATAACGAACACGAGATGAGCCAGGTCAGCATATCTCAGATATTGGGGATTACTCAACCAGCAGTTTCTCAGTATCTATCGGGTGCTCGAGGTGAGTATCCCCTGGATGATGATGTAAAGAGAACCACGGATGAGATAGCGGATGAGATATATGAATCATATCAAGACGACGATCTTACTATGAGAGATATTGATGAATTGTTATGTAAGATCTGTAGAAAGATATGAAAAGTAGACTCAATTCTCAATTTATCAAAGTCTGCATTTGAAAACAATATATAACGCTATTTTGAAATTTTATAAGCATCGTTGGACAGGTTTTTTCAACCTAAACTGATAAGCCCGTCTATACGTCTATAGGCATTGAACAAACTTTGAAGAATCGGGATAATTTATTTATACTCGGAAAGATAAAGTAAGACGAGGCCCCGGAGAAAATAGGTTTGGACGCTAACCCGTTCATTCTGCTTTTCACCTCACCCCGGGGTCTCACCTTTTTTAATCTTCATTTATTTATCTCTCCCTCTTCAAATTTCTCTTTGAGATAGTTTTCGAAATTTTGTTTGGTAACGTCGATGATCTCCGCCCCTTCTTTTATATGTTTACGGAGTTCTTTTTTATCTGAAATTTCAAACCTTTCCCCCTCCTTTTCCACCAGATAAGATTGGATCTCATCGAAACCAAGTTCATCGTAGTAGTCGCTTAGAATGGTTTTTCCAGCGTAAAGGATCGTGAGATGGTCGGGCTCAAGTGAACCCAAGTCATGGGTGATAATTATCAGATTGGTATCTCCGGTTTCAGAAAGATGGTTTATCATATCAGAGATCTGTAATTTTGCCTCGATATCCAGGTTAGCGAATGGCTCGTCAACGACTATCAGATCGGGTCTTCCAATGAAAGCCTGTGCCAACGAAACTCGTTTTTTGAACCCACCTGATAGATTTTTGAACTTCTTATCTAGCATATCTTCGATTCCAAATACATTGACCGCACTAGAGTATGATCTTGCGTTTTTTTCTGTTTTGACTCCTTCTAAAAAATCTCTGACCGTTATACTTTCAGGTAGATGAGGTTTCTGTAGGGCGAAAGATACCCTGTCAATGATATCTGCGTACTCGTGGTAGGGGTCATGGCCGAATATCTTTACTTCCCCCTTATCCGGTAGTAATAATCCACATGCTATCCTCAGAAAGGTCGTCTTACCGCTGCCATTGGGTCCTAAAAGCATACTGAGACCTTCTGGTATCTGGAAAGACGTTCCGTCTAAGGCAACGGTACGGCTGAATTTCTTAGTCAAATTTTTTGCGGTAAGTATCGATTCCAAGATATATCACTCCTAAACTTGTTAGACTCCACAGGGTTATTAAAGGTATATCGACTCCATCATCTTCTTTAACGAAATCGATCTCGAAACTTTCATCTACATGCTCTTGGAAGGTAAGTGGATCTCTTATCAGTATACCTATCCATACGACATTCGTAGAGATATCCATCTCAAAAGAGATAGATTCGTTGAAGTTTTTTTCTATAGTTTTTTCACCGTCTTTAAGAAATAATGTTATGTTTTCACCAGTAGGTTTGACATCTATAGTGTATCTTCCCGGTTCTATACCGTACTGCGCAGAAGCACTGTAATATCCTCTTGATATATTTTCTTGATCGTCGCTACTTTCACGGATATATGGTGCATGATCTCTCCAACTCATCCTACCTTTTTCACCAAAATTTTTCCCGAAGACATCTATTTCATCAGTAGATTGCAAGGTTATCGTCACAGAAGAAAGGAGAAGCGAGATGATTACTACAAGCAAGATAGTATTTCTAATAGAAATCACTTCCCCTGAAGATTAGGTAGGATATGACTATTGTGACAGCTAATAGTCCTATCCCCAAAACAACATCGCTCTGGATCGGAAGACCAAAGTAATGATTATATAAGAATAAATACGCAGGATATAGAACGCCATATTTTTGAGGGTAAATCATGACAGCACCTGTAAAGAAAAGTGAAGTAACTATAGGTAGGAAAGTATTCCTTCCGATAATGGATATAAGAACTCCTATAATATAACCCCCTGCCATGGCGGTAAAGATAATAAAAAATGAATACGAAAACACTATGAAAGCCCCTATATCTGGGAACGTTGATAGGGTTTCTGAAGTCACTGCTATGGAAGAGATGAGCGATATGAGTAGGATTATCATGATGGGAAAGGAAAACATTTCTATAAACGCTCTTGCTCTAGATGATTTTAGAAGTATCGGATAAACAATAGAACCCTCACCAGTCATCTTTCCCCAGGAAAGTGCGGCTATAGCCGCTCCTATCACCATTGAGATGCTAGAAAGATCAAAAAGTGAAGAGAAAAAGGACTTTTCGAAGGTATATTGATGCAGTGAGGAAATGTTTTCTTCTCTATTATCTGGATTCACTTTAGAATATATACTCTCTTCGTCGATGATCTCACTATCGATGAACATTATCTCTCCATCTAGGTCCTCATCTAGATGATACCCCTCCATATCTCTTTCATCGATATCATCAAGTTCACCATAAAAAGTAGTGCCAAATATGAAATACAGCAAAAGCGGCGCGACAACTAAAGTGAGTAGGATATATCGATTTGAGGAAAAAAATCTGTAGATCAACCCATCCTTGTCGAGCAACCTTTCTTAACCTCCTTCCTTCTTCTTGTAAGCTACGTATCCACAAACTACAGCTATGGCTCCAGGAACTCCAAGAAATAGCGCCATCTTTGCGAGATCGTTGCCCTCATGTGGATTCTCCATCGGTGGTAATTCCTGTATATATTCGATCACATCCTGCTGTTCGTAGGAAAGTCCTCCACCAATGATTATCAAAGCTTCATCGTCAGCAGGATCTTCCACAAATAGTTCTGACGGAAATGTAGCACCTGCCGAAAAGGGGTACAACCTTCCTCGATATTGCTTGAATAAGACACTTAGACAGCTACCGATCTCTCTTGTTTTATTCCCTACTTCTTTAAGAGACTGATAAGTTAAATCTTCTTCTATTTTATTAGTTAGTTTATATATCGATTCGACTGTATAGTGCTGTTCATCGATCTCTCCGCCCTCTTTTACCTGGGTTACACTGACACCCTTATGATCGAGGAACCTTACTGGTTCCGATTCCCCTCCCAAAAAGTAGGGATACGTGTTATCATATACTTCCTCTTCTGCGAATCCAAAAAAGGGGAAAAATCCGATCCTTTTTCCCTCCCATGGATGCCCATCCCCTATGAGTGTAGCATCATTGTCCCTTTTATCGATCTCGAATTGAAGTTCGTTATAATCAATATCCATTTCCATCCGCGTTTGAGTATCATCTGTCAATTCTATACTTAGATTCACCGTCACAGTATCTTCTGTCTCTTGGACGACCGTAGTCGAGAGGGTATTCCCAGATACGGCACCTTTCCTACTTTCGTAATCTACACCGCTTTTATTACTACTATGTAAGATGCCAATACTAGCGTCTCTGAACTCCCATATCCCTTCACCGTTGGGGTTCTCGAGATCATCGCTACACGACCCTGACATCAATACAACACCTGTAGAGGATGATATCAACAGGAAGATAAAAAATAAGGATATGAAAAGGGGTTTGGTTAGTTTCCTCATGTCTTCGATCCTCCTGGAATTTTTTCCTTCGTATTTAAATTCTAGTTCATCCCGCCCGAAGAGTGGTATATAGAGCATGTCATTGTACCTTCGTATACTTTATAATATCCACCCCAGGGCCATGGAGTAACTCTATCTTCGGTTACCTTGTATTCAAAGTTCCAGCGATGCAGTATACCATTGCTCATTTGGGTTGTTTCATAGCCTTCGTACATATCGAATTCAACGTCGGAAGTCCAGATGTAATCTGCACCCAACCCATGATGATCGCTATTTGTATCCGCCATATCTATACTCCACCATTCAGCGTACCCAGAACCATCGTAAAATCCTGCCCTTGCCGCTGCGGCGATGTGAGCCCCGTGATCAGATTTGTATTCCCTCCAGAATTCAACATTAACTCCCTTAGCTCCTACTCCAATACCCTGAGCACCGGATTCAGTAGTTTCCCAGGATTTATCTACTGAGCTAGTCCTATCTGCTGCTGCTATCCCCATACTCATCATCACTATACCGAAGATCGCCAGTCCGAATACGATTCCATACGCCATATTTTTTGTTTTTTTCATTCTGCTTTTCACCTCTTCCAGACAGTAACTAAGTTACATATATATATTTCGGTAGGAAAATATTTGTGTGGTGGTACATACTATTTTATAAGTTTTGTTGAACCGTAGTTAACCTAGCACCCCGATTTGATCGATCTCTAATACATTCAAAAAAAAAAAGATTTTAACCGTTCTCGAGCTCATCCTGATAGTTTTTCATATGCCTTATAGCACTTCCATAATCATCATTTTTCTCAGCCTTCCTAGCCTTTTTGAGTAGATGGATACACTTCGAAACGTCGATATCTGCGCCAGATAATTTTGCATCTTTCAATTCTTCTTTTGCCCCTTCTACTTTCT
>JAWOGF010000092.1:0-16814 GCA_046497075.1 Candidatus Saliniplasma sp.
TCCTGAAAACGCAATTAAGGCTTTTCCAGTGATCGTTTTTTTAAGGTGTTTTACGGCCTCATTAATAAAACGTGTGGGATCAAACATAGGTCTTCAATTTGATTTAAGGATCATTTCTCTCATGTTCTGACGATAATGTTTCAGCTCTTTAGCGATGGTATCATAACATTGTTTCTTACAGTTTCTAATTCTTTTTTTAGTTTTTCTTCTTCCTTTTCGATCCCATCTATTTTTGATCTTACTTTACGATATCTTTCTTTATAACTTGATAATGCATTATGTAGATCCTGTACGCTTGCTTTTGTCATCATTGATCACCTCATGAGATGTTCGTCTATCCTGTCGGAAACCCTGACTCTATCTAATTCATCTCTCTTAGCCGCCCTAAGAGCATCTTCAATTTCTTTAATATTTTCCTTTAACTTTTTTGCCCTTTTCTGATATTTTTTCTTCCTTGCCCGTATTTTTTCTAGTTTCTCCAATATCTCCTTCTCTCTCTCCTTCCATTTTTCTCGCTCTTCTATTGCCATCAACGTTTTTGATGCGTTAGTCAGGGTTAAGCCTCCTTTTCATCTTCCTTTCAATTTGATCTTGTTATAAGCAGAGGATATCTTACGTTTTTCATATCGGTCGCAGTTTTCGCAATACAATCTACTGCCCTTTAATTCAAGATCTTTTCTACAATTTGTGCAGAATCCTTTTACAACACCCAGATCCTTTTTTTTACTAGTAACTTGTATAGATGGTTCTGTTTGAATAACTTTCGCCCTTACTATATCCCCTTTTTTGAAAGCGGTATCAACACTTTCTATGTAATCCTCAGAGATCTTTGAAACATGTAAAGAACCTTCCATGTCCATAGCTATACCTCTTGATTCCCCTTCAACCAGCTTTATAGACATAGATGCAATAGATCCTCTGTTGTTTCTTATTTTACCATAAATAATATCTCCCTTCTCGACCTGAGACACTGGATTGAAAGGAACTACCTTAGCTTCAAGATTTTCTTCATCATATTCAACTTTACCGAATACAGATGCGTACACGAACCCTTCTTCTTCATAAGTCCCCTTTCCTGGGAGCCATTCTTCACTCGCTCCAATTTTATCGCCGGGGGCTACAAGATCATCTTCTGTTTTATTCATTTTATTACCTCTCATGGATTTTATGATTTCAATTCATTTCTTTCCATAGCGAACAATATGACGTCTATATTTTTTGATTCATCCGTATGAAAGTCAAAAATCTTATCAATTTCATACATATATCTTTTTTCCCAAAATATATGGAACCCCCTATCTTTTATAAATTTTCTAAGATAATCCTCTGTTTTTTGGTTGTGGAGACTGTATATCCGATCAGCACTTTCAAAAGCCCGTTTTAAAAATACCGTATCTGCTCCTCTTTTTTGTGCCCCAAAAGGCGGATTCATCAATACAGTATCCCCACACTTTTTAAAATCATTAATATCTTTTATCTCAAGCTTTATTTTATCCTCAAGTTCCATAGTTTTTGCAAAATTTCTAGCTACTTCAATAGCCTTAGAATCGATATCCACCCCGATCACATCTTCTGCTCCCAGGAGAGCGGCCCCTACTGAAAATATGCCAGTACCGCAACCAAGATCTAGGACCTTCTTTCCATATATATCCCTATTCAGATAAGCATTAAATAATATATCCGTCGCGATGGTTGAAGGTGTAGAATATTGTTCAAGTTCAGGTTTTGGATCAGGATGAGAAGGAGTTTTTTCAAGTTTTATCTCTAGATGTTTTTTCTTTATCTCTGTCATCTTCATCTCTTTTCCATACATCATCAGAGATATCATCATAGATAGAACTTTCTTTCTCTACCTCCTCTTTTTTTTCCTCAGATAATATCTCCCTTATCTTTTCGTCTTTAATCTTCCAATAATGTATCCTCCATCTTTTTCCACTAGGAAGATAAGCTGTTTCCTCCTCCGTTGTCAAGATATCGTAATCTTCAAGCATATAAAACAAATCTCTTTCCCCCGAGGATAGTAGATTATCGGTGATAGATTTGTCATAACCGAATAGGTTCATTACTTTTTCAGATATCTTTTCTGCTTCTTCAGGCTCAATATCCCGGTCTTTTAGAACTTTGGTTACAGCCTTTTTAAATTCCTCAATTCTCACTCTAGCCAATTGGATACCTCGGATGAGATAGAATATATTTGTTATGTATAAAATTATCGCTGTTATTCATTCATCAATTTTGATTCATGATTCATGTTTCAATAGTTATGCCGATCTCTTCAGCGATCTCTTTGTACCGGTTCCGGATAGTGACTTCGGTAACACCCGCAACTTCAGCGATGGCTCTTTGTGTCCTTGGGGTATCCTCAAGAATAGAAGAAATATATATTGCTGCGGCTGCAATGCCTGTCGGTCCTTTCCCTGATGTCAACCCCAGGTCGTTTGCCTGTTCGATGATCTCTTCACCTTTATTGATCACTCTTCTATCAAGGTCTAATTTACTGCAAAATCGTTTTATATAATTTTCTGGCCTAGTGGGTAGAAGTTTTAGTTGCAATTCCCTAGACAGGAATCTATATGCTCTACCTATCTGTTTTTCATCGGCTTGAGCTACCTCAGCGATCTCAGTTAGGGTACGGGGTACGTCACACTTTCTACAACCGGCGTATAGTGAAGAAGCTATGACGGTCTCGATACTCCGCCCCCTAATTAGGTTTTTTTCAACTGCCTTTCTATATATCATAGCAGCGGTTTCTCGGATACTTCTAGGCAGTCCCATCTTTGAAGATAGTCTATCCAGTTCTCTCAAAGCGGTCGCTAGGTTTCTTTCAGTAGCATTTGAAACCCTTATCCTCCTATGCCACTTTCTCACCCTGTATATCTGCCCTCTATTTTTATGGGGTATGGTCCTACCGTAAGCGTCTTTATTTTTCCAAGAAATCGAGGTAGATAATCCTTTATCATGACTCAAGTAATTCATAGGGGCCCCGGTCCTAGCTCTTTTCTCTTTTTGTTTGGCATCGAAAGCCCTCCACTCCGGTCCGTCATCTATATACTGATCATCTATAACTAAACCACAATTCTCACACAATAGTTCTCCCCGATGATAATCTTTTGAAATGTGCTCGCTTGAACATTCTGGACATTTCTGGATTTTTTCTATTTGCTTTTGTGTTTGGTTTTGTGATTTATTTTCCATTTTAACATACCCATCTACCGTTCTAATTTTTCTGTCATTTATATAAAGGTTCCCCCCTAATCGATGATTCAATCCTAAAAATCGTTATTTAAAAGTTATCGGTGTCTCTACCATTCGTAAAAGCTTTGATGCCCATCTCAATTTCTTTTTTTTGATCTCAGTACCCCCATCTTTGGACGCCGGTTCAGTGAGATCCCACCCATTCAAGATGATCTTTTCTGCATCGAAATGATCTGCTAAAAACACACATCTATCTCCGTCTGTAAAACCTCCAAAATTGTAAACATCATCAAAAGGTCGACATTGACATGTAGATATAACAGGTCCTGTGAACTGAGTACTCCATTCTCTTATCAGATCAATATTATCTCCATGAGCGTGGATAAAAGTGGTTGTCCCTTCTAGGTTTTTTTCTTTCTGGAGAGCGGTGTCCCCGTCTAGGTCAGTAACCAAAAATTCGGTCCGGGCTTTTACATTTTCCACTCTAGATATCGACGACCCTGCTATCAAGATCAAGTCCCCTGTTGGTCTTTCAGCAAAAGGACCTAAAACCTCGACACTCGAACCTTCAATTTCCTTTAAAATACTTAGATCATCTGACCCTCTCAATTCCCCTAGAAGTTTTGCTGCCTTGATATCTTGTTCCTTTGAATACCCAAAATCCTGGAGGATCTCTTCATATATCGGTTTCCATTCTTTATAATCCATAACAAAACCTTTTTTGAATTTTAATCTTCGTTTTCCTCGTTTTCTTTTCCCTCAAAGCTGGTATGGGTTATCCCTCCTAATATACCTATCAATAACCCTAATGTGATATTGATAGCCACCATCGGTAAAACATTAGCTGCCTCCATTCCTACAATCACCCTTATATATCCAAAGGCGCCCCAGAATATGAATGTAAGAGCTAGAAGGGAGAATAATATCGCCCAGAATGATCTTTTTATCCTTCCCTGTTTTAGATATGTATCTATAACCTGCCCGAGTTCGTGCAGTAGTATAGCTCCGATCCACCACCAGATAATATTACTAGCGAAGGTCAGAGTAGCAATAAATATTGAAGGGTCATCTAGACCCATTATAGCATTCCACCCGATCTGTGTACTACCAAGGACTATCAAAATAGCTACTATAGTAAATGGCAACCATACCGATGCAGTGCTGATAGCCTTTTTTAGATCTAAATATGAGTCTATCAATTTTCTATCCACTTCGAATATCCGACCTAAAACATACACACCTAAAACAAAAGATATTACACCTCCGCCAAAGGAAGAGAAACCGCCGATAGCTCCCCAGCCATTATAATATATATCTCCGAGTAGGGATAGTACAGTAAAAAAGCCGTAAACGAGAAGAGCTAACGAGATCGGGAATAGTACTTTTCTTTTTGTTTTCTTTTCCTGTAAACTTTTAACCACCATATAGTAGAAGTTTTCAACACTTTTGATCTGTTTAACATGAACGTTCTTAACATGGGATATATCAACTTTTGAGGTTATTATGGGGGTTATATACTCGTCTTCAGCCCCGTCTGAGATCAAGATAGTGGTATCCGGTTTCAGCTTTTCTAATACTTGGTCCACTTCTTTAGCAAGAGCTTCATCGGATTTCCATCCTATCCGCGGTGATCCACAAACAGCTGCGATCCTTACATCATCTCCTTTCTTTTTCAGTTCGTCATAAGTGGAGATCGCAGAAAATAGAGAGTTCGTATCGGAGTCCTCCGGGTCTTTTAAACCCAGTTTTACTGCTGCATCAAGCACATCCTTTCTTCCAATAAGCGGCGTATCTAGTCCAGTTTTGGTCCCTATATCATCATCTCTATCTACACAGAGGATAAGTTTCCTCATCTAATTTACTCCTTCCTTTTAGTATCTAAGCTATCTCTTAAGTTTAGCCAAAATATTTAGTTTTTTCCTGAACCTTCGATTTTTGTCAAGAAAGGGTAACAATTTTAAGCTTTGACATATATCATTTGCCGTATGGATCGCTCAATGTTCCCACCACGGGCTTTTCTTTGGGACGATAAAGTCGTGTGCTACGGCCAAGCTTCTAGCAGTATTCGGGCTCCACGGTTTTCCGTAATCGATGAACGTGCTCGGGATGAACACATAAGATTTTGTATCTGGATGAAAGCTGTTTGTTCGGTTCTAGGTTTTATAAACTTATCGATGGTGATGTGAAATTGGGACTGAGCTCGATTTTTAAGGGTACGAAAGGAAAACTCAGGTTAGCCTTGGTCATAAATATCGGATTAGTTATGGTTGCGTTAGTTGGATATTTGATATCGAATTCACTAGCTTTACTTGGTGATGCGGGGCATGTCCTAACTGATACTTTTGCAATAGCTACATCTCTGACCGCTATCAGTCTAGCTACTATGCCAGCACACGAGAATGCAACTTTTGGCCATCATCGAGCAGAGGTCTTAGCAGCTCTATTGAACGCTGTGATCCTGCTGTTCGTAAGTGGGTACATACTTTACGAATCCTACCAGCGGTTTCTTTCTCCTCAGGTTGTTGAATCTAAGGAGATGCTTATTGTAGCGATCATTGGTTTATTCGGTAATCTTTATGCAACTCGTCTTCTCCATGGACATAAGGACATAAATGTCCGGGGAGTCTATCTCCATCTACTAGCGGATACTCTTTCCAGCGGTACAGTCGTTGTAGGGGCAGCTATCATATATTTAACAGGTAATTATTTTGTAGATCCCATTTTGAGTGTAGTCATAGCACTACTGATAATCTCTGGCTCGGTTCGGTTACTTAAGGAATCTATCGGAGTGATAATGCAGTGGACTCCGGAGGAGCTTGAGTTAGAGGATGTGATAAATGCTATAAAGGAGGTTGACAGAGTGAGAGATGTACACGATGTTCACCTTTGGACTCTTTGTTCCAGCATCCATTCCTTTTCAGCACATATATTAGTGGAGGAGATGAGGGTATCGGAATCGGAACGTATAAAATCCGAGATCCGAGATATATTGCACGAGGAATTCAACATATATCATTCTACACTGGAGATAGAATGCGTTGAGTGTGGCGATGAAACGGTCCAAATGATATGCCATCCGGAGGAGAATCACGGTCATAACTAGCTATCAAATACATATTTATACCGTACCCCTCATCATATCACGCGGTCACAAGTTATGATAACTATAATAGGTACTGCACACGTATTCGATATCTCGAATCGAGTAAAAGATGAGATCGTTACTAGAGATCCCTCCGTAGTTGCTGTAGAGTTGGATAAGCAGAGATACGCGGCTCTAAAATCCAAAGATAAGAGCAGTAAAGATGTTCCACTTATGTACAGAGCTATGAGTATCCTTCAAAAGAAGATAGCCGATGATTTTGGTGTACAGGTTGGGAGTGAGATGTTGGTAGCTATAGAAACAGCTAAAGCTCTCGGTATAGGTGTAGCCTTTATCGACCTTCCTGCGAACCTAGTTTTTAAAAAGATGATGGCTAGTATGAGTTTGAAGGAGAAGATATATTTTATAGCAGGGATGATAGCAGGTATTTTCACCAGTAAAAAAAGGGTTGAAAAGGAGATGGAGAGATATGAAAAAAACGAAGCGGATTATATGGATATTTTAGAAAAGAACATGCCCTCGGTTTCTAAGGTCCTGATCCAGGACAGAAACAAATATATGGCTGAGAATATTAAAGAGTTAGAAAGGAGATACGAGAACGTTGTGGCTGTTGTTGGTGATGGGCATGTACCTGGTTTGCTAAAAGAGCTAGATGGGGAAGACGTAGAAACCGTTCGATTAAGGCAATTGAGAAATGAAGATGAAAGCAGGTCTAATTCAGATGTCAGTTTCAGTTTCTCTTATAGGATGAAAGATCAGTAGTATTTTTTATTGTCGTCTTTTACATAGTCATTCTCTTCTGAATACGTTTCGTTTCCATAGGTTTTTTCGTTTTCATAGATTTCTTTATTGTACCTCACCTCATCTTTACTTTTTCCTACGCCCACTCCAACAGCCCAAGTAACCCCGATCGTAAATTCTCCTCCCATGGCAATATATGTTAAGATCTCTCCTGGACCCCATAGGTCCCTCATGGTTCTGATCTTTTCAATATCTTCTTGACAGAGTTCACAGAAATCCGTCGGGAGTTCTGGTTCTTCGCTTCCATCATCTCCTTTGATTTGAACAGAGGCGGCCATAACACACCTTCCAGCCTCTTGGGTGCAGTGATGTTGATATTCTGTAGATTCATGTTCGCTTTCGTAATCCCTTCCGACTAGTCCGATAAGATGTCCCCATTCGTGTATAAGGACAGAACTCTCTATACTACCGGAATCAAGATTGTGACTTCTGTCCGCGCTATCCCTTATCATTTCCATGAATATCGCGATATTCGTCCCTCCGTATGAGAGGCCAAGGACCTCGCTTTTTTTCCATTCACCATTCAAATATAATACGTAGATGACTAATGTATCACCTTCTGTTTCGTACCCCCTATATCTCTCTTCGAGATACTGCAGGTTTTGTTCATTGTACTTGCCTGATGTATCCTGTATTGGTATCACGTCTCCCATTCGATGTGTGATATCTTCTTTTTCTGTATATTCTTTCAAGATATTGTCGAATTCGTTGGTCGCGGTAAAGTTCGGTTTGTAACCTTCTACATAATCATATTCTATCAGTAATTCATCGTAATCATCATTGGTAAGGTGCCACTGTGCTTTTTCCCAGTCAGTATAAAGATTTCCCCTATCCTTTATGTAAGCAGGCAAAAAAGTATAGGTTAAGATGAGTGCTATGATAGTTAGTGCAATTATTATGGTGATCAGACCTGCTTTTTTCATAGATCTCATGTTACTTTACTGCCCGTACCATTTTAAAGTGAATACGATAAATACCATATCATTTAATCTTTTTTAACCTTTTGTCTTTTGAGATCCTCATAAGCGGAAGATGCCGCCTCAGCGCCTTGGCCGGCGGCGGTTATAGCTTGTTTTAGAGGGGAATCGATGACATCTCCTGCGGCGTATATACCGGGAATTTTCGTTCTTCGATTCTCATCGGTCTTAATATAGCCGTTGTCCACGATCTTGGCACCGACTGTTTTTGCCAGCTCGTTGTTCGGTATCGAACCTATCTCGATGAAGAGTCCGTCCAATTCTAAAGTCTCATCGTTATCTAATTTCACACCTGTCAACTTTTCATCTCCGATCAGTCCTTCTACGTTAACGTTAAAAACGGACTCTATATCCTCATTTTGATTTACCTCTTCGACCCTGATCGGTTCTGGGCGGAAGAAATCATCCTTTCTATATAAAATATAGACTTTATCGGCATATTCAACCAGTAAAAGTGCAGAGGCTAGGGCCGCATCGCCCCCTCCAACAACACCTACGGTTTTTTCGTTATAGAACGCTGCGTCACATGTAGCGCAGTAACTCACACCCCGTCCTGTTAGTTCCCCCTCTCTATCTAGACCGAGTCTTCTTCTTTCCTGACCTGTAGCAAGGATGACCTTCTTTGCTTTATATTCATCTCTAGACGCGGAGATAGTAAAATCATTGTCACTTCCCTGTATATCTTCGACCTTATCGTAAATAACCTCAACACCTAGTTCTTTAACCTGTTCTTCCATCTTACTAGCTAATTCCATACCGCTTATACTTGTTCTAGTAGGGAAATTACACACCTCTGGGGCTTCTGAAATAAGACCTCCGGGCATCTCTCCAACAATCACAGTATCTAGTTTATACCTAGAGGTATAAAGCGCAGCAGTGTATCCCGCGGGACCCGTTCCCACTATTAGAACATCATACATGATATCAGAACTTCCATCTTTGGAGATTATTTTAAACCTTTTCCTTACAAGTCAAGTTTTTGAAGGTAAGATAATTCGTCCCTAGTTAAAATCGATGAAATCAGGGTTATCACTAAGATTTATATACTTTTACCGTGAATTGAATAAGGCTTAGATGAGGAAAAAGTTAGAAAAAAATCAAATAAAATAGAGGATTAGAAATGGAAGAAGATGAGGAAAATTCTGAGAAAACATATAAGATACTTCTTGTTGATGATGATGAAGATATTTTAAACCTTCTTAAGATTACATTAGAGAAGGCTGAGCGATTTGATAGCAAGTTGACAGTTGCGAAAAATGGTATAGAAGCACAGAAAGAAATGGAGAGGACTCGTTTTGATTTAGTGATAGCTGATCAAAAGATGCCGGGTATCAGTGGTACCGAACTTTTGAAAGATGTGAAGGAGATGTATCCAGATACTGCTAGGATCTTGATTACAGGTTTTTCTGCCCTCGACGTCGCTAAAGAGGCAATCAATAAAGCGAAAGTGGATAGTTATATTGAGAAGCCATGGGATAATGATGAATTGAGGGATATCGTTTACAATTTACTGACTGGTATAGACTCCGATAGTAAAGAAGTTGAGTTATCAGATGATTTTCATGCGGATAAGGGAAGTGTTTATCTGTTTGAGGATAGAACCCCTGACAGGGCAGTGAAGGTAGCCACTAAAAAGCTAGAAGAGGATATGGAAGGCTTATTCGTATCCCGTATTGAACCGGATAAATTTCGAAAGAGATATGGCCTGGAAGATAAGGATATTCACCAGTATTGGTTGACCCGGGTACCTGGCCGAGGCAACCTAGAACCTGCAAATCTAGAACTGTTAGCTGATAGGATCACTAGATACTTGGAAAAGCATAGCGGTGTTGTTCTATTGGAAGGTATAGAGTCTTTGACTAGAGAGAACTCTTTCGAAAGGGTTGTGGGTTTTTTTGAGAATCTAGTAGATGTAGCCTCCATGGAAAATGGAATTCTTTTAGTTACTATCGACCCTAGGACATTAGGGGATCAAAAATTAGCGATCATTGAACGAAACATGAATGTGGTTTAGTAAGATGTTGATATATGGTCCTTAAATATAGCTAATAATTTATGAGCAGTTTGGAGATATTAACTAAAGAGGAGTCATGAATGAGGCAGTAAAGAGATTAAGAAGAGTCCGTTATATCGGAGACCAAACAGCCAAAATTTTGTATGAAAGGAAGGGGATTGAAGGAATCGAAGGTTTGTTGGAACTTGATCAGGAGGAATTAAAAGATATTCACGGGGTAGGGGAATATAAAGCAAAAAAGATCTTAGGGAACGCAAGAGAACTGATCGAAAGTTTAAAGAAATGTACTAATTGCGGTTTCTATATCGAAAGAGATGAGGTTTGCCCTTATTGTAAAAATGAAGACAGATTAGTTGATCGGAGGACGGAAGACAGTATCGTTAGTACTTTCATTAAATGCAGGAATGAACTTGAACGGCCAGTGACAGAAAAAAATGTATTTTATAAAGAGATCTCTGCTCTGATAAACCGGCAGACAAAGAGATACAGTGTCGAAGAAAACCTAGTCGACCTATTTGTAAATACCCGGAAGAAGAAGAGGGAATTGGATCGGAAATTTAGAGGGATCAAAGAAAGGATGAGGTCTTTGAAGAGTGAAGAATTTGTCTACTCATCTCATATCGAATCCGTCGATAAGTTGCTTGAGAGGGCTGAAGAACTGGAGCAAGAGGGTAGATATCATACTTGTTTCGATGTGTTAAAACATCTTGATAAGGGCATAGAAGAGATGGGGGCAGCTAGTGAATTCATAAAGAAACTAGATGAACTGGTAAAGAGTATAGATAAAGAAGACTTATCATCGGATTTTGACATCCATCTATCGCGTCTCAATGATATCTATTTGGAAGGTAAGTTTCAAAAAGCAAAAGCTCGTTCGAGAGAGCTGATAAAATCTATCGAAGCGAAAACGGAAAAAAGCGAGATGGTTGAGGATCAGGGAAACGCTGGTTCACTTGGTTCTTTAGAACGGTCAAAGAATGGAAAGTTGAACGGTTCTGCTAGTTCAGAGATATCACGAGAAAAGGGTTTTATCAACGGTCTTGAAAATGGCTCGGTTGGGGATAGTAAAGAAGAAGCGGAAACGGGTTTCATAAATGGATTACAAGGGGAAAAACGTTCGTTTAAACGGAAATTGAGGTGGAAGAAGACAGCAGGTTCAATACTGATTTTTTTTCTTATCGTGGGTATGATCGCTGGAACTTTTATCTTTTTCATATACGAGGAGCCCGATGAAGAGATAGTTATCGATGGAGATTTTGAAGATTGGGAAGACCTCGAACCCCTCGAATTTGAGATGTTAGGTCTTTCACCTAGTGTTACAGTCTTAGAATGTGCTGTAGATAGGTCCTCGGATCATCTCAATTATTATTTTAAGACTGAAGGAGAAGCTTTGGTCGGTGGAAAGGATAGAGATATGGACGCTGTGTATATTTTTATACAGGATGGAAAAGGAGATAATATCTATCGAACAGATGAATTGAATGCCCAGTATATGGTTAAGATACAAGGATGGGGCGAGGATATATTTGGCCAACTTTACAGATATGAAAATGAAACGTTGGATAATAACTGGCACGGCTGGAGACATCTTTCTGGATTAAAGATAGAAAAAGTCGACAATGAGGTTGAGTTCTCCTTTCCCGATATGTATCTTGGAGATAGTGAAGTGCATTCTCAACTAGTAGCTATGGACCACAAGGGCAGGGAAGGTGAGGCCGAACACCTTATATCCCCTGATACTCCCTCATTTACAGTTCGTCAAAATAGGTTGGATAAAGAGGTTTTGGAAGAGGATGACGAGATACTAGAACTCGTATTAACGTCTGGCGGGGGATCTGTAACAGTTGACAGCTTGGAGTTCGACGGTGAAGAAGATTTTCAGTCTATCCATTTAGAACCTGATCTAGAATTTCCATTAGAAATGGAGGGTAACGAAGAGAAGAGGATATCTGTCAGGGGGATTTTCGAAGGAGATGCTGGTGAGAATATAGGATTAGAGTTGGTGGGTGTTGAATCCGATGCTGTGGATAGGATCGTAGGGCCAGGGGCGTTTTATTACTTTAAAGAGGTCCCGGAATATGTGGTTGTTGATGGTGCCTTTGGTGATTGGAGTGGGTATGAGGAGGCAGATGAAGGGGACGTTCCAAACCGGATCGATATAGAAAATTATGGTATTCAATTCGATGATACTGATGCAAATTTTCTGCTGAAAACTAGAGATGATATTCTTAAAGGAACATCCATCCCTGAAGGAGTCGAGAGGTACGTAGATGATCTTACAGATTCAGATGGAGACGGTATACCGGATACATACGACCCGTATCCCAACGATTTCACGAACGACGGGACTCCGGATTCAGAGATGGTAACGGAAGAAGACCATCCGGATGTAGATGGGGACGATGTGGCGGATTATCCTCACGGTTCAGATAAATGGTTGAATACAACTATTCCTGAGGATCCAGAGATACCCGATAGGTACTGGGGTAGAGAAGTCAGCAGGTATATAGGGCCACGTCCTGATCCCCATAGAACTGGTGAAGATACAATAGAGGTCTACATAGATAGAGGTACTGATCAAGGTAATGGCATGATGGCTTCCGACGGGGATTATAGAATACGGATCAAGGGCCAGTATGGAGATATTAACGATCTCGAAATTGAGAGGTGGAGCGAAACTGAAAGTGTTTGGGAAAAAGAGGATAAGGAGTTAGAGATCGCCTTATCTGGAGATTCGATGGAATTCGCATGTTATGGGTTGGAAGGATTATTAGAAGAATTCGAGGTCAATTTCATAACTGGGGATTGGGCTACGAATAGAGATTCGAGCAGTTTGAAAGTCGGAGGGAGCGACCATAATATAGCTTTGACTAGTACAGAAACTGATCAAAATTTCTATCTGCGTGATCCCGATGTTTTAAGGACTCAAAAAGGTGCTACTGAATCTCAAGTCACCCTTGTCAACAAAGACGGGGAAAGGGAACAGGAGTGGTCTACAGATGAGTTGGCGGGGGATTTTGAGATAACTGGTGATTCGGAGGCCTTATTTTATCTAGATCCGACGACTGTAGGTGATAATAGGCCTGGATTAAACGCAACCTTATCTACAGAGACTGGTGTGATAGGCTACGGTGAGGTAGCAGGTTTGTCTTCTGAAGGATGGCAAACGATCGATCTTGAGGTGATAGATAATAAGATCTCGAAGGGAGAATCTCTGTCATTATCCACGACTATAACTGGCCCGCCCGATACGGGATCTTTGGAGATATCCATCTATTTCAATTCAGATGATAGGGATTCCCGTTTAATTGTTCCCACTAATACCTCCACGGATGTAGTTGAGGTTAAAACTTATGATGGAAATGGAACATCAGAAGATGTTTTTGAAGGCGGTGATCTAGTCGAAGTAATCGGTAACGTTACTCACCCCATCGATGCAGATCTCATCCAGAGAACTGAGGTCTCCGTATATTATCCTGATGGATCTGTTCTTATTGATCAGGAAGAGATGATGTTGTATGAAAGTGATGAAGATGATCCACCTTTTTATTCAAAATACAATCACACTTTTTTCTTAGATAATGATACACTTAGTGGAAGTTATGAAGTCGAAGTAACAGCTTGGGACGATCAGGATAATATAGATACGAAAAGTACATTTTTTTCAGTACCAGATGATCCAGGAGTTTCTGTGTATCCGGATAACCACAAATTCGGTGAGCCAGGAGGTAATGTGAATTTTACTGTCAATATAAAGAATATCGGTAATGTCGATGATCTTTACTGTTTAGAACCGAGTGAATCGAGTAGAGATTGGACCACGAACCTTTATTATAATGGGTCTTTAATAGCTGAAGATATCCAGGGAGACGGGGTATGGGATTGGGTAGATCCAATATGGGATTCTGAGGGCGATGGTAAGCCCGAGATACACATCGAAGCAAATCAAGAAGAAATTTTTGTATTTGAAAAAGAGATACCAGAGGACACCGAAGGATTGATCGATGAAACCAGCTTCTCTGCTCATTCAATGAATTATTCAGAGGTATCCGATCACGCTGAGTTGGCCACCGAGGTCCCTTTAACAGAAGAGACGAAAACGTTCTATCTATTAGAAAATGATATCTTGAACACTACCATGGGCAACGATACTGTTGAAACCTTTATCGAGAAGGACGGAAGTCATACCTGGATGCAGGATCCCCCTATGACCGATGATTTTGATCTAATAGATGAAGCACTAGTTCACTTATACATCGAACCATATCCACATGGCCATGGTGATCCCGATGTCACAGCTAGACTTTTCGAAGAAGGGGACATAATAGGTTCAGATACGATCATCGATATCGAAGACAAGGGCTGGCAAACATTCTCTTTTTCGACGGACCATACTATTTCAACAGGTAATCCAATGGAACTGGTTATCACAACCGGCGATGCTGATATTACTGTTCATCACAACAGTGAGGAAAACAATTCTAGGTTAGAGGTTGAAACCGATACCTATATCGAAGTTTTAGATGTAAAAACTTATGATGGGGAAGAAGAAACCGATGAATTTTCAGAGGGTGATGAGGTAAGGGTTGAAACCAAGATAGGCGATCCCATCGGAAGTTATGATATTGCAGGCGCTAACGTATCGATTTACAGTCCGGATGGAACAGTTATGATCGAAAACCACCCCATGAACTTGACCGAGGTGGACCCCTCTGATCCTTCTTATTGGGTGAATTTCAGTCACATCTTTAACCTTCCTGAAGAAGCTCAAGCGGGAACGTACGAAATCAAGGTCGAGGCCGTCGAATCCAACGGCGTGATTTCTTTTGGATACGGTACCTTTAGTATTCCAGCGGATGTTGATGTGTATCCAGATCATAACGATACTGCCGAAGAGGGTAGCAATGTGACCTATAATCATACGATACAGAATATGGGGTATGGCACGGATATCTTCCATCTACAAGTCATCTCTTCCCAAGGATTCAACGTTTCTCTGTATTCAGAACAGGGTGAATTGATAGCTCAGGATATCGATGGAGATAGGGATTGGGATTATGTAAACCCTGATTGGGATACCACAAGTGACGGTATCCCGGATACCGGGTGGATGGGTAGTAATGAATCTATCGAGGTATATCTTGAGATAGAGATCCCTTCTAACACAGGCAATGTAACTGATGAAACGGATATCCGGGTTGGGTCTTATTACTCCGATGCATACGACGAAGCTGCAGATGTGACCCGTATACCGGAGTTCGGGTTCAGCACCTTTACGATCTCTATATTTTTCATTTTGATCTTTAATGTTATAGTTTTAAAAATCTGTAAATGTGGAAAATTTTCCAAAGAAATTCATTAGCCTGTAAAACACCATATCAATTATATATCCATTCGATGTTTCCTGTTTTGGTAAAATGAAAGAAGAGATAGTGATATCCATCGGTGGGTCGATATTGTTGCCGGATGATGATGACGTTTCTTATATCCAAGAACTTGCTGAAATTTTAAAGTCTTTTAAAGAAAAATACAAACTCTACCTGGTCGTGGGAGGAGGTAGTACTGCTAGAAAATACATCAAATGGGGAAGGTCCCTAGGTGCCGACGAAGCTACTCTAGATGAGCTTGGGATATCCACATCTAAATTGAATGCAAGATTATTGATAATCGCAATGGGTAAAGACGTTTATCCGATACCGGCTGACAACTTTGATGAAGCTATCTCTGCCGGAAACCATTATTCTGTGATCACCATGGGTGGTACTCATCCGGGACATACCACCGATGCCGTTGCCGCCATGTTGGCTGAAAGACTAAGCTCTGATAAATTGATCAACGCTACCTCTGTAGACGGGGTCTATACAGCAGATCCTAGGGAAGATAAGGATGCAAAGAAAATACCGAAATTGAATTATGACAGATTACTAGAAATAGTTTCCGAAAGTGAGGGTAGGGCAGGACCGAATGTAGTATTCGATCCATTAGCGGCTAAAATAATCAAAAGAGCGAAGATCGAGACGTATATCATGGATGGGCGTGATCTAACTTCTTTTGAAAATGCCATCAAGGGTAAAGAATTCACAGGGACTAGAGTAACAGGATGATCTACAAGCATAACCTCTATATTATATATACCAACTATATAGGTTATTTACCAAACTATATTTTATACAGATAAAGTATATATCTCCATCCCCTTTTTCATTTATCCGATGAAAATGCAAAGGAAAAGCAAGATGATGGTCATCGGTCTGGTCGGCATACTTTTAGTCGCCAGTGTTTTGATGGCTGGTTGTACCGAAGATGATGGAGTGGATGAGGTAACGGTTACAGGCTCTTCTACCGTACTTCCGATAGCGGAAACTGCTGCGGAGGAGTTCAATAAGGAACATGACGATATACAAGTCTCCGTCAGCGGAGGAGGTTCTGGTTACGGTATAAATGCCATAATAGAGGGAACCGCAGATATAGGTATGGCAAGTAGAGATATCAAACAATCCGAGATCGATGAGGTACCCGATGTTGTAGAACACACTGTGGCAAGAGATGGTCTTGCCATAATTGTCAGTAAGTCTGTTTACGATGCTGGAATTCAAGATCTGACACAACAGCAAGTGATCGATATATATTCTGGGGATATAACGAATTGGGATGAACTCGGAGGTCCTGATGAAGATATATATGTAGTTGAAAGAGCTGATACATCCGGAACCTATGGGACCTT
>JAWOGF010000084.1:0-4769 GCA_046497075.1 Candidatus Saliniplasma sp.
TAACCATGCTGGAATTCGTCGAAAAACTGACTTCCGAACCGAGTACCGTCGGTAAGGAGGATATAGAAGAGCTCAGAACATCGGGATTCGACGATAAGGCCATACTCAACATCGATCTCGTTGCAAGCTACTTCAACTTCGTGAACCGTATAGCCATCGGTTTGGGAGTCGAGTTCACGGAAGAGGAAGCCTCTGGTTACGAGTATTGAGGTGATCAACATGTCAGCTATTTTGGAGATCGTCGGGGTCCTGGTTGTTGCTATACTGGGATTCTTAGGTTTGATGAAGATCGTTTACAGCATGAGGGCTAGAAAAGAGATCTGGAAATTTTACAAAAAGGTCTCTACAAAGTTAGGGATCGCCATCAAGGAAGGTCATGGTGGTAATTATGGTATGCCAGATCTGTACGGGAAGATCAAAGATCGGGAGGTCTACGTACATCCTGTAAGAGGTAAAAAGAAGGCTCCACCTAAGACGGTTTACGCTGCAGAAGTCGACATAAAAACCGATGAAAAAGTTATAATCTCCTCACCTGAAACTTCTGAAATCGATGAAGATCTACCCAAACTCGAGATACTACAACTAAAAAGATACGATTTAGATGTGTTTCCAGAAAGTCAAAGGGATCATCCGTTGGTGAAAAAGTTGATCACTAAAAAGGTCGCAAGCCGGTTAAATAGCCTTCTAAAGAAAAATGGTGACAGTTTCAGAGCACTGATCATAGAGTCTGGGCTTGTGATGTTCAGCACCTACGGTATCGAGACGGATGAGAATCAGTTTAAGAACAACATCAGAGAAGTAGGTAAACTAGCTAGTCTCTTCGAAGAAAATTTAGATGAAAAGTTCGAAATAGTAAGGAATGAAAGATTGGAAGCGATCGAGAAAAAGAGCAAGTTGGTCTTTATCGAGTTCGGATTCATGAGCTTTTTGATCATCTTAGGTCTCTATCTGGTTTACACGTCGATCTTCGACCTCTCTTTCTTTTTCATCAATCTTGGCATCGTAGTATTTATGATATCTGGAGCCAGGCTGGTTTCCATATTGAACACGAGAGGTTGGTTGAGGAGTGAAGATTGAGATGGAATACAACAAATTCCAAGCTAAGGAGATATCCGAGATAGGGATGGGCTGCTATGCACTGAGTGGAGCTTACGGTCCAGTGGATAGAAAGGTTTACAAAAAAGTTCTAGAACATGCTGCCGATCAGGGTATCAATTTCTTCGATACCGCCGATACATACGGTCCCAAGGCCGAGCAGATACTTGGTGAAGTGGTCTCACCGATCAGGGATGAAGTGGTTTTGCAGACGAAGGTCGGCATAAAAGAGGGCAGTGAACCGGACCTTTCCTACGATGCGGTGATGTCTGCATGTGAAGATAGTCTAGAACGATTAGATACCAGTTATATCGATTATTATCTGGTACACTTTGCAGACCCGGAAACGCCCGTCGAAGAAACGGTCGGAGCACTGAAGGATCTGAAAACCGACGGTAAGATAGACGGCTACGGAGTGAGTCATATAGGTTTAGATGAGATACGAAAGTACTCCAAAGCTGGAAAACTATCGATAGCGATGATGGAATTTAACGCAGTATCTAGAAAGGCAAAGGAGGAACTTCTTCCATTCTGTATAAAGAAAGATATCGAAGCGGTAGCTTTCAGCGTCACTGGGAGAGGTATATTGACGGGGAAATACAGTAAAGATACACCCCCTGAAAAAGCCGGTATCAAAAGCATAGACCCCCTCTTCAAACACGCGAAGTTACAATCGGCTTTACGGATAGTCGATAGATTGAAAGAGATCGGTAAAAAGTACGATAAAACACCGGTTCAAACAGCTATAAGATGGGTACTCTCACAACCAGTCATATGTGCCCTTACAGGACCGTCTTCCAAAGATCACCTAGATGAGAACCTGGGAGGTAGCGGCTGGGAGTTTTATGAAGAGGATTTAAAGGAGCTCGAAGAGTACCTGGAAGCGGAAGAAAAATGGTTGAAACAAATGGAACCACAAGTGATCCGAACTTTGCTGAACTCACCGTTGAATCAAAATTTACAAAAGGCATATTCTGATATGGTATACGTCATAGAGACCTCCATCCAGCATTCATTTACCGATGAAAATGAGATCATGCCTACATTCCAAAAGTTGTGGAGTATGCAAAGTTCCGAAGATGGGATAACAAAAGAAAAATTACAGAATATCCAAGAGGAACTCCGAAATATCCTTTTTTAAACTCCATCGTTACGTTCCCAGATACCGAGTATCCTTTTAGTTCCCCACAGACTGTTGACTTCGGATACCACTATCACTTTTTCGTAGATATCGATCACGTTGAACGAATTCCCGTACAGACTCCTCTGGTACACGCTGCTTAACGAATTCGCATTAACGACTATACTGTCACCTATCTTAGCGGCGAATGGATGTGAAGATGTACCCGTCAATACTAGTTCCACTTCCTCATCGATCAGTCCTCTGAGCAGGTCACCGCTGTCCTCCAAAAGTCCTTTCTCTCTGGAATGCGGTATCGGGACGATGTTGTGATGTAAAAACACACATCTAAAAACGTCCTCACGGTTCCTTAACTTTTCGAAGAGTGCGTTCCTTTCAGTTTCTCCCACCACGCCTATGGGAGAATCGTACTGCGAGGATGATATCCCCTGTAAAAATATATCTTCGTTAGAAAATGACTGATCTATACCTCCAAAATGATCTGAGAACAGTTTATACCCTAGATAATTGATATCTCTTCCAGCGGGTGTGAACAATTTCGTAACTTTGATCCTGTCCATGTAACTCTTAGCCAACTCGTAATCTCTAGAGATACCCTCTTCCACGACCCCCCCACAGTGCACCAGTACATCGGCATCCATGGAATTTATAGTATCTACCGCGTTCATGAAATGCGTGTATCTGAACTTCTTGGAATTCGATATGAACGAGTTCGATATGTGAACGATCCGGAATATCCTTTCACCAAATTCGTAAAAGATCCTTCTTTCCTTCCTGGAAAATACTTTAGATTTTACAGAACCGTCGATCCTCCGTGTTTCAACTTGAATATCTTCCTCTCCGACATCGATAACATTGTATGAGTTGACGTCTCCATACCTAGTTTTCTTTGCGGAGACCGTCCCAGCGTTTACGAACACCATGTTCTCCACGGAGTGAACGTTAGGGAAATGCCTGTGACCGGAAACCACCAGGTCTACATCTTCTTTCAAAAACAGATCTAGTAGATCTCCGGCATTCGATAATATGTTCCTTTCTCTACCAGCCCTAGGAACCGGTAGAACGTGATGATGTAACAACACTATCTTGATCTTTTTTTGATTGTGCTTCCTAAGAGCCTCTTTCAACATCTCGAACTTGACCATCCCAACCCTGCCATCGTTGCTGTCGGAAACAGCACTGTCCACGAAAACAATCACGGCGTCACCGATCTCTTCGAACCCGTTTGCAGGACCGATATAATCCTCGAATAACGATAGTCCCCCGCTCCTTTTATCGTGATTACCCGGAACTATGAGATGGGGTATATCTATCTGCTTAAAGTATTCCTGGGCCTGCTTGTAGTATTCAGGTCTTCCACCCTGGGTAACATCTCCTGAATGTAAAAGCAGGTCATATTCTCCAGAGTTCACTTCTTCTAGTAATTCATTTAGAATATCTCGATAGAAGTAATCTTCTTTACCGAAGTGTGTATCCGAGATGTGTAATATCCTCATATCATTCCCTCGAGATATGGGTTTCAACCTTCTGTTTATCTATGTGGATCAGATCACCGAAAGTGAGCATCCCAACGATCTCGCCTTCTTCCTCTATCATCACATGCTTAACGTTCTTATCGGCCATTATATCCAGAACGTCTCGAACCATAGTTCCTATATTTGCAGTTATTAGGTTTCTACTCATAACTTCCTTTACTGGTATGTCAGAGCTTAGTCCCTTAGCCACTACCTTTTTCTTGATATCGCCATCTGTCAAGAATCCAACGATATCACCATCATCAACAACGACTAGTGAACTTACTTCGAACTCCACCATCTTCTTTGCACTTTCCTGGACTGAGCTGTTCTTGTCGACTCCTATTACACGTTTTGTTATCATACTCCTTATGGGCATGTTCAGATCGTAGATTTTCGGTATCGATCTTTCCATTCTTAGACCTCCTTTTCTAAATTTTTTATAATGTCACTAACTATGAATTTGATCGTTTCATCTATATCACGGTTTTTGATAACTTTAACACCTTCGCTCTCGGCCTGTTCTTTTGTGAACTCCTGTATCCCCCGTATGTTGTTCATCCTCTCGATATACCTTTCAGGATCTCGATGACTGCCTTCCGCTCTTGTTTTAAATCTTTGAATATGTTCATCCAGGTCTGGAACTTCTAAAATATACTGGAACACGAATCCATATTCTTCTCTTTCATTCAAATCCAGATATCCCGGTACTATGTGTACTCCGTTGACGATAGTGTTCAACCCCTCTTTCATACCCCTATCTATAACCGCTTTTATCCCTTCACTAACCAACCTGACCTGCTCGTCGAACCCATGTATCAGAGCATCATCTATGAAGGGAGCTTTGACCACCGTGTGCGTTAAAAACGTCGACTCGTGCAGCGAGGGTATCAGATTCGTGGATAATATGGTTCTCATGATCTCTCGAATAGTATCACTTCCGATGATCCTATTGATACCCAACCGGTGACCCAACTCTGCGGATAGTGTCGATTTACCTACACCGGGTCCACCTCCGA